>QJZZ01000003.1 GCA_003246575.1 Candidatus Saccharimonadota bacterium | reverse complement strand
GTCGTGAGACAGTTCGGTTTATATCCGGTATGGACGTTAGGAAATTTGAGAAGATCTACCCCTAGTACGAGAGGACCGGGGCGGACGAACCTCTGGTGTATCGATTGTGGCCACCTGCTGCATTGTCGAGTAGCTATGTTCGGATGAGATAAGCGCTGAAAGCATATTAAGCGCGAAGCCAACTTCAAGATTAGATTTCCCTATGAGGACACAGAAAGATGATCTGTTTGATAGGTGCAAGGTGGAAGTATAGTAATATATGGAGCTGAAGCATACTAATAGTCCCATTGCCTTTTTATGTCCTTGTCACCGAGTGTTTATGCTTGCATAGACGTAGGTGACGAGGTAGACTTAACTAGTAATTGGTGCATGTCACCAAGTCAATTTTACAAAATCCGTAGCTAGCATTGACATCGAAGAAGGGGTTTGGCCCACCGTGGAGTTAAACGGGACCAAGCGCTTCAAACCCCCTCTTCGGTGCCCATGGCGTGAGGGAAACACCTGTTCTCATTCCGAACACAGAAGTTAAGCCTCTCAGCGGCGATTATACTGCAATCGTGGGAAACTAGCACGGTGCCGAATTATAAAAAGACCATCCGAACAGGATGGTCTTTTTCTCTTGGTATTGACTTTTTGGAAAATAATGCTATTATTTCAATCATACTAATTACAAAACCAACAAAGGCAGAATCAGTATGAAGAAAATGACACAAAAAGAGATAATCTTTGACCAGGAAGCACTAGACTTCATGGAGGCTAGCAAGAAAGTGCAGTCGCTTCAGTCTGGTGCACGCCAGGAACCTCGTGACCCCAGTCGACAAGATCATTCTCTAGCTTGGGCAAACTTCGCCACTCATATAGTTGATGTTGAGGATCAGTCTGAGCCAAACTCTGAGATTAATGAAAAAAGTCAGACGTCATACGGGTGAAAACGCCTTAAGGCTAGTCGGTATCATAGATGCCACCGGAGATACGGAGCTCGATTTGGATGCGATCGCTGAATTGCATCAGAGGCATGGTGTTCTTGCGCTCGATTCGGACAAGGATAATATCAGAGATAGGCTCATGGCCGGGGCACAACTCTTGGTAATGGCTCGCGATAATGCTACTACCGATGCTACAGTAAAATTGGCACGTCGGTGGCGGGCGTATAGCTCAGTAAGCGATGCAGTAAAAGAAGCTAATTCTCATTCTATTGGTGGCGGGCACTCTAGCTCTTCTGTGGGCAGGGCAGCTGCAAGGCATAACTGGGAGGGCACGGGGCCTATGCGTCGTGGCGGTCGATCAACCATTCAAGTGGGCGACAGGCAAAATGTTTTGGCTAAAGTTAGTAAGAATAGCTAAATTCAAATCTCGCTTAGTCAAATATAAAAGACGACCAGTCCTCCAGGCGGGTCATCTTGGCAGATTCCAAAAGTATAAATCAAAACGCCATCCAGGCAGGATGGCGTTTTGATTTATGTGTGGCATCTAACTCTGTGTATATGTCGCAATGAGTACCGGTGTGAAGAATGCTGCATAGTAAAGCGCCTGGATAAGATATGATTCCCCGAGGTATCTTTTAAGCCTTTTATGCAAAAAGATAATCGGCAGTATAATCATGATAGATACGGAGGCGAGTACGGTAACTCGCATTGCTGGACTAGGAATAGTTAAGAGGGCGAGAGTCAACGGGATGAGCGTAAACGCTGACGTTGCGGCCAGTATACGGTGTAGTACGCTCTTCATGCCGCCGATTTCGGGTATGAAGGTGCAGGTATATTGAGTAATCATCGCCACGCAGTAGAGAATGGAAGTGTAAAAAGGTAATTGCAGGGTCGGGATGAACCATCCAATATAAAACACGGAAAATGCTACCAGGAAGACCGAAAAGAGCGCAATGTAGTAAGTGATGCTCGCCTTGTGTCGGGCAACATGCTGACTAAAAGTATGCTTGATGTCGAGTGGCCATGCTACGGGAATTACGATAAGGCCGAACGTTAATATCAGTATGGATAGGGCACCGAGAGCCTGCATGGATATCAGTATAGCAAATATCACATAGGCACACTGCTGTGGTTGAATCATGGCAAACTAGCACGATATTGAACTATAGAAAGACCCCCTGAATAGGAGGATCAGCGGCCTGGTTGCCGAGGTGGAATTGACAAAATAGAAAATCTGGAGTATAATATATATAAAATCAATAAAACATATAGATAGGTAAAAAGATGAGCTCTATTGATAAAATCGAAACTCGCCCGGGTCGTAATGGCAGAGGTTTAGGCCGCCGGGGTGGCGCTGCTTTGATGGATTTGTTGCGCCCAGGACATATGCACCGTGACAGAGACGCCGACGATAGAGTGGCCGATCCACGAGATGTACTGGCAAGCCATGAAATTGACTTCGAGCTAGCGGATCAGTCCATAGGGGCGGCACTGGACGGATATGCGAAAGATGGGGGCACGTGGCTCCAAGCAAAAGGCGAGTTTTATTCTGAGCTAGCACAATGGAATGGTGCTAATCGATGGGCTATGTGTGACCGGGCACTGAGAGCTGCGCTTGATAGCGCCGCAGATGGCGCCGAAAGCGATCCCAGGGAAGCCACTCAGCGTTTCTGGGACACGATGGGTGATATCGAGCGCGATTCCTACGGTGATATGGTGAGCGAGATGAGTTCGATGATGGAAGGCGTACTTGCCAGCTCTCAGCCCAATGCGGACTCAAATGATACGTCAAATGAGCGCTATATGCCAACGGTTGGCTCGGTTTTTCGCTCTAATACGGATGAACATGGTGTGGTATCTTACGAGATTTCTACCAATCCGAACGCTCAGGAACATGGTTTCGGCAATTTCTATAAATGGACTCAAGGTGATGAAGTAGTGCATTGCGAGGAGAAGACCAGTGGTAATCCAGCGGGTACCACTCGACAGCTGACCGAAGGTGAGGTGGCAACCAAGCTCGCGGTCTGGCAGCTTGCTGCAGATTTGGCTGTTGTTGACAAGTCTCGAAAAAACCGCAAGTAGTAGTCTTAAGGCTATAAGAAAATGACCCGTCTCGCAGGCGGGTCATTTTTGTGGTGGATTCTCGGATCTCGCAGAAGGCGGGAATCTCTTTTGGTTGTGGTGAATCTCGTAGGTTTGAGAGATTCAAACAGGTGCATCCATAATTGTATACCACGAGTGATATAAGCGCAACAGTTTTATTACAATAAAATGCGCTTATGTAAACGTTGACAAAAAGCAAGGCTTATGCTAATATAAAAACATAGCACAACATGTGTGCGAGGAATAATGAGGGTTTTCCGGTCAGAAATGGCGTGGAAAACTTTTTAATACGGAGGAAAACTCTATGGCTGGTACAAAAGCCGGTGGCCAGAAGGCTGCAGCAAAGAACCTACAAAAAGACCCTAACTTTTACGCAAAGATTGGCGCAAAGGGCGGCAAGGCAAGCAACACTGGTGGCTTCGCTGCCAACCCTGAACTCGCTCGTATCGCTGGTGCAAAGGGCGGTCGTATCTCGCGTCGCGGCAAAGCAAAAACTACTGCGTAGTAGATAGATCAGTTCACTCAAAAATACGCTTTCGGTTGGAAGCGTATTTTTATTGGTCGATGTAGCGTTTGAGGCCGCAGGTGCGCGCTTCGTTGACGCGCCAGGTTGTTTCGCATTCGAGGCATCTATAGTGGTCGACATCGCTCTGGATGCCGTTTGCCTCGCAACTAGGGCAGGTGCTGCGCGCATGAAGCCAGTCACGATAGGTGTCCATGTGCTCCTCGATGGATGCTTCACTGACATTTGTCGCGTATTCGGCGGCGATTTCGGATGCTTTTTGCCATGCGTCGCTCTCCATTTTCACGAGTTCGACGTCGCGTCGGTAGACGTGGTGACCAAGCAGTGCGTGCCCCAGTTCGTGCAGGAGTCGGGCCGGATCGCCATCAGCCTGATAGGACACCGTCTTGCTGACAGGATTCCATGAAAAACGTTCACTGGCTGTGAATGTGTATTCGGGGTAGGCGGCTTGCAGCTGATTAGCCAGCAAGGGCGTCGATTGCGTTGTAGTAGCAGCCATAAATGACAGCCTCCTCAGGATTTTTGGCCTGTGTGATCTGCGTGTGTTGCATGTGGATTGGTAGTTGTCTCTGGAGGATTTCCTCGAGGAACTGGCCGTATTTGTGATAGTGCGTGCCCATGCTGCCACCGATGATGACGCGATCAGGGCTGAGCATCGGGATAATGACCAGGAGTCCGGTCGCGACACGCTGTGCATAATCTTGCCACACGGCAGGGTCGTCGACGTCTGCGCCGTATTGTTGGTAACGTTCGTAGAAGTTATGGCCGCTGGCAAAGTCTTCCCAGCGCTGAAGTTGTCCATTGTGCTCGGTATGGATTTGGCCTGCCTCGAAGATACTCAGGCCCGGCAAGAGACGACCGTTCGCCGCGAGGCCACCGCCGACACCGGTGCTGAGGGTGAGGTAGAGCGACAATGCAGGTGGCGTCTCGATTGCTCGTGCTTCGGCGAGACCGCCCAGCATTGCGTCGTTGGCGAACACAATTTTTGTATTCGGGAAGCTGCCGCGGAAGAGTTCAACGATATCGAGTGATGACCAGCCGAGATTGATCGCCCAGAGGAGCTTGCCATCGCGCATCGGGCCAGGTATGGCGATCGATAGGCAGTCGATATTCTCCGCTGCCGTAAAAGCAAGTACCGCTTCGGACACGGCTTTGATGTACTCTTCGGGTGCTCGCGGGGTAGCAAATTTTGTAACAAACGTTTTTGTTCCGTCGTGGTCGAACGCCTCGATCAGCGTCTTCGTCCCTCCGGTATCGACAGCTATAATCATACTAGCAGTGTAGCACAGAACACGCAGTTTGCGCCTCTGTCGGCTTAGCGATATAATGGAAGGCAAATATAACTGCGAGAGGATAGCGATGACACGCAAGGGAGAAAATGTCAGCTTCGTCGTGGTGGGCTTGGTACTAGCTGTAGTAGTGATTGGTGGACTATATAGCCTGCGACAGGGGAGTTTCCTCGGCCTGGGCGGCAATGAAAGTGGCGACGCAGTCGTTGCTAACACGGACGCGGAAGAAACAGCTACGGAAGACGTCACGACGGACGAATCTGCAGGCCAAACTGAGGCCTCGACCGATGACGGCAGCACGTCGTCAACCGATGAAGTGGTAGACACACCAGTGGACGAGTTGACCGCTACTTCATCGGCGAGCGATGCCGCAACTGAGCTGCCAGAGACCGGTCCAGCTGATGCCATCCTGACCGCACTTGGCCCCGCCATGCTCACTGGTGCATTTGTCGCCTACCAGCGTTCGCGCCAGAGCTAACTCTTTGACATCTGTTCACTTCTCGGGTACAATAGACAGTAATCGCTCGACGTTTCTTTTTGTAATGTCACGACAATATTAATTAACAGAGAGGTCTAACTTAGACTTATGGCAAAAGCCGCATCTGTCACTATGGACGATCTGCTCGCGGGCTCATCAGAGGGCGCAGCACATCTCGTCAGTGGCGAAACAATCAACGGGACAGTTCTATCTGTCAAAAAACACGAAGTATTAATCGATCTTGGCCCATTCGGTATCGGTCTCGTACCACGCCGTGAAGTTGGCTTCGGTCGCAAGCTCGTCGATGGTGACGAGGTAACTGCAAGCATTATCGACACTGAACTCGACAATGGTTACAGCCTTCTTTCGCTCCGCAAGGCAGCAAAAGACAAGGGTTGGGAAGAAGCAACCGCCAAGATGGCTGCTGAAGAAATCATCGAAGTTGAAGCATATGACGCCAACCGTGGTGGTCTGCTTATCGAATACGAAGGTGTTCGTGGCTTCCTTCCTGTTTCACAGCTTTCTGCTGAACACTACCCACGTGTCGGTTCTGCTGACAAGGATGAAATCCTTGCTCGTTTGAACGCACTCGTTTCACAGCCGCTCAAGGTTCGTATCCTTGACTGTGACCGCAAGGCAAACAAGCTTATCTTCTCTGAGAAGGAAGCTATCAAGGACGGCCTCGCAGAACGCTTCGAAAAACTCGCTGTTGGTGACACCGTCAAGGGCGTCGTCACTGGTGTTGTTGACTTCGGTGCATTCGTCAACGTTGACGGTATCGAAGGCCTGATCCACATTTCAGAAATCAGCTGGGAGCGTGTCTCTAACCCTGGCGACTACGTCAAGGTTGGTCAGACGGTCGAAGCGAAGATCATCGCTATCGACAAGGATCGCCTCAGCCTCAGCATGAAGCAACTGACTCCAGACCCATGGATTTCAGAAGTCGAGAAGTTCGCTAAGGGCGACAAGGTAGAAGGTACGGTCACTCGTATCACTCCATTCGGCGCATTTGTTCAGCTCAGCCCAGCTGTTGAAGCTCTCGTACACATCTCAGAGCTTGGCGGCGGTGAAGGCGTTGACCCTGAAAAGGTCTTCACATTGAACGAACGCAAAGAGTTCATTGTCCTCGATATCGACAAAGACAACCGCAAGATTTCTCTCAGCCTCGCTGACAAAAAGAAAAAGTAATGAGTAATTAATAAACGCTCGCTCCTTGAAGCGGCGAGCAGAAAGGAACGAGCGTTCATGGCAGATTCAACCCAAAAAGTTCTTTCGCTTTCAGGTTCGATTACTGTTGGAGAATTGGCCGAAAAGCTAAACCTTCCAGTGGTGCAACTCGTCGGCGAGTTGTTCAAGAACGGAATCGTAGCAACTATCAACCAGCGAATCGATGTCGAAACGGCAGAGATTATCGTTGAGGAGCTTGGCCTCGATGTCAAAATCGAGCGTCGCGTAGAATCATCTGCGCCAGCACAGAAAGAACGGGTTGTTTCTGACACCGCTACCGAGCGTCCACCGATCGTGGCTGTCATGGGCCACGTCGACCACGGTAAGACGAGCTTGCTCGATGCAATTCTCGACACCAAGGTGGTTGAAGGCGAGGCTGGCGGAATTACTCAGCACATTAGCGCGTATCAGACGATTCGTAAGGGTCGTCCGATTACGCTTCTCGACACGCCTGGTCACGAAGCTTTCGCTGCGCTTCGTCAGCACGGTGCGGCCCTCACAGACGTCGTTATTATCGTTGTGGCCGCAGATGATGGTGTGAAGCCTCAGACGATCGAGGCAATTCGTTTTGCTCGTGAAGCAAATGCCAAAATTGTCGTTGCGATTAACAAGATCGACAAAGAAGCTGCCAATCCAGACATGGTCAAGGCGCAACTCGCTAGCGAGCACAACCTCAACCCAGAAGAATGGGGTGGTGATGTCATTATGGTTCCAATCAGTGCCAAACGTGGTGACAACCTCGACAAGCTACTTGATATGGTCCTCCTGACGGCTGACCTCGAAGAGCTCAAGGCTGATGTCGACGTGCCCGCTGAAGGCCTCGTCATCGAGTCGCACATGGAGACAGGGCGTGGTGCTGTCGTTGGACTACTCATCGAACAGGGAACACTCGCCCGAGGTAACTTCATGGTTGCCGGTACAGCCTACGGCAAGGTCCGCACACTTCTCAACTACAAGAACGAGCAAATTGCCAAGGCTGGTCCGTCAACTCCCGTGACGGTGACTGGATTCAAAGAAATTCCTCAATTTGGTGATCGTTTCGAAATTGTGAAGAGCGAAAAAGAAGCGCGTAACCTGATCGAAAAGCACCGTCAGGAAAACGCCGAAGCTGCTGCCAGTACCAACGTTACCGGCGCTGACCTCCTCAAGATGATGAGCCAGCAGCACGATGCAGCTGACTTCAACGTTATCGTCCGTGCTGACGTACAGGGATCTCTAACCTCTGTTATCGACAGCCTCAAGCTGATTGACACCAAGGGCGACGTGACACTTCGCATCGTCAGTAGCGGTGTCGGTAATATTTCTGAGAATGATGTTCGCCTCGCTATCGGTAGCGACAAAACGATTATCTATGGCTTTAACGTTGATCTACCTCCTGCAGTCAAGCGCCTCGCTCAGCGTGATCGCGTCGAAATCCGTATCTACAAGGTCATCTACGAACTGCTCGATAACGCACTGCACTCGATGAGCGATTTGCTTGCACCGGAGGTTGTTGAGGCAGAGGTTGGTGCACTGACCGTCAAGGGTGTCTTCCGTACGCTCAAAGACCAAGTTATCTGTGGTGGTGAAGTCACGAGCGGTAAAATTACCGCTGGCCTCCTGACCCGCGTCAAGCGTGGTGATGAGCAACTTGCTGAAGTGACCGTTGAGCACGTTCAGCGTCAACAAGTCGAAGCCAAAGAGGTCTTCGAAGGTGAAATGTGTGGTTTGAGCCTCAAAACCGACAAGAAGCTTCTCGTCGAAGAAGGTGATAAGCTCGAATTCTTCACTCGCGAACTCGTCAAGCGCGAATTGCAATAAGCAAAAGCGTTGTTTTTTGTATCATTGGTATGCTATATTCATGATAAGAGTGCGCTCTCTGCGCTTCTAGAGAAACATAAAAACACAAGGAAAGAGCCATGGAGTCTGACCCATTCGTTCAGTTCATCAATTCAATGCTTGAAGACAAGCAGCTTGCTGTAGAGCCTGAGCTGCGAGAGCAGATGGCAAAAGATCTGCAGACTCGATTGATGGACCAGATAGATCGTGCGGTTATCGAGGCTCTACCTGAAGATAAAGTTGACGGATTGAACGATCTTCTCGATACGAGTGCATCTGAGCAGGAAGTGCAATCGTATATTGTTGATTGCGGCGTTGACATACAGCGCGTGACACTTGAGACGATGCTTCGTTTTAGGGAGCTGTACCTGGGGGATGCGGATAATAATGGTGTCGCACCGGAAAACACATAGCCGAGAGTAGATCTAATGAGTGAGGATACTCCTATCAACGAAGCGCAGCCAAGTGAAAATCATGATCAAAAATTACGACATGAGAATTTGTCTGATGCTCAACTCGACGCGTTATCTGATATATGGTCAGAGGTAAAAGACTCGGATACGCCAGTTGCGGACTTGCGTGGCAAGATGACCGATAGCGGTCTGTTTGATTTTGGTGACAAGTATCACACAAATAATATTGAGCTTAGGGCGCTCGCTGCCGGTGCGCAAGGTAACTTGGAGCATCGAAAGGCGCTCGCTCGTGCCGATGAGCTGAATGCTATCTTGTCAGCCGTGAGCGGCAAGGAGTCGTATGCAGACAAGCGGGCGGCATTGTCTGATTTATTGGGCTTTAAGTCAATTTATGAAATGACGAACCAAGAGATTGATACGCTCATTGCAGATGCTCGGAACGAATTACATCCTCCTGCTCCCGATGAAGCGACTCTGGCGCAGACTGCCAACGAAACTGGTCGCGCTAGCGACGGTGGTGTCGAGGATCTTAATCGGGAGCCAGCAGAGGCGGCGAGCGGTGTGCCGGACACAAATGAACCCCTCGGCGGCGATGAAATTGATCAAGATCGTGCAGCGCAGCGCTACGATGCGCACAATCATCAAGATGAGGCGCCTGCCGAAGGCGGCGAGAGTGACACGGCGGAACTTCAGCCTCAGCCAGCGGCTGCTGATGCTGAACCGAGAGATATCCGTACAACGCTAGCGTTTGTAGACGAAAGCCGCGACGTGCTGTCGAATGCGCGTGACGCTGCCGAGGCGCGACATCGAGACGAGATGCAATCGGGTGGGCGCGTTCGCAGGTTTCTGCGAAACATGTGGCGTGGCGAAAATGGAATTATTGGAAATCTTGTTTTTCAGCGCTATCGTCAAGAAGCAATTGAGCATTTGCAAAACGAAAATGACGTACTCGCGCTCGAGGGGTTGAGTGACGAGGAGCGTGAGCGCGCTCAGCTTGCAACACTGGAGCGCTTTACCTCTGAGTTTGACGAGGCTATCCATGATGGCGTAGACGGGGCTGGCGAGCAGCGAGCAGAGCTCGAGGGTGACTCCGAGTTCTCGACGCATATGAAAGATTTGCTTCGTCGGTTTGCTATTGGTGAGATAACAGATCCTGACGCTCTCGAGACTGAAAAAGATCGTATTTTAGAAATGCTCGATCAAAACGGCAACACCGAGCTTATAGGCGAAGGGCGTGTGCGCATAGATAACTTTTTGGCTGTGGCTGAGCAGGTTCGTTCACTTATCGAGCATGGCGAGAGCATTGAGCGTGTCCTCGAAGGCATGACTATCTATAGTGGTGAGGCTCGAACCAATGTTCGCACCGAAGCCCACCTCGGCAAGATCGATCGAGCAGTAGAGCGGCTACAAGAGTCGCGCATCGGTTCGCTTGTCGGTCCTGAAACGATTGGTACTGCCGCCGCCGTGGCTCTTGGTGTCGCTCGACTCGGACGAAGCACGGTAATGCATGCAGCTGGCGTAACCGCAGCTCCTGGCGTGCTTGGTGGCGCCTTTGCTGCGCTGCGAGAGAATAAGCGTGTCAAAGTTGAAAGAGCATTGCATTCGCGCGAAATGGCGCAGGGAAAACAGTATGATCAGGGTGCTCGACGTGACGAGATGGAGCAGGCGCGCTACGAAACCGCAAGTGCGATTGACCTTACAGAAGAACTGAATGGATTGTTTGAATCTACTGATGAATTGACACCCGAGCAGGTACAGCAGGCGTATGAGGCCATCTCAATGGTAGAGGCTCGCGTGCGACTGTCGGATAGTCGGAATATCGATTTAGTTGCGTACTCGGATGTCGCGCGCATTGAGCAGGAGCGGTTTGACCTCGACGTTGCACGGGCACGTGCAAAGCAGCAATTAGCGGGGAGACTTTCTGAGCTACCAGAAGGATTTAGGAATGCACTTGGCATAGAATCGGATAGCGATATCGATGACGCACTTGCACTCCACACCGACGCCGTTCTTGAGCTCAGCGCGGATATCGATGCTAAGGATCGCGTTTTTAACAAGCTTCGTGCAAAGCGTGTAACCACTGCTGCGGCGGTAGGTTTCACGACAAGCTTCGTCTTCGGCGTAGGCGCTCAAGAGATTGCCGCATTCGCGAACCCAAGCTATGACGGGCTTGCTGAGCATCTCGTTCACCCAGCAGGCTTATCGACTGACGGTCGTCAAACATTGCTTGAGGGTATGGTGAATGGTCAGTCAGCCTCATCGCACATTGAGTACGATATGCCGTCAAGCACCTACACATCGTATAACTTGGGGTCAACGCATGATGCACTAGAACTGCCGAGCGACTACGAGCTTGTGACGAATGCGGACGGCACGATGGATATTCATGCGCCAGACGGCAGCACGCTCGTACAGGGACTTGAAACTGATCCAACGGGAGAGCTGACCGCGCACAGTCTTGTACTGCTTCATGATAGCAATGTCAGCGTTATGGACGGAGGCTCCTACGTTTCGCATACAGAGACAACCACGGCCACGGTCGGCGTTAATGAATATATCGCTTCGCACCAAGATCAAACCGTCGATGTGAAGCGTGACTTCTGGTACAACAACGACACGCCGGGCAAGTACGACCGCAATGAGCTCGGACTCTGGTGGGGTGGTGACGCCGGTAAGGCGTCTAATGGTGGCGTTCAAATGACGGTTGCTCATATGACAGAGAATGGCTCTTTCCAGGGGTCTGAACAAACAAACTGGGCCGAGGATGCTCAAGAGGGAGCATTGAAGCTCGCAGTCTCTGCGTCACGTGATACCCAGGGAGAAGTATTCATGGTTGATGTTCAGCCGGACGGTACGATAAATATCGCTCCGGATGACCCTGCGGCGCAATTCTTCTCTGTCGATGGCAGTGGGCATATGCAGTTCCATGGTGCCTATGCTGAGGTTGTTGAGATTCGTTCTGAGGCAGATGGCGTGACACACATGGCACCACTTGCGACACTCGTAGGCGATCAATCGACACATGAAATGACAACAACAGTCACAACCGAAACCCAGGAGTATGTACCTCACATGAAAGTGACACCTCCGGCGATTGAGCGCGTTGTTGATGTGCCCGCACGGGAAGTTGAAGGTTTTGGGGTGCCTGGAGTCGTGCCGCGCAGGTCACTCGAGCGCGCAGAAAGGGTTCCGAGGCGCGAGATATATGGTGGATATGGACACCCTAGCCTGTCGACCAATTCGTATGAATCGGAGCGGGAGCGGATAGCGCTTGCTCGTGATCGATCGCCCCGCCTAGAGTCGGATCCACAAGCACGTCTGGATACCGCGCAAGAACTTAGTTGGTATCGTGAGCATCTACGGTCATCCGTGAGCGATGAGTATGCCGATGAAATCGAAGCGGCAATTACCTCAAGTCAGGAGCTGCAAAACCTATCTTCTGACACGAGGGCAGTTGTCACGATTCCTGTCGCTGCTGCATCTGAATCTGATAATATCTATAAAACGCTCTCGCTGTATGCGCAACAGGGTGATGCGGCCGGGCAGGCAACAATTTTACTGTATGTGAACTGGTTTGACTCGGCGGAATCTGATCCGCAAAAAAGCGAAAAAATACATAAGACGCTTGCGGAAATTGAACGTGCGCGACATGATTTCCCTGATCTCTCGATTGCGACGGTTCAAAAGACATGGAGTGAAGAGAAGCGACAGAACAATGAATATGGCAGGGGCATGATCGGTCATGTTGCTCAAAGAATGTACGATACGGCCATGATGTCTGTTGAGCGTGCAATGCGCGATGGCAAAATGCCGAATCAGGAAGTTTTGATGATTCGAAATGATGCGGATGCACAAGGAATGGATGCGCAGTATCTCGAGCGTATGGTGCGCCTATTTGATCGTCACCCTGAGAAGGATGTATTCACGGGCGCTGTGCGCTGGGAAACGGCTCGGCATCCGGAACTGCCAGGTCTTGCATTTGCGACAAACTTTCGTGAGATTATGCATGTACTCTCGAATCGAAAGCAATTTAATTCGTGGGTTCCTACGATCGGGATTAATATGGCGGCGCGCATGTCGACTCTCGCTGCAGTCGGCGGTGTTGGGCATAGCAAGACTGATACAGGAGCCGGCTCAGACGATCTCAAGGTCGGAGGCAGGATAGAGGCCGGTCGTGCATCTGGTAGGCTCGTGGACTCAGGGTTCACGTCATATTATAGATACGAAGCCCCGACCGATGGTTCGGACGGCGTTGATAGTCGGACGGTATCGCAGTATGTGCCAGGGGCAAACATTGACACGAAGGTGGATAGGCTAGAAGCGGAATACGTAGCTGGTCGTCCTATTACTGCGGCATGGGGTGGATTCGACGAAGGTGGGTATCGCGAGCGAGGCGAAGGACTGGCTGGCCGAAGGATAAACGAGCGTGGCTATCTGCATCGCAATGCAACACTGAGTCGAGTTGAACGCAATATGACTGCGATGATCAAAGAGTGGTTCCACGATCGCGCGCAGGTTGCGGTAGGTCTATCATATCTAATGCCGGCACAGATTGATGGTGGGGCAACATACGTTATCAAAGAAACTGCAAACGGCCCTGAATTCAGCTTTACGGCCGCAGGACGGAAGTGGGCGCGCAAAAATATTACTCGGGATCCAGATAGGGTTCGTCGCGAGTTGTATCAGAAAATCGGCCCCGTTAACCTTACTGGAAAACCTAGATTTGTACAGTAAGCTTGTCTCGGTATCGCAACCACTTTATAATTAGGTGTAACTTTAGAATGAAAAAAAGGGGGGCAGTATATGAAAGATGAATTGACTCAGCTACGCGAGGACCTTTTGCGTGCAGTGCAGCCTATGATTGAGGCTGAGGGCTTGTCAAATGAAGAGAGACTACAGCTCGTCATGCGACTTGCGCAGGTGCAACAGGACGCTGGCTTGTATCGGCGAGCTTTCGAGCTGATATCTTCGATTGAGAATACGGACGACCGCTTGAGCCGATACCTTGAATTGCTCGATGAAGTTGAATTTGCTCTCAATGAAAAGCTTAGCCCGGAAACCATCGAGGACCAAAATACTCCGGATGATACGTCGGCGCAGGCATAATCATATATTGACAAAAAATACATTTTTTGCTATAATATACTTCATTACGATACCGTAATGAACTTTTCATCATAGGTATTGTTGCGTGAGCTATTTCTGGCTGGCGCACACTTTTTGTATTGTGCACCAATACAAATGGTGTGCGCCAGCTACACGCTTGCGCAGCGCAAGAGCGTAGCTTCGTCACTCCGACCAAACGAAGGGCAGTAACATGAATTTCCGGATCCCGGACCGTTATCAGGTCCCAATCGAGGCAGCAATGACTGCCACAGCCGCGGACGGTGGGGCTTGGCTCCACGGGAAGGCTGTCTTCGAGGACAGTCTCCGCACTACCACAACCCGGGGTGATGTCCCCGCGGCTCTGGAGGCGGCGCTGGCCGCTGCCTCCGACGACAATGAGGCACGCGATCGGGGGCGGGATGCTTTCTGGCAGTCCCGTTACGACCGCACCCTCAAGGGACGTGCGGAGGCCTGGCTCAACGGGTTCAAAGATGGTCGGGGGCTCTACACGCCCACCGCTATCTTCGGGACCGCGTTCGTGCTTGCCGTCGTTGCAGTGGTGGCCTATGCCATTGGTGCTCACGGCTACGTGGCCCTGGCGCATCGGCTGTTCTGGCTGGCAATGGTGGTCTGGGCAGTCGCTCAGACCATCGGCCTAGTCAATGGCCGTGGTCGTCGCTGGGCCTTCAGCTCAGCGGCCGCGGCCGCGGCGTTCGCTGCCATCGGGCTTCTGGTCGTCATCTTCTGACGACCAAGTCTGATGCTTATCGCTGTCCGGCCCCTCCTTTTGGGGCCGGACAGCGAAGCAGTACTACGCTCTTGCGATTTTCAATGCTATAATGACTCTATTAGATAACTCTAAAAAGAGGTTTGTATGTTTCAACTTGATGAGAAATTTCTTGACGAAGTAGGTCTCGGCGAATTGCCGGAAGACCAAAAACAGGCATTTTTGGATTATTTCCGCGAGCAGCTCGAGCTGCGTGTCGGTACAAAGCTATCTGAAGGCCTATCTGACGCTCAACTTGATGAGTTTGAAAGTTTCATCGATCGCGATGAGGCCAAGGTCAACAAGTGGATTGCCGATAACATCCCGAACTATCAAGAAGATGCTGTCTGGCAACAGCTCAAGACCGGTGCGCCAGCTGATGTACCTGAATTGGTCGTCAAATCAGAATACGCAAGCCTCAAGTGGCTCGGACTCAACCGTCCTGACTACCGTGATGTTGTTGCGGCTACCATGCAAGAACTCAAGGACGAAACGGTCAAGAACCGCGATGCTATCCTTGGTGGACTCGAAGAGCCAGCCGCCTAAAGTTTACTACGATATCCCGCAAGAAATGCCTGTATGGGCATTTCTTTTTTGCCCGCAGGTTTGAGTGCGTCGATCGATAGAGCCTGATCTCCGGTGTAGACGATAAACTCATTGCCTTCGAGGTGATAGGTGCTCGGCGTACCCGCTCCAGGCACGACATGTGCGCGGGTGATGATGACGTCGAGTCCGGCGAAACGGGCACGTGATTGCGGCCATTCGATAAAGGCGCGGATTTTACGCTCGATTGAAACAGCTGAGTCGTTCCAGTCGATGCGGCCATCGTCCTTCGTGAGTTTGCGTGAATACGTCGCGCGATCTGGATGAGGTTGGTTGTGCGGGGTGATATCGCCTGCGAGGTAGCGAGGGACGTATTCTTGGATAAGTGCGTCGCTCAGGTCGATGAGTTTTTCGGTCAAACTGATGGTTGTGTCGGTTGGTTCGAGATGGAGTGTACGAGAGGTGATGAGTGTGCCGGTATCGAGTCCTTCATCAACGCACATCAAGCTAACACCGGTAGTCTCGTCACCGTTGGCGATTGACCAAGTGATTGGGTCGGCGCCGCGGAGATGAGGAAGAAGTGAAAAGTGGCTATTGATAATACCGAGCTCGAACGTATCAATCACCGCTTGGCTGACGATGATGCCAAAGTCGATCAGTACTGCATATCGGCTCTGAAACGATTCTTCTGCTATGCGCTGGTTGAGTTCGGCTTTGTTGGCGGCAGTGATGACGCGTAACCCGCGTGCTTCGGCAAGCGCGAGCACGGGCACGTCACCTTTGTGATGAGGTGGACGTGGCTTGGTGATAACAACTTCGACAGGGGTGTGTTCGAGGAGAAGCTCAAGAGATCGTGCGGCAACCGGTCCACTCCCGAAGAAAACAGTTGGTTCCGGATTAATCTTCCCAGAGGTCATGGTTGTCCTTGATGTACTGGTCGTAGTCGCGAGGCTCAAGCTCACCTTTGGCATTGAGGTAGTAGAAGGCATCGTGGGTATCACGGATGTGATCGATAAAGACGATGCCGTTCGTGTGGTCGACTTCGTGTTGGATGACGCGAGCCAGGAAGCCTTCGGCGCGGAAACGAACTTCTTCACCATCGAGGTTGAGCGCTTTGACGCGAATCTTGCTCCAGCGTTTTACTTTGCCGTAGACGTCTTTGACGCTGAGGCAGCCTTCAAAATCTTCGATTTGCTCGCCTTCGTATTTGACGATTTCCGGATTGATGAGAGGGGTGAATTCGCGGATCTCCTTGTCGTCGAAATCACTGCGTACGATGACGACTCGCTCGAGGCGGTCAATCTGCACGGCGGCGAGGGCGGCGCTGATTTCGTGGGGTCGTGAATCTTCCCAGTCAAGACTCGCGCTCGTCATGTCGTCGATCAATTGCTTGATCTCATCGGACACTTCGAAGACGCGCGATGATTTTTGGCGCAAATGTGCGTGAGGTAGGGTGATGATAGCTTCTTTTTTCATTGGTTTTAGTATACCAGATTAGAGGAGGCTTAGGGGGTCGAGTTCGTACTGCCAGTGACTCAGTGGCAAATATTCGAGCGCATCGAGGAGCGCTTGGCGGTGTGGCGACTTGAGCACGAGCTGCCAGCGATAGGTATCGCGGACGCGTTCGTAGAATGCTGGGGTTGGCCCGAGTAGTTCAATGTCAGGGACAGACGAGCGGAGTTGCGCGGCAAGCTTCTGGGCGTTGCGTACGGCTGCAGCTTCGGTTTTGTAGATGCACACGAGCTTGAGGAGGTGAGTAAACGGAGGAAAGTTGCTGGCTTTTCGGAGTTTGAGCGTGCGCTCGTAGAAGGTAGCGTAATCTTGTGCGATGCCATCGTGCACGGCTGGATGGGTCGGTTGGTAGCTCTGAACAATAACGTGTGTTTCGTGCGATGACCTACCGACGCGACCGATAACCTGGCTGAGTAACTGGAATGTTCGCTCCGATGAGGTGTAGTCTGGAAGGCTGAGTCCGGCATCTGCTTGGACGACACCGACTGTGCGAAGGTGGGGGAGGTCGAGACCTTTGGCGATGACTTGGGTACCGACGATAATGTCGATTTCACCGTCGTACAGTTCTTGATAGCGTTGATCGAGGGCATCTGCGGTATCGGTATCACCGTCAAAACGAGCGATACGAGCCTTGGGGAAGAGTCGCATGAGCTCCGACTCAATCAGTTTTGTCCCAATGCCCTTGTGCAGTATGTCGACACTACCACATTCTGGACACGAGGTGGGAACTGGACTGGACATACCGCAAATGTGGCACACGAGTTTGTGCTGATCTGCGTGAAGAGTGAGCGGCACAAAACAGCGGCCACACCCAGCCTGCCAGCCACATTCTTCGCAAAGAGTGATCGGTGCGCTCCCGCGACGGTTATGGAACACGAGTGACTGATCTCCTGCCGCGAGAGTCGAGGTGATGCGGGCAATGAGCGCGTCTGAGAAAAAGCGATGTTTAGTGAAGTTGGTGCGCTTGGTCATGTCGATTAACTGAATAGTTGGCTTGACGGCATCCGTGCGTGCGAGATTGAACATCTCAACGATGGGGCGATTGGCGTGCTTGGCAAGATAGTAGTCGCTCGCATTTGGTGTTGCACTGCCGAGAATGAGTTTCGCCCGATGCTCGTGTGAGAGGGTACTAGCGAGGCGAAGTGCGGAGTAGCGAGGTGCTTGCTCCTGTTTGAAGCTCGGTTCGTGGCATTCGTCGATCACGATGAGTCCGATTGAGCTGAGAGGTGAAAATAGTGCCGAGCGTGGACCAATGACGACGCGAGGATTGTCTGACTGAAGCACATCGAGCCAGGCGTGATGACGCTGGGCTTCAGTTTGCTTGGAATGGGTGAGTATAATGTCGGCGAAGTGATGCTGGAAATCAGCGACAAGCTGAGACGTAAGTGCGATTTCTGGCACGAGAATGATTGCAGATTGGCCCGCTGCAAGTGCGTCCTGAGCGGCACGGATGTACACTTCGGTCTTGCCCGAGCCGGTGATGCCATGCAGAAGAATTGTGCCTGACGGAGTGGCCCGTATCTTCTCGAGAGCGGCAGTCTGATCTGTATTGAGTACATTTTTTGTTCGGTTTCGGGTGGCCTGAAGTACGGATTTTTTTGTGGCGCGGCGTTGTTTTGTGAGGCCGCGGGGCAAGGCGGTTTGCAGAACGGACGCAAGCGGGGTGTGATAATACTCGGCGGTCCAAGCGAGTGTTCGAAGAAGTTGTGCGGGCAGTGTAAGCGCCAGATTATTTTTGATTGGTTTTACTTCGTAGGCCGGTTTAGCTTTGACGCGCTCTGTGACGACGCCGATTGTGAGGCGTGAGCCTATCTCAACCTCTACGATCGCACCAGTATCGAGTACGGAGTCGCTTGAGTAGGTGAGGGTGTTTTGACCCGCGCGGACGATCAGCGATGGTGCGATTTCGTAGTAGTACATGTAGCTATTATACTGCTCGGGGTCTGTTACAATAAGCATATGTATTTTGAATCGCGTGGGCAGGCTGGGCGCTTATTGGCTGAGCAGTTGGTGCAGTACCGGTATGAGAACACTGCCATCGTGGCGTTGAGTGTCGGTGGTGCGATGGTCGCCGAACAGATTGCGGCTGATCTTCACTGCGTCATGATGATGCTCGTTACAAAAGAGATTGAGGTGCCGGGTGAGTCAATGGCGTTTGGCTCAGTCGCGCAGAGCGGAAACTTTACGTATAATTCAGCATTTAGCGAAGGTGAAATCGAAGGCTATACGAGTGAGTTCCACAGCTATCTCGATGAGCAAAAACGCGAGGCATTTCAGGGTATTAACAGATTGCTCGGCGATAACGGCACGATTGATGCCAGTCTGCTACTTGATCGCGTAGTGATTGTTGTAGACGACGGATTGAATAGCAGTACGCGGATAGACGTGATGTTCGATTTTCTCAAACCAATTCGTACGCAAAAACTCGTGGTTGTTTCGCCAATTGCTACGATCGATGCAGTCGATAAAGTGCATATTATGGCTGATGAAATCCATGTGCTCGACGTGAAAGAGAACTATATCAACACAGAGCACTATTATGAGCAGAATGAGTTGCCTACCCCCGAGGAAACGATGAAACGCATCAGCGAAATCATCATGAATTGGCGTTAAAATCTTGCATCCGCTGACCGAAATGGTGTAGAATAAATAGCAACGTTTGAGCAAGACTAAGCGAAAGGGAGTATGTTAGACGTCTTTATCACTTCTCGGGTGCGCCGCAAGATTGTCGTTGTGTATGCGAAGTATCCTGATTTCCGAACACATGTTCGCGGCCTCGCGAAACTTATCAAGGAAGATCCAGGCAATATTCAGCGTGAATTGAAGCGACTCGAAAAAGTGGGATTTCTCGCTAGTGAAAAGCAGGGTAACACCAAGATTTACTCGACAAACAAGCAGTTCCCAATCTTCAAAGAACTTCAGAGTATCGTTATCAAGTCGCAGCAGCATCAATCGTCACGAACGAAGCGCACTGCCGACGTACAGCCTCAGTAGTCTATGACATTATTTGAGCAGATCTTAGCCGCGCGTGGTCTCGATGGAGCTGCGCGCGATTTGTTTTTGTCGCCTTCATATGACATGGGACATGATCCGTTTTTGCTGCCTGATATGAGTGCTGGAGTCGACCGACTTGTCTCGGCTCGTGAGGATCAGGAGCGCGTTGTCATCTACGGAGATTACGACATCGACGGGCTGACGGCCACGACGATTCTGGTAGACGCACTGGGTTCGTTCGGGTTTGAGTACGTCGATACGTTTATTCCGAATCGCTTTGTCGAAGGATACGGCATGACGGTTGGCGCAGTCGAAAAAATCGCCAAAACGGGAGCGAACCTCATCCTGACAGTAGACTGCGGCAGCCTGAGTCATGAGCCGATTACTCGTGCTAAGGAACTCGGTATCGATGTTGTCGTCACCGATCACCACAACGTTGCCAAAGAGCAGCCGCCGGCTGTTGCAGTAATCAACCCAAAGCGCTGGCTCGATGAGTTTCCTGATGAGTTCGAAAACTATGTTCTCAAGGCAGATTCACCGAAGCGAGGTGAGATTTATCCGTTTCTCGATCTGCCTGGAGTTGGCGTTGCATTCAAGTTGATCCAGGCGCTGCAGACACGGCTTGACGGCCTCGAGCCTGGGCACGAGAAGTGGCTTCTCGATCTCGTTGCGCTGGGTACGGTATGTGATGTTGTCACGCTCCAGGATGAGAATCGTATGCACGCCTATTGGGGATTGGAAGTGCTCAAAAAGACACGTCGTCCGGGATTGCGTGCCTTGATGGCGGTTGCTGGTGTTGAGCCCGAGCTCGTGAATGCTCGTAGCCTCGGGTTTGCGCTCGGTCCACGCATGAACGCCGCTGGTCGGCTCGAGACGGCCAAGTATGCACAGGACATGCTACTCAGTGACAACGGCGAGACGGCGCTCGAGCTTGCGCAGCAGCTCGATGAGATGAACGCCGCGCGCCGCGCGGAGCAGGATAGTATCTTGAGCGAAGCGCTTGTCGTCGCGGCGAACTATGAAAATGATCCGGTCTTGGTTGTGAGCGGCAAAGGCTGGAACCATGGAATTATCGGTATTGTGGCGGCAAAATTACTCGAAAAATTCAGCAAACCAACTTATGTCCTCGAAGAGATGGATGATGAGGCGAAGGGCAGTGCGCGGAGCTATGGCGATTTCAGCGCTGCTGATGCGATTCGGGCGAGTGACGATATCATCACCAAGGGTGGTGGTCATAAACTTGCGGCCGGTGTGACGCTGCCAGTTGAGAATATTGATGCCTTCCGTGCTCGCGTCAACGAGTATTATCGCTCGCTGAAACTCGAATCGCAGATCGAGCATCTGTATCCGAAAGAGGATGCCGTGTGTCTGTTCGGCGATGTCACCGAAGAACTCGTAGGGCAGCTTGCGTCGCTCGAACCGTTTGGCAATGGCAATCCCGATCCGGTACTACGTACCAACGGCGTTACAGTCTTGTCTCGACGGACGATGGGTGCGGAGGCGCAGCATGTTAAATACACCTTCCGCGATGCGGCAGGTGCGACGATGGATCATATTGCCTTCAGTAAGGCGGATGAGTACACCTACGAGATAGGTGAGGTTGTCGACGTCTGGTATGAGCCAACGCTCAATGAATGGCGGGGTAGGCGCAGTGTTGAGGGGCGACTGTGGCGTATGAGTATATCAGATTGTTAGAGCCGAGGAGCGGACACTTCTATCGATATTTTTTCGCTATCTGCCTGTCGTCGGGACGAACCTGTATGCGTGGATCGATTCTTGCATCTGGAGCTTGTGCGGACGTATCTGGGGGCGTATTCTTGATGTCATCCTCAAACTTGAGGGGTTCACCTGATACCATGAAAGCAAGAGATTCCGCGCCTAGTCTACGCATGCGAGCTTCTTCTATATCTGAATATGTTGGTGTTTGGAGTGTTTCCATACTATCATTATAGCATAAGCACTAAGAAAAGTCAATTAGCGCACAGTCAGGAGTTGATTAGTTTCATTCAATCTGATAAAATACTACCGATATGGTACAAGTTACACGTAAAGACGAGAAAGAAGCGAACGAAAACATCATTCGTCGTTTCAACCGTAAGGTGTTGCAGAGCGGTGTGCTGAGCGAAGCGAAAGCTTCTATGCGTTTCAGCAAGCCAATCAGCAAGACTGAGCGTCGCGCAAAGGCGATCATTCGCAAAGAGCGCAAAGCTGACAAAATGGCGAAAATGCGCCTCGGAGTCCGCTAATCAATGGCTCTTAAAGAGCAAATTGCAAACGATATGAAAGCCGCTCTTCTGGGCGGCGATCGTTTTGTAGGTGAGGTTCTTCGCAACCTCAAGGCAGCTATCTTGAACGAAGAAGTGGCCACAGGCCAGCGTGAAGCAGGTCTACCTGATGCTGAGATCGAAAAAGTGATCGCTCGCGAAGTCAAAAAACGTCGCGAAGCCGCAAAACTCTACCACGAAAATGCACGTGATGATCTGGCTGAACCTGAAGAGAAAGAATCTGCAGTACTCGAAGCCTACTTGCCTGAACAGATGGGTGAAGATGAAATCCGTACACTCGTGCAGGAAAAGATCGCCGCGCTTGGCGTCAGTGGTCCCCAAGCAATGGGACAAGTGATCGGTGCAGTGAAGCAAGTGGCAGGCAATAGCGCTGATGGTGCAATACTGGCACGAATCGTCAAAGAAGAACTAAATAAATAACTCTCGAAAAAGGGGAAACGAATGATTTTATTGTTTGGCCCAACTGGTGCCGGAAAAAGTATGCAGGGGCAGATGCTCGCTGTTCGTATGGGCTGGAAATGGCTTTCGACAGGCGAAATGCTTCGTGCGAGCGATGATCCTGAAGTAATTCGCGTCCTCAAGAGTGGCGAATTGGTGAGTGACGAGCTGACCTATGAAGTATTCGACCGAGCAATTCGTGACGCAAAGGCGAACAACTACCCGCGAACTATCGTCGACGGGTTCCCTCGCACCAAGGAGCAGGCCGAGTGGCTCGCTAACTACATGGATGAGAATGGCGAACGGATTGAACTCGTCGTCGCGCTCGAGGTTCCTGAGTCTGAGATCATGAAGCGCCTCGAAAAGCGTGGTCGCATGGAAGACACACCTGATACGATTGCGAAGCGCATGAACATCTATCGTCAAAAAATGTATCCAGTGCTCGGTATCTTTGCTGAGGACGGCGTCCGTATCGTTCACCTCGAGGGTGTTGGTACGGCAGGTGAAGTACATGACAAGATTTATGACGAAGTAGTGGAAGCGACCGAAGGCAATGCAACCGACCAAAACGCCTAGCCAAATCCAAGCAATGCGCGAAGGTGGTGCGATTTTGGCACGTATCTTCGATGATATTCGTGGATTTGTGCATGCTGGCGTCACTGGCACGGACGTGGATGAGTTTGTTGGTGGCAAGATTGCAGAATATGGCGCGCAGGTAACGTACAAATCACCTGAGGTGAATTTTCCGGGCAATATTTGTATCAGTGTGAACGACCAGATTGTTCACGGCGTGCCAACCGATGTTGCATTTGAAAAAGGTGACATCGTTAGTTTCGATCTTGTGATCACGTACAGAAATATGATGACGGACAGCGCATTCACCATTGTTGTTGACGAAGAACCTCGAGGTGCGGTGAAGCACTTACTACAGGCGACTGAACGCAGCCTCTACGCTGGCATCGACGCCATCAAGGGCGAAGGGACTCGTATCGGTGATATTTCTGCGGCAGTAGAAAAAGTACTCAACGATGCTCGCACTGGTATCGTACGTGAGCTAGTTGGCCACGGGGTTGGTATCGAAATGCATATGGCACCAGAGGTGGCAAACTACGGTCGCGCCGGGACTGGCCCTGTCTTGCATGTAGGCGATACGATCGCAATCGAGCCAATGGCGACGCTCGGCGGAGAGAAAATTCGCACCGAAGATGATGGCTGGACGATCGCAACACGCGATGGCAGTCTTTCGGCACATTTTGAGCACACGATTCTCGTAACCAATGACGGCGCCGAGATTCTGACACAGAAGTAGTATTACGAAATTTTTTTGCGCACCTGTTCAAAAAAGTGCGTAAGCGGTATACTGAAAGACATGAATGAAAACTCTCGATACGCCGTAGGGGTAGATGTCGGCACGACGACGGTTCGCTGTGTTGTCGGGCATATCGATGAATCTACTGGTATACCAACTGTTGTTGGCGTCGGCACGGCACCAAACAGCGGCATGCGAAAAGGGACAGTCGTACACCTCAACGGTCCAGCTAAAGCAATCGATGATGCACTCGGTGAAGCTGAGCGCATGAGCGGGTATGAAGTCAACGGTGCAAGTTTCAGTATCAATGGTTCACATATTTTGAGTACGAAAGCTGAAGGAATGATTGCTGTCGGTGCAATGGATCATGAGATTGGTCCAGATGATATCGCGCGCGTTGAAGAGGTTGCAACGGTTGGAAAAATTCCGCCAAACCGTGAAATTATCGAAGTTGTTCCGCACGCCTTTCGCCTTGATGGGCAAGATAACATCAAAGATCCTGTCGGCATGACGGGAACTCGTCTTGAGATTAACGCGAATGTTATCAGTGCGCTGACGCCACATATCGAAAACTTGCGCAAAGCGACCGAGATGGCGACAGTGACGACGCATGATGCAATTCCATCTGTGCTTGCGGCGGCAAAAGCTGTGTTGACCGAGAAGCAACTCGAAAGTGGTGTTGCTGTTGTCGATATGGGCGGCGCTACGACAGGTGTGGCTATCTTTGAAGAAAGTGATTTGCAGTACGTTGGCATTGTGCCGTTTGGCGGCATGCACGTGACAAATGACCTTGCAATTGGTCTCAAGACAGACCCTGAGGTTGCTGAAGAGATCAAGATGAAGTATGCATCGGCAGTAGTGCGCACGGACAAAGAGGGGATTAGTCACAAAGTTGATGGCGAAATCCAGACGTTTCAGACTGAAGATATTGATGATATCGTGAGCGCTCGTCTCGATGAGATTTTTGAACTTGTTCACAAAGAACTCAAGAAGGCCGGTCGTGCCGGCCAACTACCGAGCGGTGTTGTGCTCGTCGGCGGCGCCTCTCAGATGCGTCACATGAGCGAATATGTACGAGAAAAGCTCGGCCTTGCTGTCCGTGTCGGTAAACCAACCGGATTTGGCGGTGTTAACGAATCTGTTGAGTCGCCAGAATATGCAGCAGCGCTTGGACTGATGCTCCTTGATAACGAAACTGATGGTGCGCACGTGAATACAAAAAAGTCACGCGGCGGCGCTTCATCTGGTGCAAGTGCACTCAAGTTGGCACACTCTCTCGTCAAGAATGTGTTCAGCAAGTTCAAATCATAGATTCTTGAGACAAAACATTGTATACTGGGGGCAGATTTTATAGAGCCCCGTTTAGCCTGAGGAGGGAACATGCCAGAAGTTAAACCAACTGAAATTCAGACATTCGCAAGCATCAAGGTCGTTGGTGTTGGCGGTGCTGGTGGTAGTGCGGTCAACCGCATGAAAGATGCTGGACTCACTGGCGTGCAGTTCATCGCCATGAAC
Source organism: Candidatus Saccharimonadota bacterium (assembly GCA_003246575.1). Taxonomy (GTDB): domain Bacteria; phylum Patescibacteriota; class Saccharimonadia; order Saccharimonadales; family Saccharimonadaceae; genus SZUA-359. The sequence goes on along the minus strand of QJZZ01000003.1, from coordinate 247,398 downwards.
ACTGATGCTCAGGCACTCCACAACTCGAAGGCAGACGTGAAGCTTCACCTTGGACACAACACGACAAATGGTCTTGGTGCTGGCGCCAATCCATCTGTTGGCGAGCAGGCTGCACGTGAATCAGCTGACGAAATCCGTGATGCGCTTGATGGCGCAGACATGGTGTTTGTTACGATTGGTGCCGGTGGTGGTACCGGTTCGGGTGCTGGTCATGTTGTGGCGGAAATTGCTCGCGACCTCGGTATTCTGGTCGTCGGTGTTGCAACTCGACCGTTCAGTTTCGAAGGTGAAAAGCGTCGCCTTAATGCAGAGGGTGCCATCGGTAACCTTGGTCGTCAAGTCGATACATTGATTACGATTCCAAACGACCGTCTGCTTCAGACGATTGATCGCCGCACGCCGCTCCTCGAAACATTCAAGATCGCTGACGATGTCCTCAGGCAGGGTGTCCAAGGAATCTCTGAACTTATCACTGAACATGGTCTGATCAACCTCGACTTCGCTGACGTGAAGGCAATCATGAGCAACGCCGGCAGTGCATTGATGGGGATTGGCCGCGCAAGTGGTGATGATCGTGCCGCGCAGGCCGCGCAGCAGGCAATCGAATCACCATTGATTGAAGTCTCTATCGATGGCGCCAAGGGCGTGCTCTTCAACGTCACCGGTGGATACGACATGTCGATGTCTGAAATCCAGGAAGCCGCCGAAATCATCACAAGCGCCGTCTCTCCAGACGCAAACATCATCTTCGGTGCAACACTGAAGCCTGACCTCGAGGACGAGCTCATCATCACCGTTATTGCGACTGGTTTTGACGGATATTACGGCGAAGAGGCAACTCAGCAGACTCAAGAAACTGCAGCAATGGATCAGGCGGTAGATACGCTTGAAACCGAAACCGAAACGGTGCGCGAAGATCCCGCAGAGCACTTTGCTGCTGAGCCAACTTCGAGTATCTGGGATCAGCCAGTCGAGAATACGGATGACGATGATGATACGCCAGCGTTCCTTCGTCGCCGCAAGAAAAAGCAACAAAAGGAGGAGTAGGTCTCGTGCCACAGAACTATACAATTGGTGACAGCCGCGTGCTTGAGTCACGAGAATCTGCTGATGGCCTGGCAATTCGCCGCCGCCGCGAATCATCGGACGGACATCGTTTTACGACCTACGAGCGTATTGAGCGTCGTAATATCGCTGTCGTCAAAAAAGACGGTACGCGCGAGCTCTTCGATCGCGAAAAACTTGGTAATTCGATCCATCGGTCAGTTGGTAAGTTTTTCAAATCAGAGATGGAAGTTGACGCAATCATCAATGATATCGAAGACAGTGTCTATGACCTCGGTGAAAATGAAGTGCCATCAAAGACGATCGGCGGAGTGGTCCTTGACAAGCTTGCTCAAGCAAATGAAGTTGCCTACGTGCGATTCGCGAGTGTCTTCCATGAATTCCAGACGCTTGATGACTTCGTGAAGATCCTTGATCAGAAACGTCGCCAGAAGGAGGAAGCCTAACAGTATGAGGACGGTGGTGGTCTACAAAACAGAGAGTGATCACGCACGAGAGGTGAGTGACTACTTGAGGGACTTTCATCGACAGACTGGGCGCGAACTTGAGGGGGTGAATCCTGATACGCGCGACGGCGAGACGTTTTGCCGAGCCTATGATATTGTCGAGTATCCGACTCTGATCGCGCTCTCTGATGACGGAAGAATGTTAAATATATGGCGTGGGCGACCGCTGCCAACGATAAATGAGGTAAGTTATTATGGCTAAGACAGTAAAGCAAATTATCGATAAAACGCCGCTCATCGTACTGATTGTTGGTGGAGTCCTCGGGCTTATCGCGTCATTCGTGCTGAGTGTTGAGGCGCTGACGCTTGCGAAAAACCCTGACGCTGTGCTGACATGCAGTGTCAGTATCGTTCTGAACTGTGCCACGGTGGCAAACGATGCCTCGTCGACTCTATTTGGCTTCCCAAATAGTTACATCGGCATGATGACATTGCCAGTGCTCATTACCGTTGGTGTTGCGGCGCTCGCGGGCGCACGTTTTCCGCGCTGGTTTATGCGAGCGGCATGGATTGGAGCGTTGGCAGGTGTAGTATTTGCAGGCTGGATGTTCTATCAGAGCTACTTTGTTATACAAGTGTTGTGTCCATGGTGTCTTCTCACTGACACTGCTATGTTACTGATCGCGTATGGCGTGTTTCGCTATGCAGCGCGCGAAAAAGCACTCTGTTTTATGCCTGAAAAAATGGCTGAATTCTCAAAAAAGAACTACGATCTTGCTGTATTGGTCGGCATCTTCTTCATCTTGATTGCAGCTATCGTACTCAAGTACGGCAACGCTCTATTTGCCTAAAACACCTCGACAGTATACACTTATAGCCATAAGCACCATAAAAATTAGGGGGAAGCTATAATGGCTCGAAAAAGTTCAGCAAATAAAGACGCATGGTATGTACTCGCTGCGGCGCGTATTATGCTCGGATGGGTCTTTTTGTGGGCATTTCTGGACAAACTGATTGGACTCGGTATGTCAACGCGTGGTGGCCACGCATGGATTAACGGCGTATCGCCGACTGAAGGTTTTTTGCAGCACGGCGTCAATCCAGATAGTCCGCTCGCAAGTTTCTTTACTGGCCTTGCAGGTTCGGTAGTGATCGACTGGCTGTTTATGGTTGGCCTCCTTGGGATCGGCATTGCCTTGATTCTTGGTATCGGTCTTCGTATCGCTGCGGTTGCCGGTACTGTACTGATGGTTATGCTATGGGCAGCCGAGAATCCACTCGAAAACAACCCATTCATTGATGAGCATATCATCTACGCAATGGTTATGTGGTTAGCTGCGCTCGGTCAGACTGAGTGGAGTGTCATGGACTGGTGGCGCAAGCATAAGCTCGTCAAAAAGAATCCATGGCTCTGGTAAAGTTCTAGGCTTCTACATAGAAGGGCGGTGTGGCTATTGCACCGCTCTTTTGCTATAATGCAGCCTGAAGACGTTTGAGTGGCTATCACCCACGAGTCGCAGGAAGAAATCTATATCAGAGAGTAGAGCCTGCCGCGAACGCTGCGACAAAGCGAATAACGAAGTGCGGAAAGAGAATCTCTTTTTCGAAACTGGATGGTACCGCCCGAAATCTCGGGTTCCAGTGGCGAAAAAGGGATTTTTATTTTGGTAAAAAGGAGATAAGCGGTGAAATTCAAGCACGGAACACGCAGGCGAGCACTCGAATACGAAAAAGATTGGGTGCGGCGCTGGAAACAAGACAGGACATTTGAAAAGTCGGTTGAGAATCGACCAGTAGACAATAGCTTCGTCTTTTATGACGGCCCTCCATTTATCACGGGCGTGCCACACCACGGAACATTGCTCAGTAGTATCGTTAAAGATGCGATTCCGCGCTATCAGACGATGAAGGGCAAGCGTGTCGAGCGTGTCTGGGGATGGGACTGTCATGGTTTGCCGGCAGAGGTCTTCACCGAAAAGAAGCTCGGTATCAAGGACCGCCGAGATATCGGCACCAAGATCAGCCTTGAAGAGTACATTACGACGGCTCGTGACAACATGGTTCAGACGTCAGGCCTTTGGAACGATACGATCGATCGCATCGGTCGCTGGGTTGATATGGATCATGCCTATAAGACCATGGACAAAGAGTACATGGAATCGATTTGGTGGGCGTTCAAGACGCTCCATGAGAAGGGTAAGATCTATGAAGGTGAGCGTGTGCTTATGTACTGTACCCGTGACGCTACGCCGCTCTCAAAAGCTGAAGTGACAATGGATTCTGGCTCGTATCAGGATGTTACCGATCCGAGCGTGTTCGTGAAGTTTAAGCTCAAGAGTGGTTCAACGCTGCTTGCATGGACGACGACGCCGTGGACGCTCCCTGCGAACACAGCGGTTGCTGTGAACAAAGAATTTACCTATGTAGAAGTTAAGGTCGGCGACGAGCAATTCATCCTTGCCAAAGACCTCGTCGAATCGGTGCTTCAAGACGAAAAGCACCAGCCACTTGCGTACGAAGTTGTGCGCACACTCAAGGGTAGTGAACTGGTTGGCGAGGAGTATGCGCCATTGTTTCAAGACTTGGTTCGTGATGTATCTGATTTTTCTGTGCAAGAGAGCGAGAGAGACGCGAAAGGTGCGACAATTCATAATCATGAGGTAGAGAATAGCAAAGAGCGACAGAATCATGTTATGGCTGCATTTAAGAACGGCTTTAAGGTCTGGGCTGCAGATTACGTCTCGACAGAGTCAGGCACGGGTATTGTTCACTTGGCACCAGCATATGGCGAAGAGGACTTTGAGCTTGCTAAGAAAAACGGTATTCCAGTGGTGCGTATCATTGACGAAAATGGTCTATACAGCGAGAGCGAATGGAAGGGTGAGAATGTCTGGGAGATCAACAAAACGATCGCCAAAACCCTTCATGAGCGTGGCATGGTCTGGAAAGTTGAGTATATTCGCCACAGCTACCCGCATTGTCACCGCTGTGGCACCAAACTGATGTATCGCGCACACCCAAGCTGGTTCTTCGACGTGCAGGGTCAAAAAGAATTAATGCTCGAGAAGAACGGCGATCAAATCAATTGGTTCCCTGAGCACCTCAAGCACGGTCGCTTCGAGAAGAACATGGAACAGGCGCCGGATTGGAATTTGTCACGCGATCGTTTCTGGGCAACGGCGATGCCCGTCTGGGAAGGACGTGACGACAAGGGTGAGAAGCACCAAATCGTTGTCGGTAGTTATGACGAACTTGAGCAGCTCAGTGGGCAGCGCCTTGATGACTATCACCGCCCATGGGTGGACGATGTCGAATTCGATAAAGATGGCGTGCACTACACGCGTATCGACAAGGTACTCGATGGCTGGTTCGAGTCGGGTAGTATGCCGTTTGCTCAGTTCCACTATCCGTTTGAAAATAAAGAAAAGTTTGAGGCGAATTTCCCAGGTGATTTCATCGCTGAATACATCGGACAGGTGCGCGCATGGTTCTACTATCTGCACGTTATCAGCGTTGGTCTCTTCGATTCAAGTCCATTCAAAAACGTCATCACAACAGGCGTCGTGGCTGGTAATGATGGCCGCAAGATGAGTAAGAGCTACGGCAACTTCACTGATCCGAACGAGCTCATGGACAAGTTCTCGGCTGACTCACTTCGTTTTCTGCTTCTCTCGAGTCCGCTGCTGAATGGCGAGGACTTTGCGTTGCAAGACAAAGACGTTGGCGACGTTGCTCGCAAGCTCAGTATGGTTTGGAATATGTATGACTTCTTCACGATGTATGCCGAAGTTGATGGTTGGGAATACGACGGTGATCTCAAGGACCCAATCGATGAAGTCACGAACCCACTCGATGTGTGGATTATTAGCCGTTTGCACCAGTTGATTAGTGACGTCGAGAAGAACATGGATGGCTACAATATCCCCGACGCAATGAACCCGATTTTGCCATTCCTTGATGATGCCAGTAACTGGTATGTGCGCCGAAGTCGACGTCGTTTCTGGAAGTCTGAGGACGATGGCGACAAAGAAATGGCCTACAGGACGCTACACTACGTGCTGGTGCGGCTCGCGTATGTATTGGCGCCGTTTACGCCATTCCTCGCCGAAGAGCTCTACCATAATTTGACGGGCGATGCGGAATCAATTCATCTGAAGGACTGGATGTCGGCAGGGCATGTTAACCAGATTTCAGTGGATAAAATGGAGGTTACTAAGGTTATTGTTAACGCTGGTCTATCTATGCGTGCTGAGGCGGGTAAGGGCTATGGAGTGCGACAGCCACTTGCTGAGATGCGCATAGGAGGCATTCATTTAGAGCCAGAGTACCTCAATATCATCGCTGAGGAGGTTAATGTAAAAAGTATCCAAATTTTTGAGTCAAAAGACCCGTTATGGGCGGAGGGCATGAAAGAGGCTGTGGCGACAGAGCACGTGAAATACGGTGTGATGGTTTTTCTAGAACTGCACAAAACGCCTGAGCTGAAGCGTGAGGGTATGATGCGCGAAGTGATTCGTCATGTACAGTCGGCGCGAAAGGCCGCTGGCCTCAATGTCGATGATCGCATCGTCCTCACTCTCACGACGGAAGACGACGAGCTGCAAAAAGCAATCAATGAGCATCAAGACACGATTCTTGCTGAAACCCTTGGCACATTCGGTGATGCAGATGGATATAGTACCACTGCTCGCGTCGAAGGTGCTGAACTCGTAATTGCACTGAACAAGAAGTGAGGAGATAGTGAGATGAACTACACGGTTATTGATACGCGAGAACCATTTGAATACGAAATGAGTCATGTTGACGGGGCGGTGAATATTTCACCCGTCGATTTCATGAACGGAAGCTTTGAGCAAAAACTGGGCGGCCTCGCAAAAGATGCGCCAATCATCTTGTATTGTCGCAGTGGTGCGCGTTCAAATACCTGCTCGATGATCTTGCGACAGGCGGGATACACCAACCTGACCAATGGTATCAACGAGCATCACGTGCGAAAGTTTCTCGAAGAGCAAGCTTAGTTCGTGCGAACGTCTCGGCGGAGGAACCCAATCCAGCCAATGAGCGTCAAAATGACAAAAACACCGAGTAGCAATACGAGGTGTTTTTCGTTGAGACCGTTTGTCATAATCTGAGGATTGTTGTAGTAGTGTAGAAGCGAAAACTTGTCGATCATCTGGAGCCTGTCGACGGCAGGGGCCAGAGAGGTAATGAAGAGGCTACCGACGGCGTACCCGGACGCAATCATCACAGACAGACCTTTGTTGCCAGTTGCCATGGCGATAGCGTACGCAAGCATGCCGTAGACGAGATTGACGAGGCCAAGCGCGAAGATCGATTCCCAGATACGTAAATAGTCGGCTGACTCGCCAATGATAACGAGCGCGATCCAGAGCGAGACGACGGTGCTAGCGATGATGGCGAGAACAACAGCATTTGCTGCCAGGAACTTTTGAAAGTAGACTTTTGTGCGACTGACCGGAAAACTGAGGAGTGATTGCAGGCGTCCATCTGCTTCCTCATTGGCGCTGATCGCCATGAAAATAAGGATCGACATGATGAGTGAAACGATATAGAGGTTTGGTCCGAAGATTTGTTGGCCGATGTAGCCAGGGATTGTTTTGAAGTCGGCGACATTGCCAACGAGGCTTTTGAGCGAATCCGGGACGCTGTTGACGATTTGCTCGATACCGTCCTGGCTGAATGAAGGGTAAAGCACCATCGTCAAGAAGACAATAAAGGCGATGCCGAGCAGCCATCCGAGAAAATGCCAGCGCAGCGTGTAGAGACTCTTGGTGAATACATTTTTAAACATCGTGTCGCTCCTTGGTTTGGTAGTATTCCATGAATAGTTCGTCGAGCTGTGGTTCAAGTATTTGGAGATCGTGAATTTTCTTGGTGCCGAGGACACGGAGCAGCTCATTGTACTCACCGGAATACGTGAATACTCGGCGCTTGCCGATGGTCTGCATGTCGGAAACACCAGCGAGAGTCTTGAGTTGTGAATCAGGAGCGCTCGTCTGGTAGAGAACGCTCACGCGCCGTGGTGCGTCTTGTAAGAGCTCTTCGAGTTTGCTGACGCGAATCAGTTTGCCATCACGGATGAAGCCGACACGATCGCAGACGGCCTGTACTTCGCTCAAGACGTGCGAGCTCATGAAGGTCGTTTTGCCGCGTGCTTTGCGTTCGCGAATGATTTCGTTGAACTCGCTTTGGATCAGTGGGTCGAGACCAGAAGTTGGTTCATCGAGAATGAGGAGGTCAGGGTCGTGCATGAGCGCTGCAACGAGACCGATTTTTTGGCGATTTCCGCGAGACAATGACTTGATGCGTTTGTGTGTTTCGCAGCGCAGTCGCTTCACAAGTTCGGCGACGTACGTTTCGTCGACATTGCCATGCAAGTTTTGCGCAAGCAACAGGTATTGTGCGCCGGTGAGGCTCGGGTCGGTCGTCATGTCGCCAGACAGGTAGCCGATGCGGCGTTTGACCTCAACACTGTCACGATGGGCGTCGAGTCCGAAGACGGTGATAGTACCTGAATTGAGGTGTAATAAATCGAGAATGGAGTTGATAGTCGTTGATTTTCCAGCGCCGTTGGGGCCGAGGAAGCCAAAAACTTCACCTTCGACGACAGACAAGTTAATACCTGAGATGCCGCGATCCTTACCGTAACTTTTGGTGACATTTTTTAGTACGAGAACAGGTTTTTTACGCTGTGTATCCATGCTTTCAGCATACTGCTCGTGCATTTTTTTGGCAAATTCTCCCTTGTGTTTGGCGGGGTTGACATAGGGGCGTATACTGAAGAGTACACTGAACTAACCGTCTGAGTGGAGACCAGACAAGGGGGTATCAGACCATGCGAGGGTCTAAATATGTAAGACTACGCGCTATTGCTCGATTTTCGGGTTTAGCGTTTGTGGTAGCTGCACTCGTGGTGCAGCCAATATTAATGTTAAATTTGCCGGCAGTATTTGCCGCAAGCCAGCCAAGTGACGTTTGGGTTGCGGCGGCAATGCCGTATCCAGCAGCTGGTGAGACAGAATATGTCACACTCACGAACCAGAGTTCAATGGCTGTCGACATCGATGGCTGGGTACTGAATGACGGTGTCGATCACGGCGTCAGTGCAGGCGGAACAATCGCCTCGGGCGCAAGTGTAACGCTTTGTCCATTGAGCGTGGCGAGTTCCTACGCGTACTGTACGACAGGCTTTTCTGTGAGTGCACTCGGGCTCAATAACACCGGTGATACGATCACACTTATGAGTGGATCTACGGTTATCGACCAGGTCTCGTATTCGAGTGCAATACAGGGGCAAGAGATTACGTTTAGCTCACATGTGTCCGCCCCAGCGCCGCTGACGGCTCCTGTGCTAGTAGCACCAACGAGTGGCTCGACATACACAGAAGGGGATTCGGTTCACTTCGTATGGAATACCGTAACGGGTGCCGATACATATCGTTGGCAGTATTCAACAGACAACTTCGTTACGAGCACTACTGTCGATGGTGCGGGTACGACTCACGATCTCTTGAATATTGCTCAGGGCACATACAAATGGCGCGTAGCCGCGCTCAAGACAGCTGGCAGCGTTGTCGGCCCATGGAGTCAGGTGTGGACGTATACGGTCAATGCTGCTCCTGTTGTTGACTCAACGAAACCAACCATCACGCTGGATAGTCCAGTAGCCGGTTCGTATAATCCAACGACATACACCGTCACCGCTCATGATGAAACAGCGCTCGCGCTCGTTACGGCAAACCTCTATGACGCAAGCGGTCTGCTTAAATCGTGCTCGGTGAATCCGCTCGGAGTGCAAGATTACACTCTCGTTTGTGCGGTTCCCGGGGGTCTAGCGGACGGCACCTACAGCATTCGCTACAATGCCAAGGACACCTCTAGCAACTTGTCGACCACACACACTGCCAGCTTCATGGTTGATCACAATATCCCAACGATATCGATCAAGCCAAGTTCTATTGGTAGTTTCACTAATAACGTATTCCGTATCGCCGACTTCAAACTGCATGACAACATTGCTGTAGTCAAATACACCGTTAATGGACATGACTATAGCGTAACGCCAAACGCATGGAGTGACGCAAACGGTGTTAAGGTTGGCGCTCGAAGTGGCGTGTACGGTATGAATACCATTACCGTTACTGACCAAGCAGGTAACATATCAAGCCCATACGTCTTTTATCTCGACGATAAGGGCCCTGATGTAACGGTAAAGCCGGAATCTGTTGGCAGCAATGGTATCTACAGTACGGTGAGCTTCAAGCTGCATGACGAATACAAAGTAGACAAAGTTATTCTCAACGGTGTCACGAAAGACCTCACGGACAACAAATGGAGCGATCTCAACGGAGTCACCCCAGGCGTATTCGGCGCAGTTGAAGGCGTGAACACTCTAGAGGTATATGATGTCGCCGGAAACGTCACGACGTATGTTTTCACGCTCGACACCACACGTCCAACGGTTGATTTGCTCTCGCCGGCCAGCGGTGCTATCAACCCGACGGGCTACTCGATTCGCGGACAAGACGATACATCACTCTATATTGTGACGGCCAACCTTTATAAAGGTTCAACGCTCGTCAAATCTTGTTCTGAGCGAGATCTTGCGGTAACAGACTACACTCTGAACTGCACATTGCCAGCGGTGCTATCGGATGGTACATACACAATTCGGTATAACGCCAAAGATATGGCCGGCAATATGTCATTTACTTCATCAAGTAACTTCGTTGTCGACCACACGAAGCCATCAGTTGCTATCGACACGCCAGCTAGCGGTGCGGTGCTTGGAACGGGATCATTCACTGTATCTGGTACAGCAAGCGATGCACTAACGGGCATTGACCATGTTGCGTACACCGTGAACGAGATTGATGGTATCGGTGGCAGTTACGTTGCTTCAATCGCTGCTGGTGCAGCAACTGGAACTACAGCCTGGTCGTTCGATGTATCGGGTCTTGCTGATGGCTACTATCGCATCAAGGTTCAGGCATTTGATGGCGCGGGCAATTGGAAGTATCTCTATCACGACGTCATCGTTGATACGACGAGGCCAGTCACGGTAGTTCACACTGCCAGCAACCAAACGTTCGCAACCGGTCCTGTGGTTGTCGATGCGACAACCACTGATGCTGGTTCGGGTATTGTGGGGGCCGTCATGAACCTCTACGGGCCAAGTGGATTCATGAAGAGTTACGTCAACGATATATTGTCGCCAGTGCTCGCTAGCTATGATTACCGGTGCTCACTCGATATCACTTCGCTTGCGGATGGTGCGTACTACCTGAAGGTGAATAGTATCGACCTCGCTGGACACGTCAGCAATACGGTGCGATGGGACTTTACGATTGACACGGTTGGTCCGACACTCACGATTGCTGCGCCATCGGGCACGCTGTACGTGGGTACGACAATCACACTAGAGGGAACGGTTGATCCTACAGTCAATGGTCCTGTCGAAGTGACATTTGCTGGAATTACAAAAACTGTCACTCCTGATGCATCAGGTAATTGGACGGCAACTTTCACTGGTGTAAGCGCCGGAACATACACTGCGAGTGCATCAGCGCAAGATGGTGTAGGTAACGTGGGTGTTGCAACACGGACTCCAATCGTTGTGTCTCTGGCAGTGGTGACACCTGCTACGACGGGCACCACTGGTGGCGGAACTACCACTACTACCGCCGCTGCGACAGGCATCACAGGCGGAGGAACTACCACTACCGCTGCTGCGACAACTACAACTCAGCAGGATGGTGAAGTGCTCGCAGATGAGACCACCAATTCATCATCTGACGTTATGGCAAGCGAGACTGCTGCCGATACAACCACCGATGAAGATACGGATTGCTGGAGAATTCTGGGTATCTGCTGGTACTGGTGGTTGCTTATCATCGCAATTATCATCGCAATCATCTACTGGATTCGCCGCCGTATGGCAGATGACGAAGACGATCAGAGCAAATAAATAGCAAAAGAGAAAAGGGAAAACCGAAGCCTATCGCGCTTCGGTTTTTTCTGGTATAATTGCGGTGGATTTTATCTGTATGCCAAACAAAAAAAATCGCAAAAAACAATCATACGCTGTTAAGCTGATTCATCACGCCATCAACGTGATTGTTCCGCGATCGCACAATAATTATCGTCCGCACCTCATCAGTGGCATTGGGCTCGGTGCAATTGCGCTGCTGGCAGGGGCTGGGTTGTGGCTCGCAGCAAGCTCTCAGCAGACAGCGGTGCTTGGCGCACAGCCTGAGATCACTCCCGCTGCGTTGCTGAAGGACGTGAATGCAGAACGTACACGCGCCGGAGGTGCTGAGTTGGCGTATAGTGCCGTGTTGGCTGATGCCGCACTTGCGAAAGGCAAGGATATGTTAGCAAATCAGTACTGGGCACACACTTCCCCGAGTGGTGTCACGCCATGGAAATGGATTCAAGATCAGCAGTATAGCTATATGTATGCGGGTGAAAACCTTGCGAAGAATTTTTCAAGCGCCGATGCGACGGTTGCCGCCTGGATGGCGTCATCAGCACATCGTGAAAATATGATGCATGACTACTATACCGAAGCGGGATTTGCGGTAGTTGATGGGCAGCTAGATGACGTGCCGACGACAATCATCGTTGCGCTATTTGCTACTCCGGCATCGACAACGGTAGCTGGTGCTTCTACGAGCAGTCCGCAAACAGGCGCGGATATCAACTTTTTGTCTCGAGTTGGGCTGAGCGTTCAGGCAATGAATCCGATGCTTCTCGGGTCGGTTCTACTAGCCTTACTCGCGATCGCCGTTGCTGCTTTGACGTTCGCCTCAACGCATGTCGGTGTCTTCCGTATGTGGCAAAAGAAGCCTCTCAATAAGGTCCGCCAAACGACTGCGTGGCATCAGCATCATACGGTCGGCAAAGCAGTGGGGTTAGCGAGTTTTGTGATTATTGCTGTCGCGCTCTTTAGTGGCGGGCAACTCTAGGCTATATGACCGATGAACAGTTTACGTTATTAGTTCGACGCGCAATTGATGAGCTGTCGCCGGAGCATATCGCGGCGCTTGAGCACGTGGCGATACTCGTTAGTGACCTGCCGACAACCGAGCAGGCGAGGAAACTACAGCTGCGTGGCGATCAGCTACTTCTTGGATTGTTTGAGGGCGTGCCGCGTACACAGCGAAGTGGATATGAAAGCGGGCTGCTGCCTGATACGATTACGATTTTCAAGCAGCCGCTTTTGGCTATCTCGCGAAATGATGACGAGCTCTATTCGCGCGTCAAGCGAACCGTGTGGCACGAGATCGCACACTATTTTGGTCTGAGCCACGAACAGATGGACGCACTAGAGCGCCGGGATTGACTTTTCAAAGTTTTTATGCTAATATGTGTATGTAAATTCAATACAACATACACATGCTACAGATAAAAAAACACCATAGCTTTTCGCTTCCATCACTCACTACTGCGACGCATCGGCTCGCGATGAGCCCCGTTGTCTCAGAAGATGATGAACTGATTCATGATATCGATACAGCGGATAGTGATGACGTATGGACGCTTGATCCTACCCCTGACACACAGGAGCTTTCGCGCTACTGGACGACGGTAGAGCGTGACCTGCAGAATGATCCTGACTGGGTCAACTTCGCTGAAGAATAGCGTACAATATACCTATATGAATGTAACCAAAGCTATCATTCCCATCGCTGGATGGGGCACCCGTCGACTTCCAATCACCAAGACTATCGAGAAGAGCATGCTACCAATTGGCAACCGTCCGCTCATCGATTATGTCGTGCAGGACTGTATCGCTGCCGGTATCAATGAGCTGATTTTTATTGTTGGCGAGGGGAGTTCTCAGGTTGAGGACTATTACCGCGACAATATCAAGCTCAATGATTACCTCGAGAAGAAAGGAAAAACTGAAGCGCTTGCACTCGTTGCGCCACCCGAGGGAGTGAAACTGCATTTCGTCGTACAGCCAAGTCACGGCAAGTACGGCACGGCGGTGCCGGTTGGTCTCGCTGCGGACTACATCAGTGAGGGCGAGTCGGCGGTTGTCTTGATGGGGGATGACTTTATCTATAATGCTGACGGTTCGAGTGAGACGAAGCGTCTGATCGAGGCGGCATCGGTTGACGGTGCGGCAATGATTGGCGTTGAAGTTCCTGCAGATAGGGTATCGCAGTACGGCGTACTAAAACTGGGTGAAAACGGTGAATATCAGAGTATTGTCGAGAAGCCGTCTGTGAGTGAGTCGCCAAGCAATCTGATAAATATTAGCAAGTATCTTTTGCCGAAGCGAGCAATCGATGCTGCAGTCCGTGTCGAGGCGAATCCGCTACGCGGCGAGTACGAGATTACTGATGTTATCAATCAGTTTGTAGCGAATGGCGGCGCGATCACGGTTCACCGGGCTACGGGACAGTATATTGATGGTGGCACGCTCGAGGGCTGGCTTCATGCTAACAACGTCATCTGTGGCCTTGAATAGAATCGTCTTATCTGTTACAATACCTTAGATTCAATAACTAATGAAAAAGGAAGCTATGAAAGCAGTCGTTAAGGTTGGCGGTAAGCAATATATCGTCAGCGAAAAAGAGACCCTCCTGGTGGACCTCCTCCCGGAAGGAACAAAAGAGCTCACACTCGACGCCCTCATGCTGATTGACGGTGACAAATCTACTGTCGGTACACCTACTGTAAAGGGTGTCAGCATCAAAGCTACAGTACTTGAGCCACTTGTAAAAGGCGATAAGATCCGCGTGATCCGCTATAAGTCAAAGAAGCGCGTGCACACCGAAAACGGTCACCGCCAGAAGTACTCAAAAATCGAAATCGGCACCATCTCTAAGTAATTTCGATTTTCGTTATGAAAAACGCTCCGTACTGGAGCGTTTTTTTGTGGGCCAGGGAAATAGCATAACCTCGTCGGTAGCGTGCTATAATGAAACTCAGAAATGAGAGGGAAAACACCAACATGCCATTAGTGATAGCTGTCACCAATCAAAAAGGTGGTGTCGGCAAGACGACGACGAGCGTCAATCTTGCGTATTACCTCGCGAAAATGGGCAAACCTACACTGCTTATTGACTTTGATCCACAGGGAAATGCTACGAGCGGGCTTGGTATTGATAAGACTGAGCTAAAGGGTACTATGGTGGATGTGCTTCGCGAAGAACGTTCGCTGGCCGACTGTATTATTGATACGGACCACAAGAATCTCTCATTGGCCCCCACGACGCAGCAGCTTGCGAATACGGAAGTTGAGATTGCTCAGGCTGAGCGACGATTTACGCGCCTGCGAACAGCGATTGAACAGCTGTATTCGTATGAATACGTTATCATCGACTGCCCGCCAAGCCTTAGCCTTTTGACAGTGAATGCCCTCATCGCGTCTCGTTACGTATTGTTGCCAGTCCAGGCCGAGTTTTATGCACTGGAGGGCCTTGGGCAGCTTCTCGAGGCGATGAAGCTAGTGCGCAAGAATATGAATCCGACGCTTGATCTCATCGGTGTCTTGCCAACGATGATGGACACGCGAACGAGTTTGAGCAATCAAGTCTATGAAGAGATCAAAAAACACTTCCCAGGCAAGGTATTCGAGCACACGATTCCACGCAATATTCGCTTGGCTGAAGCGCCGAGTCACGGTGTGCCGATTGGTGTATATGATCGTTTCTCAAAGGGTGCGCGCGCATATAAGGGGCTAGCCAAGGAGGTTGTTGATCGTGTCGGCTAAAAAAATGGCATTAGGACGAGGGTTTGATTCACTTATTCCGAGTGATCTTCTCGATGAGTCGTTTGACCCGACTGCAGGGCAGGACCAGAAGGTAAGTGATCTGCGTAACGTAGCGATCGACCAAATTCATGCCGATCCTGACCAGCCGCGTCAACAGTTCGATCAAGAAGCGCTTGATGAACTGGCGGCATCGATTCGCGAGCATGGTGTTATCCAGCCGATTATTCTCACGCCGCTCCCAGCTGGCGGCTATCGGATTGTCGCTGGAGAGCGTCGCTGGCGTGCCTCGAAACTTGCCGGGCTCACCAAGATTCCTGCACTCGTGCGTACGCTTGGCGATCAGCACAAGCTTGAGTTGAGTTTGATTGAAAACCTTCAGCGTCAACAGCTCAATATCATGGAAACGGCAACCGGATACCTCAAGTTGCGCGATCAATTCAACCTGACGATAGACGAGATTGGCACGCGTGTTGGAGGTAAATCTTCGAGTGCAATTAGTAACACTATGCGCTTACTGCGGCTGCCCAAGCCAATCAAAGAGGCACTCTCAAAGGGGCTTCTCACGGAAGGCCAGGCGCGTCCACTCGTTAATCTTGATGAAGAATTTGCTCTAGAGCTTTTGCCAAAAATACTCAAAGAGAACTGGTCCGCACGTCGTATCGAATCAGTGGTTTCAGCGTACAAAAAAGATGATACAACTCGCGAAACTGTCGTTGCAGCGCAGCCACCTCTGTACAAAAAAGCCGCAACAACCCTCAATAAACGGTTTGATGCCAAGGTTGCGATCAAGACATCGAAGCGTGGGTCGGGAACGATTTCGATAGCATTCCGAAACGAAGAAGACTTCAAACGAATACAGAAATTACTCGCGGATTCTTAGTAGGCGCCGAGTGCCGTGAGCGGCCAGATGCGGAAGGCGACCGGTCCGATGATGTCGTAATACGGAATAGTGCCGAGGCCACTGCGTGAGTCATAGGAATAGTTGCCCTCACGGTGATCTCCGGCGACAAAAATGGTGTCTTCGGGCACCGTCATGTCGACATCGCCACTGGTGGGCCAGCCTGGTGTGCCGTGGGTGTCGAGTTTGTCCGGTTCAAACCCTGATGGATTTTGGTCGTTATATACAATCAGCACGCCGTTCTTGACGGTGACACGTTCACCCGGGAAGGCGATGACACGTTTGACGATGTATTTTTCTTCTTGGCCGACAGTATACTGCGGGTTTTCAAATACGATGATCTGTCCGCGCTCTGGGACATAGGGTTTGTTTTGGACGTGTGCCCAGGTCACGGCGAGACGGTTAACGATAAGGCGGTCGCCAGTATAAAATGTCTTTTCCATACTCGGTCCAACAACATTGAAACTACGAAACAGATAGGTATTGATGAGAAGCGTCCCGATCAGAACAAGCACCACGAATCCAATAAAATTGAGAGCGTCGCGGAGTGACTGATGGCGCTGAAGGTAACTTGCTTCCATTGCCCCTCACTATACAGCAAAAACACCTAAAAATACCAGGTTAAAAACACAACCGCAACCAAGGTATTGGGGCAAAAATAGTGTATACTGGTAAAAATGGTCAAGAAAAACAATGCGAGCATGGATGGTTTCGTTCCACGTCGTTCTATCGGCGGCCGACAAGACGTTGCGCAGGAAAGCGGACTGACGCCATCGTTCAAAGACAGCAGCCTTTCACATGCTCGAGACGAGCGTGAACTTAAGGGGTCTGCGCTTGCGCCTCAGTCCGAGGGCGGGCTCACCCGTGACGTGATCGACGCGTCACTCAATGAGATTGAGTTTCAGCCGGAGGAGCCAAAAAAGAAGCGACATCATCAGCGCAAACCTCTGAGCAAAAAGAAGCTAATTGGACGTATCTTTCTATTCATACTCATCGCAGGATTGGCTGTCGGTGGATATGTTGGCGCAAAATTCTTGATGGCGAGTGGGTCTGTGTTCAAGGGAAATATTCTCGGACTTGTACAATCACAACCGCTCAAGCAAGACGAAAACGGCCGAACAAACATCGTTGTATTCGGTACGAGTGAAGATGATGAAGGCGGAACACACCCGGGTGCGTGGCTGACCGATTCGATCATGATTATCAGTCTCGATCAAAATGAGAACAACGCGTATACATTCAGTATTCCTCGCGATCTGTGGGTGAAGTATGGTCGCGCATGCGCCGCAGGATACGAAGGCAGGATTAACGCGCTGTACCAATGCTACTCCAATGAAGGTAAAGATGAGACTGCCGGTACTGATGCATTGAGGGGCGTCCTTAAGACGGCAATGGGGCTCGATGTTCAGTACTATGTACACGTTAACTACGGCGTAGTCGTGGATGTGGTGGATGCTGTTGGCGGGGTTGATGTTGATATCCAGAGTGATCCAGTTAGCGCCGGCGGTATCCTTGATAGGAACTTTGACTGGAAGTGTAAATATACGTGCTACTACGTGAAGTACGACAACGGCGTTCATCACCTTGATGGCGAACACGCGCTTGCACTGGCACGTGCACGTGGTGATGTGGCACCAACCTACGGTCTGTCACGCTCAAACTACGATCGTGAGATCAACCAGCAAAAGATTGCCGTCGCTCTAAAAGAGAAGGCGCTTAGTGTCGGTACGCTTACTAATATCGGTACGGTCACAAGCCTTCTTGACGCGCTCGGAGCGAACCTTCGCACCAACTTCGATACGTCCGAGATTCGTACGTTGATGAAACTTGGCTCTGATATTCCAACCGAAAGCATAACATCTCTGAGCCTTGTCGATGCTACGCCTGCGGTCTTTACGAACGACACCGTTAGCGGCGCGTCGATTGTGCGCTCAAGCGATGGCTTTTATGACTTTACGACGCTTCAGGGTTATTTGGCGCAGCAGCTAAGTAGTGATCCTGTGGTACGTGAGGCTGCTGGAATTGGTGTATATAATGGCACGAGCACATACGGCTTGGCTCAAAAGACTGCAGACGCGCTTGAAGAGGAGGGGTACGTAGTTACTGCGGTACGAAATGCTGACACAACGAGTTATACGAGCTATGTGCTCTATGACGTTAGTGACGGTGCAAAGCCGCAAACACTCGCGAAGCTTGCTGACGCGTATGGCGTAGTACCTTCAACTGACACGCCGCCTTTCGCTGTGCCGACTGGTGTTGATATTGTGCTCATAGTCGGTGCGACCGATCAGGGCAATTGATGGTATACTGAAGGGTAGCTATGGAGTTACTGAAACTACACCGACGACGCTCGCGCCTCAGTGATGTTGCCTATATAGGCCTCAATGTGGGCCTTGCGATTGCTATTTTTGTCATTACAATCTCCACAGAGAACGTTTGGCTGCCACTCTTGATTATTTTGCTCGGAAAATGGCGAGTATTTGCGGTCCGTCCTCGGTTTTGGAGGCAGAACGTATTGGCGAATAGCGTTGATGCGATTGTCGGTATTAGCCACGTACTGTTTTTGTACGCTGCCTCGGGTGAACTATGGCTGCAAATTGCTCTCACGATCGGGTATGTCATCTGGCTCCTATTCATTAAGCCACGTTCGAAGCACATATATGTCGTTGCGCAGGCGGGCATTGCGTTATTCCTTGGAATTACCTCAGTTTCGATGCTAGCGTACGGGCAGGACGCTCTCGTGTTTGTTGCTGGTATTTGGGTAATCGGATATGCGAGTGCCCGGCATGTATTGTTGCACTATGAAACACCGATGACGGCATTTTTCAGTCTCGTATGGGCGTTATTTGTGGCTGAGCTTGGATGGTTTTCGTATAGCTGGTTGTTTGCATACCAACTTCCAAACTCAGGTGATCTTAAGCTTTCACAGCTAGCATTGATAGTAACGCTGCTCGGTTTTGTGACTGAGCGCGGCTTGGCGAGCCGTCATGCGCATGGTGCGGTCCGCCGCAGTGATCTCGTGTTGCCATTTGTGTTTGCGACCTTATTGATCGCGATTTTGGTACTGTTCTTTAGTAGACTCACTGCGGCAAACGGACTCTAATATCTCATAACGCGAAAGGGTAGGAACGCGATGCCTGAAGAGCACTCTGAAAAGAAGCTGTCTTCTCACAAACCAAAACGGAATATTCCCGCTATCAAGAAGATGATAGTCGGCATCGTAGTGTGCCTCGCTTGTGTGGGCGTAGGAATAGGCGGCGTGTTAACGTATGAGCAGCTTACATCGGGGAGTGAGCAGGTAACTGCTGAGCATAAAGTCCTTGCGAATGATGGTAACGCAGTTGCAACTACCGAAGAAACGACAATTGGGGCGGTCGTGACGAAATCCTCACCGACGGTAGTGTCGGTTTTGACGACAGTGACGGCAAATAGCTACTTCTACGGAACGCGCACGCAGGAAGGCGCGGGGTCTGGAATTATTGTCAGTAGCGATGGCACGATATTAACGAACAAGCATGTTATCGATAACGCGACGACGGTAAGTGTTGTTCTTGCTGACGGCACGACGTACGATAAAGTTGAAGTCGTAGCGACGGATCCAATGAATGACATTGCGTTCCTGAAGATTCCTGATGCATCTGGCTTGCCAGTGGCTGAGCTTGGAGATTCGACGACAATTCGCGTCGGTCAACAAGTGATTGCGATCGGCAACTCGCTGGGGCAATATCAAAATACGGTGACAAGCGGAATTATTTCTGGTACTGGTCGTCCGATTTCGGCGCAAGCAGGTTCATCGGTTGAGACGCTCACGGATCTCCTGCAGACAGATGCGGCAATTAATCCAGGGAATTCTGGCGGTCCGCTCCTGAACACGAGCGGCCAGGTGATCGGAATTAATACAGCAATTGCAGCTGACGCAGAGGGGATTGGGTTCGCTATTCCAATCAATGCAGTGAAGGGTATGCTGAGTCAGGTACTGGCAGGAAGTACAACTCCAAAGCATGCGTATCTCGGTGTGCGGTATGTACCGGTCAACGCAGCTGTCGCTAAGCAGCATAATCTATCGGTGGCGACGGGTGCATACGTATATGCAGATACGGGCGAAGAGGCGGTGGTGTCGGGTAGTCCTGCGGATACAGCAGGCTTGAAAAGTGGAGACGTAGTTATGAAGGTCAACGGTATTGAAGTGGGTGCTCGCGGCGGTGTTTCAAGCCTTATTGCTGAATATTCGCCTGGCGATACAATCGAATTAACGATTGTGCGCGGCACAGAAACGAAGACGCTGAGCGTTACGTTGGCTGCGTACTCTAGCTAGCGCGTAAGTGCGACGACAAAGCCGCTTGATTCGAGATGGGTGTAGCTGTGCTCGGCTGCGAACGCAACAATTGCGTCGAACTGGCGCGGGTCTGCCTCGAGAAGCAGTAGACCGCCCTCTCGAAGTGACGAGGCGGCCTGCATGATGAGTTCTTTGATAAGTGCAAGTCCACCATCATCGGCATATAGAGCGAGAGAAGGCTCGTTCTTCAATTCTGGCGATTGATCGGTCCATAACTGATCGACATAGGGGAGGTTGGCGATAATCACGTCAGGATGAAGCGGGTAGCTGTCGAGAAGATTACTTTCAAGGATTCGAACGTTAGCGTCGAGCGACGCAGCATTATTTTTAGCGATTTTGAGCGCCTGCTTGCTAACATCGACGAGCGTGACGGTTAGCTCTGGGTGTTCGAGCTTGGTGGTAATACCGAGACAACCGCTGCCGGTGCCAATATCAACGAGCTGTTTCGCCGTAGCTGGTAGGTAGGCGTCGAGGAGCTCGAGTATATGTTCTGATTCTGGTCGAGGAATGAGCGTGTCGGGTGTGACGAAAAACCGTCGGCCATAAAATTCTTTATGGCCAATGATATAGGCGATAGGCACGCGCTCGAGACGGAGCTGTGCGCGAGCATCGGCAATATTGGCGCGTCGACCGTCTAGCTCATCGTCAGGGTGTGCGCGGAGCCACGTGCGCGGCTTGTTGAGAGTGTGCGCAAGAAGTATCTCGGCATCTAGGCCAGCCGAGGGGATGAGTGCATTGGCGAACTGCGCACTTGTCTCTTGGAGCCATGTTGCGATCGTCAAAGTATTAGCCTTCGGCGTTTTGTGCCTTGAGTTCGCGCTCGTAGGCAGCGAGGTGGTCGATAAGGTCATCGATATCGCCGTTCATCGCAGAAGTGATGTTCGAACGTGAATATTTGATGCGGTGGTCGGTGATGCGGTCTTGTGGGAAGTTGTAGGTGCGGATTTTTTCTGAGCGATCGCCGGTACCGACGAGGCTTCGGCGTTCGGCGGTAAGTTTGGCTTGCTCTTCGTCGATCTTCTGCTGAAGCAAGCGAGAGCGGAGCACGCTCATAGCTTTTTCTTTGTTCTTGATCTGGGACTTCTCGTCTTGGTTGGTCACAACCATGCCGGTAGGCAAGTGAGTGATGCGAACGGCTGAGTCGGTCGTGTTGACGCTCTGGCCACCGTGTCCACCCGAGCGGTAGACGTCGATACGTAGGTCATTAGCATTGATTTCGACGTCGGCTTCCTCTGCCTCTGGCAAGACGGCAACAGTGACGGTACTAGTATGGATACGTCCCTGGCTCTCTGTAGCTGGGATGCGTTGGACGCGGTGTACGCCACCTTCGAATTTGAGTTTTGAGTAGGCAGCGTCGCCCTTGACGGCGAAGACAACTTCCTTGTAGCCACCTGACTCGTTGGCTGATTCACTGATAATTTCGGTTTTGAAGCCATTCGTTTCGCACCAGCGAAGATACATGCGGTAGAGCTCGCTTGCAAACAGGCTAGCTTCGTCGCCACCGGCGCCGGCACGGATTTCAACGATAACGTTTTTGTCGTCATTGGGGTCTCGCGGTGTCAGCATGATGAAGAGCTCGTCCTCAATCGAAGCGAGCTGGGTCTCTAGCTCAGGAATCTCTATCTTTGCGAGCTCTGCCAGTTCGTCGCCACCGCCAGAGAGCTCCTTGGCTTCCTGGAGTTGGCCTGTCAGAGTGTCACGGAGAGTCGCTTTTTCGATCAAGGTAGTCAGATCTGCGAGCCGACGATTTTTACTGCCAAAATCAGGAGCGTTGTAGGCATCGGGTTGTGACAAAAAATCCGTGAGTTCGGCTTTCTCGGTCTTTAATTCGGTGATATTGAGATTGATCTGAGGCATTTCAATACTAGATTATATCAAAAACACCCCTGGTATAACAGGGGTGTTTTGTTCGTGTGGCCGTGCGAGCGATCTGCTGCGTGAGTATCTATCCAAAAACCTCGCCGATATTATCTGGCGAGGTGAGTGGTTGAAGCGAAATGCGACTAAGCTACGTCTTCGGTTTTGGCTGCTTTTTGAGCGTTCTTCTTCTTTGCCTTCGATGCGAGAGCTGCGCGGCGCTCTTCGGCTGCCTTCTGGCGAGCTGCGAAGCGGTCGACGCGACCTTCGGTGTCGATGATCTTTTCCTCCCCCGTAAAGAATGGGTGAGATTTGCTTGAGATGTGGACTTTAACGAGTGGGTAGGTGTTGCCATCTTCCCATGCAATCGTTTCATCCGTTTGCGCGGTTGACTGTGTCAAGAACGCAAAGCCCGCTTGATCGTCGCTAAATACGACAGGGCGGTAGTCTTGTGGGTGAATACTGCTTTTCATAACTTGCCCAATTGTACGCTAGTAGACGCAAAAAGTCAAAGGGTTACTTACGGCCGGGAAGGTGGAGGCGGCTGCGCTGGGCGTGCTCAGCCTCGATGGTCTCGTGAAGCTTCTTGAGGGCTCGTGCCGCGCCGGGGCGGTGTGCGATTTGGCTAAACTCATGATTGAGCTCGGCAATTTCATCGTCTGTCATTTCCTCGAGGCCAACGTACCACTGACGGGCACCCTTGGTGGCGCGAATGAGTTCGTCGAGTTTGATCTGAACGGCCTTGCCATCGCGGTTTTGCGTGTTCTGAATCAAGAACACCATCAGGAAAGTGACAATCGTTGTCCCGGTATTGATGACGAGCTGCCAGGTATCAGAGTAGTTGAAGTAATTGCCGGTTCCTGCCCATGTCCCGACAATGAGGACCGCACCAAGGAAGACGGCTGGCGAGCCTGCCCATGCCGACACTTTGCTAGACACTGAGCGAAAGACTGATTTCATGTCACTACTATAGCATGACTTGATTTTTTTGTGTCAACAGGTTACAATACCTGAGTAAAATTTTTAATGAAGCAACACTCTGCAGATATCCTAATCATCTAGGGCGGAGTGCGAAGGGAGAAGGATATCATGGCAAGCGCCGATATCAAGGTCCTCTATGAGGCCGGTGCTCATTTCGGGCACAAAACTAGCCGCTGGCACCCAAAAATGGCCAGCAACATTCACTCAAAGCGTGGTGACAGCCACATTATCAACCTCGAGAAAACGGTTGCGGCATTTGACGTAGCACTTCCTGTTGTGGCCAAGACGGTTGCAGCTGGCAAGAAAGTTCTTTTCGTCGGCACCAAGAAGCAGGCTAAGGCCGCTGTTCAGGCAGCTGCTGAGAGTTGCGGTCAGCCATTTGTGACTGAGCGTTGGATCGGCGGTATGTTGACCAACGTCGACACTATCACTCGTCAGATTCGCAAACTTCGTGATCTCGAAAAGCGCATGGCCGCTGGTGAGCTCGAAAAGCGCTACAACAAGCTTGAAGTACAGCGCTTCCAGGAAGAAATCGACGCTCTCAACACTAAGTACGGTGGTATCAAAGAACTGAGCGGCAAGCCAGGTCTTATCGTCGTTATCGACACACTTGTTGACGTGAACGCAATTCGCGAAGCAAAGAACCTCGGCATTCCTGTTGTCGGTATCGTTGACTCAAACGCGAACCCAAGCGCAGTTGATTACGCGATTCCAGGTAACGACGACGCCCTTAAGGCAATCCAGGCCTACCTCGACCTCTTCGTTGAAGCAGTTCGCGAAGGTCAGGGCGCTGCACAAAAAACTGCTGAAGCTAAATAATATTTTAAACCATACCAAAAGGGGTAATGATGGCTGTAACTATCGAAGATATCAAGAAGCTCAAAGAACTTACCGGTGTTGGTTTGACCGACGCAAAGCAAGCTCTCGTTGAGGCTGATGGTGATTTTGACAAAGCGCTCGAAGAAATGCGCAAAAAAGGTCTGACAAAGGCACAGAAAAAAGGTGACCGCGAAGCACGTGCTGGTCTCGTTGAGAGCTATGTTCACGACGGTCGTATCGGTGTTGTTGTTGAAGTAAACTGCGAGACTGACTTCGTCGCTCGCGTCGAAGGCTTCAAAGAACTCGCACACCAAATTGCAATGCAGATCGCTGCAATGGCGCCAACCTACGTATCTGAAGACGACATTCCTGCCGAAGAGCGTGACCGCGTTAAGGCAGAACTGATGGCAAGCGATGACCTGGCGAAAAAGCCAGAAGATATGCGTGAAAAGATTGTCGAAGGTCGGCTTTCGAAGCACTTTGCTGAACAGTGTTTGATGAACCAAGGCTACGTTCTTGACGACAGCAAAACGGTTCGTGACCACGTCACTGAATCTATCGCAAAGCTTGGTGAAAACATCGTGATTCGCCAATTCAAGCGTATCGAACTCGGCGTTAGCGAATAATCGTCGCCGCAATATCGATTAAAAATCCGCTCTCTATAGAGCGGATTTTTAATCTTCGAGAGTAATGATGGTTGCGCGTGACTTGAGATCATCGCGCAAGTCTGTCGCAGTGATGATTGTCTGGTGGCCTGCGAGGGCTGACATCAGGCGATTTTCGCGTACGGCGTCGAGCTCGGAGAATACGTCATCGAGCAAAACGAGTGGCGGCGTGTCGTATATCTCTCGCTGCAACGCTACCTCGAGCAGCTTGTAGGCGAGCATGATGGTGCGCATTTCGCCGCGTGAGGCTGTTTCGGAAGCGAGGTGGCCGTCGAGCGTCAAGAGAAAATCGTCTCGGTGGGGCCCGGCACTTGTGTACCCACGGTAGCTATCGGCGATGCGCTCGCGATGAAGCGTATCGAGGAGACGTTGCTGGTAATTATCGTCATTGATCGGTGAGTGATAGGAAACCATGACGCGGTGCTCGCTGTCGGCCATCTGGGAATACAACTGTGACAGCTGCGCGTTGCTCGTCATGGCAAATTCACGGCGTTGTCGGGTGATTTCGAGCGCAAGTTCGGCGAACTTGAGGTCCCACACGAACAGCTGATCTTCCCAGGTGCTGGCGGGCATTTCTTCGCGTCGTTTGAGGAGCTCATTGCGCTGGAGTAGCGTACGCTGGTAGCGTGTGAGTACTGTCGCGTAGCCGGGATAGAGACGCGAGAGAATGCCGTCAAAGAAACGACGACGACGCTCAGGCGAGCTGCTGATGAGACGAAGCTCGTCTGGCTCGAACAGCACGATTGGCAAGCGATGACGTGCGAGGAGGCGTTGGGAATTTTTGTCGTCGATAGTGAATGACTTTTTGATGGTGTCCTCTGGGGTTTGCTGAAGGCTAGCACGGCGCAGCTGACCATCTTGGAGGTTGAGTGCAAGCTCTGCACGAGTGCTGTCGTGGGCGATCATCTCACGATCACGACCGCGGAAACTGGTACCTTGGCACAGATAATAGATCCCTTCGAGTAGGGTGGTTTTGCCGGTGCCGTTGCGTCCCAGGAGAAGCGTGAGTTCGCTATTGAGTTTGGCGGCAAACAAATCGTATGAGCGCACGTTGCGCAATCGGATTTCGGAAACTCTCATTCCTCTTCAGTATACATTAGTTAGAAGGTGATAATCTGCTATACTGATAACAATACGAAAGCGAGGAATAATGTTTGATACAAAGCAGTATGAACACAAAATGGATGGTGCCTTGGAGCACTTCGAAAATGAACTGAAAAAAGTCCGTACCGGTCGTGCACATGCCGGCATGCTTGAAGGTGTTATGGTGAGCGCCTATGGCTCAATGATGCCGCTCAGCCAAGTCGCAAACGTGACTGCTCCAGAGGCAAACATGCTACTGATTACGCCATTTGATCCAAGTCAAATCGCGGCGATTTCATCAGCAATCCGCGACAACCAGAGCCTCGGATTCAACCCTTCGGATGATGGTCGCATTGTTCGCGTGCCGGTTCCGCCACTGACAGAAGAGCGTCGCCGTGAGATGGTCAAGCAGGCAAGCGAAAAAGTCGAAGAATGCCGTATTGCACTGCGTGCGGTTCGCCAGGATGGTCTCAAAGACGCCAAGCGCATGAAAGAAGATAAAGCACTTTCTGAAGACGACGTGAAGGCGGTCGAGAAAGCATTCGATCAGTTCATGCAGGACTATCAGGTGAAAATCGATGAGATTTTCAAAGCAAAAGAAAAGGACATTCTGACCGTCTAATGAGTGAAAAAGCGCCAAAACATGTCGGGTTTATTCTCGACGGCAACCGCCGCTGGGCGAAGCAGCACGGTCTGCCGACGTACGAAGGGCATCTTGCTGGCTACAACGCGCTCAAGGACGTGATTGAGGCGACGGCCGATGCTGGCGTCGAATATATCTCGTTCTATACTTGGTCAACAGAGAATTGGCAGCGTGCCGAAGAGGAGGTGAAGGGCGTATTTTCACTGATTCGCCGCCTCTTCAAAACTGATATCAAAGAGCTGCAGAGAAAAGGGTTTCATTTGGTAGTACTCGGTGGCAGGGAACACTTGCCCGACGACATCATTCAGATGATGGATGAGGCGGAAAGCCGCTCCCAAGAAGGAAAGCGCGCTACGCTTGCCATGTGTTTCAACTACGGCGGTCAGCAAGAAATCGTTCGCGCTACGCAGCGTGCCATTGAGGCGGGCGTTGACCCTACATCACTGGACAATGAGACATTCGCGCAGTTCCTTGATCACCCAGAGGTACCGCCATGTGATATCATTGTACGCACGAGTGGCGAACAGCGCCTCAGCAACTTCATGCTATGGCGGAGCGCCTATAGTGAATTTATGTTTCTCGATAAGTTTTGGCCAGATATGGGCCCTGAAGATGTAAAAAATGTACTCAACGAGTACGCCAAACGTGAGCGGAGGCACGGAAGCTAATGATAACGATACTCGCAATCATTGCAGGACTACTAATTTTAACCTTTTTGGTTGTGATCCATGAGCTCGGTCACGCTATCGTAGCTCGCCGAAACGGCGTGACTGTCGAAGAATTTGGCGTCGGCTTTCCACCACGTGCACGTGCACGTAAGGTCAAGAAGAGCTTTCTCGGCAAGAACGTCGAGTATAGCCTGAACTGGCTTCCACTTGGTGGCTTCGTGAAACTTCAGGGCGAGCACGATGAAGATGGTGGTAAAAATGGTGATTTTGGACGCGCAAGTTTTTGGGCGAAGACCAAAATTATGCTCGCAGGTGTTTTGGTGAACTGGGCGGCTGCTGCGGTACTTCTTACGATTCTGGCACTCGTCGGTATCCCGAAGGTTGTCGACGATCAATTTACGGTCGCATCAGATACGATTACAACAGCTGAATCCCCAGTGCTGAACTATGTTGGCGAGGATTCTGCTGCTGCGACTGCTGGCCTCAAGGTTGGCGATACGCTTATCAGCGTTGCCGGGCAGACACTTACGACGGCAAGTCAGCTGAGTGAGATTACGACGGCAGAAAAAGGCAAGGGAATTGTGATCGAGTATCAGCGCGACGGCGTGACAGAGTCAACAGTCGCAACGTTGCGCGCATCAAACGATGACGGCAAGGGCTATCTCGGGGCGGGAGTGGCGCAACGCGTGTGGTATCGCGCGACGTGGTCAGCACCTATCGTGGGCGTTGGCTTGACGGGGCAATTAAGCTGGCTGACTCTGCAGGGAATCGGCAGCATGGCTGGCAGCTTCTTCTCTGGAGTTGTCGAAAAACTCAATCCTGATCAAGCGGCTCAACAGCAAGCAAATCAAAAACTTGCCGCTGCAGGCGAGAATGTCGCTGGTCCGATTGGTCTCATCGGTGTTATTTTGCCAGGACTCATCATGGCAGGTCCACAGTTCGTGATTCTTATCACGGCGATTATTTCACTGAGCCTTGCAGTTCTGAATACATTGCCAATCCCTGGCCTCGATGGCGGTCGCTGGGCATTGATTGCGGTCTATCGTGCGCTGAAGCGTCCGCTCACCAAAGAGCGTGAAGAGCAGATTGTCGGCTATGGCATGATGTTCTTGATGGGGCTGTTTGTGCTAATAACGGTAGCTGACATTGGAAAATTCTTTAACTAAACGCTGGGGTAGTCTACGAGCCTGGCAGCAAAAAGTGTTGCTTGTGCTCGGATTGTCGGCGTGGTCGGTGGTGGCGTTGCTTGTCGCAGTACAACTGCAGTGGCTGATATTTTCGGCGCTTTACCACCTTGGCTTGTTGGCAGATCTTTCGACCAATGTTCTCACAGTGGCTCAGGGTATTGTTTTGTACGCCATCATGTTTACTGTATTGGTTGGAGCGCCATGGCTTGCGATGCGTCGGGGTCCTGGATTGAAATTGCTTGGCATCGACCGTTTTCCTGAATGGCGCGATATAGGCGTTGCGCTATCGGGAATTGTCGGGTATTTCTTGATTGCGGGAATTGTCATGTGGCTGTTTGCTGAGTATGTACCACAGATTGATGTGAATCAGGCGCAAGATACAGGTGTGTCGATGCCACTTGGTATGGATCGCTTGTGGGTGTTTTTGTTGTTTGTTGCGATCGGCCCAATTATGGAAGAGCTCATCTTTCGTGGATATTTGTATGGGGTTCTTCGCAGGCGTGGTATTTCCTTCGTGGTCGCAACGATTATTGTGAGTGTTCTGTTCGGTCTCGCGCACGGGCAGTGGAATGTTGGCATTAACGTGGGAATTTTGAGCATAATGATGTGTATCGGCAGGGAAGCGACTGATTCTATTTGGCCGGGAATTCTCATGCACATGATGAAGAACGGAATTGCGTACTATCTTCTATTTGTCAGCCCTATAGTACCTGGGATACAATAAGGGCTATGCGAAGAACTAGACTATTTACCAAGACACTCCGAGAAGCTCCTGCTGATGAAGTCGCGCGCAACGCGCAGCTTTTGATTCGTGCAGGCTTCGTTCACAAAGAAATGGCCGGAGTATACGCGTATTTGCCGCTCGGTCTTCGGGTGATTGAGCATATAAAGCAGATTGTTCGCGAAG
This sequence comes from Candidatus Saccharimonadota bacterium, assembly GCA_003246575.1. GTDB lineage: Bacteria > Patescibacteriota > Saccharimonadia > Saccharimonadales > Saccharimonadaceae > SZUA-359. Next base: position 218,096 of record QJZZ01000003.1, on the reverse strand, counting down.
AGATGAACGCCGCGGGTGGCGAAGAGCTGCTTATGACCACATTGCAGCCAAGTGATATATGGGAAAAGACCAATCGTTGGGACGACGAGGTTGTTGACAACTGGTTCAAGACAAAACTTCTGAACGGTACAGTGTTGGGTGTTGGCCTGACGCACGAAGAGCCAATTGTCGATGCGGCTCGGCCATACATTAGCTCGTACAAGGATTTGCCAAAGAGCGTCTATCAAATCGGCAATAAATACCGTAACGAAAAGCGTGCCAAATCTGGATTGTTGCGTGGCCGTGAGTTTATCATGAAAGACCTCTACACGTTCGCGCGTGACCAAGAAGAGCATGAGCGAGTCTATGAGAATTTTGCTGTTGCCTACGGTAAGGTCTACGAACGTCTCGGACTCGGTGACGTAACTTATCGCGTCAAAGCAGACGGGGGCATTTTCACTAAGCGTTACAGTGATGAGTTCCAGACACGTACAGATATTGGTGAAGATATCATTTATCACGCAAAAGGATCTGAACTGTATTACAACCAAGAGGTCGCGCCATCTCGTGCACCACGAGTTGAGCAGGCGAGCGAGCAACTGCCAATGGAGGCAAAGCACACACCGGGTGTTGTTGGTGTTGAGCAACTCGCACGCGAGCTCGGTGTCGCTGTTGAAAGTACGGTCAAAACCATGCTGTATGTTATCGACGATGTTGTCACGGCGGTTGCGGTGCGCGGCGACTATGAGGTCAACGAGATTAAGCTTCGCATGGCGCTCGATGCCAAGAGTGTTGCGCTCGCTGACGAGGACACTATCAAGCGCGTCACGGGTGCCGAAGTCGGCTATGCGGGCTTGATCGGTCTACCGGATGATGTGCGTATCATCGTCGATGATTCCGTCGAGCCGCTCGTCAACTTTGAGCTTGGCGCCAACGTCACAAATGAGCACAATGTGAACGTCAACTGGGATCGCGACCTGCCACGACCAGAGTGTTTCTATGACGTTAAGGATGCCAAGGAAGGCGACCTGAGTCCCGAGACTGGTGAAGTCTATGAAGTCTTCCGTGCAGTGGAGGTTGGCAACATCTTTCCCCTTGAAACCAAGTATACGGATCTGCTTGATATGTATTATCTTGATGAAAACGGTGAGCGGCAGAGTATCGTCATGGGAAGTTACGGCGTTGGCGTTAGTCGTCTCATGGGTGTTGTGGCAGAACATTTCTCAGACGATAAAGGCCTTATTTGGCCAGAGAACATTGCGCCGTACCATGTCTATTTAGTGTCAATTGGTCAAACGGGAAGTGAAAAGGCTGACGAGCTATACGACGAACTTGCGAAGCGTGGGGTAGAGGTGATGTATGACGATCGTGATGTTCGCCCTGGTGAGAAATTCGCTGACGCTGAACTCATGGGTATGCCATGGCGAGTGACAGTGAGCGACCGTGGTGTCGAAGCTGGAACATACGAATTAACAGAGAGAAAAACCGGCGAAACAGTTGTATTGACATACGATGAACTGCTTGCTAAGCTAGGTTAAATTGTTGGAGTTAAAAGGACTTTTGGACACCACAGGAGCCCTTTTAAAGAGTGTTTTTATAGGAATTAAGCGAGGATAATATAATGAAGAAGACGTATCAGCTGACTGCGGCGGGGCGACAAGAACTTGAGGCTGAACTAGTTCAGTTGAAGGGTCGACGTGGTGTAATTGCCGATAAGATTGCGGCTGCACGTGACTACGGTGATTTGAGCGAGAACGCCGAATACGATACTGCTCGTGAAGAGCAGGGTATCGTTGAGACGCGAATTGCCGAAATCGAAGATATCCTCATGAACGCCGAAGAGATCAAAGCGAGCCGTTCAAAGTCAGTTCACCTCGGTAGCAAAGTGACACTTAAAAATGACCAAAAAGAGGTAACTTACACCGTTGTTGGTGCCGTTGAGGCGAACCCGGTCGAGGGCAAGGTGAGTGATCAGTCGCCAATCGGTCAGCAGCTCATAGGCAAGAATGTTGGCGAAGAGGTCACAATCACGACGCCAAAAGGTTCAACGACCTACTCAATCATCACTGTTGCATAGCGGTCACTTTTGACTGCAAATCATAACAGAGGCTACCGCTGCCTCTGTTTTTTTGATAAGCTATAGACACTATGGCCACATTACAAGACTACCGAGACGAACGATTACGCAAACTGGCTGAGCTCAAAGAGCTTGGTGTTAACCCATATCCTGCGCAGGCCAAGCGCACGCACACTTGCAAGGAGGTGGTTGAGAAGTTTGAAGAACTCGCCGACCAGGACGTAACGGTTGTTGGCCGTATCGAGTCAATTCGTAGCTTTGGCAAGCTGGCGTTTATCAAGCTACGTGACGCAAGTGGTAGTGTGCAGCTCTATTTGCAGGCAAGTGAAGTTGCCGAACTCCACGCGAGCGAGGGCGTACTTGGCATGAAGCAGCTCAAGCTGCTCGATACGGGGGACTTCATCCAAGCAACGGGACGCATGACGATAACCCAGACGGGCGAAAAATCTGTCGGTGTGCACGAGCTCCACTTGCTTACGAAGTCGCTTCGTCCGATGCCTGAAGCGCTCACTAACAAGGAGGAGCGTTTCCGTCGTCGCTACGTCGATATGAACGTGAACCCCGAAGTGCGCGAACGCTTTGTGCGCCGTAGCCGGTTCTGGCAGGCGACGCGTCAATATTTAGATCGAGAAGGCTTCACGGAGATTAATATCCCTGTGCTCGAACATACGACGGGTGGTGCAGACGCAAATCCATTCGTAACACATATGGATGCACTTGGTGACCAAGAATTCTACCTGCGTATCAGCCACGAGCTTCCTCTCAAGCGCTTGCTTGGTGCCGGGTTTGAAAAAGTATATGACCTTGGTCCTCGCTTCCGAAACGAAAATTTCTCCGACGAACATTTGCCTGAGCATATTGCAATGGAATGGTACGCTGCCTACTGGAACTGGCAAGACGGCATGAAGTTTATGGAAGGTATGTACAAATATGTGCTTGAGAAGACATTTGGCACACTGCAGTTTAAACTCGGTCGCTTCGATGTCGACATGAGTGGCGACTGGGAGGTATGGGATTATGCTGAGGTTATCAAGAAACACTACGATATTGACGTGTATGATACGACTATCGATCAAGTCGCGGCAAAACTCAAAGAACATAATCTTGAGGTTGAAAAAACCGATAGTATTCCACGGGGCATCGATAAGCTCTGGAAGAATATCCGTAAGGATGTTGCTGGCCCAGTGTGGCTCGTGAACACGCCAAAGTTCATTTCTCCGCTTGCGAAGTCGAATCCTGAGGACGATCGTGTCGTCGAGCGCTTCCAGCCGGTCATCGTCGGAAGTGAGCTTGGAAATGGTTTCTCTGAATTGAATGACCCGATTGATCAGCTTGGACGATTTGTTGAGCAGCAGCAGATGCGCGACGGTGGTGATGATGAAGCGATGATGCTCGACATCGACTATGTCGAGATGCTCGAATATGGCATGCCGCCAGCGTGTGGCTGGGGATATAGCGAGCGCGTATTTTGGATCTTCGAAGGTGTGACTGCTCGTGAAGGCGTGCCATTCCCCCAGCTTCGTGCCGAAACAGATGAGACTACCAAAGCGATTTATCCAGATCTCAAAATCTAGGTCGCTTCACGGGGCGCACTACTTTACGCCAGCTACCTCGGGCGTGTAGACTAGATGTATGAAATACTTTGGGGGATTAGTAGCGGCGCTCATACTCGCCGTGATTACGGGTGCGACACCTGTTGCGGCAGCGAATCTAAACAACTTTGTCATCAGTAACTACCAAGTTGATATGACGCTTGGTCGAGATGCCGAGGGGCACTCAACACTCAAGACAGTAGAAACTATTACGGCCGAGTTTCCGTCATATGACCAAAATCATGGCCTGGTTCGTGCAATCCCCAAGAGCTACAACGGTCATACGGTGAGTTTGAGTCTGTTGTCGGTAACAGATGAGAATGGTCGCGCTCGAGACTATTCGACGAGTAGCGACAATGGCAATATGATCATAACTGCAGCTGACCCGAGTATGTATGTGCACGGGACGCAGGTATATGTTTTTACCTACACGCAGTATGATGTCACAAAGTATTTCAGTGATACGAATGACGATGAATTCTATTGGGATATCAACGGCACGGAGTGGAAGGTGCCGATTCAGCGACTTGACACACGCATTACGTTGGCGGACGGCATCGAACAGTATTTGACCGGCAACATGGCGTGCTACGAGGGCGCCACTGGATCAACTCAGCGCTGTGAGGTTGATCGTTCTGGTGGCGTTATCTCATCAAGTGCAACAGGGCTCGGAGTGGGCGAGAATATATCAGTGGCAATCGGATTCGATGCCAGTACATTTGCAGAGCACGTCTTCACGAGTAGTGAAACAGTCGCTCGCGTACTCATATTGATCCAAATTATCACTGGTGTGGTCGCGGTCGGTATATTGATTTGGCTCAGTATCGCGTATGATCGACTCGTCGAGCGCTCGAAGGAACTCAAGCCAATTCCGCCAGAGTATCTGCCACCAACTGGCGTCAGTGTGACGACGGCCTCCCAGCTAGCTAAAACCCCGGTAGGGTCTATCATGTCCGCGCAGTTGCTTGATTTCGCGGTGCGCCACTACATTCGCTTTTATGAAGTTGCAGAGAAAACATGGTACCGTAAGGCAGAATACGAAATTGAAATCGTCAAAGATCTCAGTGGGCTCGCGGCCGAAGAGCGTGAGCTACTATCGGACGCATTTGGTGGGGCTCTGCCGGCTGTGGGCGCTCGCTTGAACCTCAAGACACTTCAGAATAACCAGGGCTATCGGTTGCTTACAATGGACAACGACAAGAAATTGCGGGAGCTAATCATGGGCGAGTACGCGTTCCGCGACAAAACTCATGAATCGATCCGTCGGCTCAAACGTGTTCCGCTCGTCTTGGTGATAGTTGGTTTCTTTACGGCATCACTGCCTCTGCTGTTCATGGCGTTGGTATCATTTGTCGCGCTCGTGAACGCTGGCAGACTTACCGACAAGGGCTTGACACTCCGACGTCACCTTGAAGGTCTCAAACTCTACATTCATACCGCCGAAGCTGAACGTATACGAATGCTCCAAAGTCCAGAAGGCGCGGAAAAAGTCGCAGCGGTCAGCACGGGTACGGATCAGAAATCGCTCGTCAAGCTGTATGAACGAGTATTGCCGTACGCAGTATTGTTCGGGGATGAAAAAGAGTGGACTCGTCAACTGGGCCTCTATTACGAACAGGCGCAGGCTCAGCCGGAGTGGTATTCTGGGCGCGCCGGCTTCAACGCGGCAGTATTCAGCAGTGCAATGAGTGGAATCTCATCGGCCACCTATGCAACCTCCTCAAGTTCATCAACCGGTGGCTCGTCTGGCGGTGGCTCGTCTGGCGGAGGCGGAGGCGGCGGAGGCGGCGGCGGGGCATAGTCTCGAGCCGTATAGCAAGCTCATGCAGTGTTTTGTGAGGCAAATGTATACGCATCGACTCAGCATCGCGATTGCTGTGCTGTTGGTGATTATCGTGCGCGTTGCGTTCTGGCAGGCGCAGTTTCCGGACTTTACTCTATTTCTCGATCCTTGGGTTGAACAACTCCGTGCGCACGGGCCAGGTATCGTCGGAAGCGATTTTGCGAATTACCACCCTCCGTACCTCTATTTGATTTGGCTGATTAGTCTGGTTGTGTCAGATAATCTCTCGGTGATTAAAGTCGCAAGTCTCCTGATCGATGGACTCCTCGCATTTTCGGTATACACAATCGTCGGGTCGTTTCGCATCAAGCCAGCGCTCCGATGGCTGGCCGCGGTGGGCGTCCTCCTTCTGCCGACGGTGATCGTAAACGGTGCAGCATGGGGGCAGTGTGACGCTCTCTATACAGCTTTTCTGTTGCTGTGTGTTGGCGCTGCTATGAGAGGCAAGATGACAGTAGCATGGGCGCTTTTTGCCGCATCGATCGCGATGAAGACGCAGGGGATATTTCTCGCGCCATTTATGGTGTTCGTCGGGATGCGCTCCGTATCAAAGGGCCGTGACCTAGGGGCATTTATAGGTGTTTTGGTGGTTTTGTTGGCGGGGCCGCTGCTGGCGGGATACACCCCCGGTCAACTTATTCAATATTATCTCGCAGACGGGGAACCGATGTTTGGCGTGACGCTCCTGAGTTGGTGGCTACCGAATCTAATGACGTGGCTGCCCGATACGCAATTTTATTTCTGGCGTTTCGTTGGCATCGGCTTGTTTGCCGCGGTTGTGGTACTGGCGGGATATGTCGGCTGGAAGTATCGAAAGACAAAACTAGCAGCCGATCAACTGGCAGTACTGGCTACGCTATCTGTTTTGATCGTGCCGTTCATGTTGCCACAAATGCATGAACGCTACTATTTCGCGGCAGAGGTGATGATGTACGTAGCGGCAGTAGCAAAGCGTCCATGGACGCCAGCGGTCATTGGTCTGCAGCTCGTCACGCTCATGTCCATGGCACTCTTGTTTGGCGGGTCATCGCCAAAAAACATCGTGTTTTATGTACTCTCGTTCGGGGTGCTACTCCTGCTCACGGTGTTGCTTCGAGCGAGTGCGCAGTACGTACGGACCCGAAATTAGCCCAGTATATGGTATACTATGTACAAGAACTCATGAAAGTGAACATCTAGAGTATGGAACTGATCGGAACGCTGCTACTGGCGGCTATTTTGTTGTTTTTGAGCGCTGCATTCTCGGGCCTTAATATTGGATTGATGATGGTTCGACCAGAGGAACTTGAGCGCAAGGCCAAGCACGGCGACGAGGTTGCCAAGACAGTGTATCGCTATCGAAAGAACGGCAACTATCTACTGATCTGCGTGCTGCTCGGCAATGTTGCGGTTATCTCGATACTGACACTTCTGCTTGATAGTATTGCGGGTGGAGTCACGGCTGGCATCGTAACAACGCTGCTCGTAACGGCGTTTGGCGAAATTTTTCCGCAGTCACTATTTAGTCGTCGTGGCTATCGACTGACGCGGCACTTTTTCTGGCTTCTCGACTTCATGTTTGTCTTACTGTGGCCTATTGCCTATCCGGGTGCGAAACTTCTTGACAAACTCATCGGAGCAGAGCTACCAGCCTTGTACACCCACGAAGAGCTAACGCACATGGTGGAAGACCATGCTCGCCACAATCAAAGTAAAATTGACCAAGACGAATCGCGTATCATTGCAGGTGCATTGCAGTTTAGCCACAAGACAGCAGGGGATATCGCAACGCCGCTCGAAGAACTGACGTCGGTTGATCTCGATGATGAAATTGACGCCAGTATGATCAGCATGATCAAGCGCGAGGGACATTCACGCTTGCCGGTAGCGAATCGCGACGGCGAGTATGTCGGTATTTTGTATACAAAGGATATCCTGGGGCGAGACATACCGACGCCAGTCGCACACGTGTATCGAGACAAGTTTCATGACATTCAAGCAGATGCTCGTCTTGATACTGCCCTGAGTCGATTCATCCAGACAAAATCACACTTGTTCTTGGTGCTTGATGATGAAAAGCCGGTCGGCGTTCTTTCTCTCGAGGATGTGATCGAAGAAATCATCAAGCGCGAAATTGAAGACGAATTCGACGAAGCCACAGCATAATTTAAGCCTCCGTAGTATATACTAAGAACAATGAACTGGCTTGATTCTGTGTGGCTCGGAATTGTGGAGGGGGTGACCGAGTTTCTTCCTATTTCCAGCACGGGCCACCTCACAATTGTAGAAAAACTGCTTGGTTACAAAATTGACGACCCGGCAATTACGGCATTTACGGCGATCATCCAGATTGGCGCAATTGCAGCGGCTATCGTATATTTCCGTCGGGACATTATACGCGTTGCTACGGCATGGATCGACGGCATTCGTGTGCCAGCACATCGTAAGAATACTGACTATAAGTATGGCTGGGCCATTATCATTGGCTCTGTACCAATTGCGATTGTCGGCTTATTGTTTCAGGGTGTTATCGAAACGACACTCAGGAGTTTGTGGTGGGTAGCGGGTGGTTTGATCGTGTGGAGCTTTGTATTGCTGTATGCGGATCGCGTGAGCAAACAAACACGCGACGAGGCTGAGGTTACCTGGAAAGACACACTAGTGATCGGCGCTATGCAGTGTGCGGCATTGATTCCTGGCGTCTCGCGCTCTGGTGCGACAATTTCTGCTGGGCTACTACGTGGATTTGACCGCGTGACGGCGACGCGTCTTAGTTTTTTCCTCGGTATCCCTGCACTGGTTGCAGCGGGCGCACTCCAGGCAATCAAGGAATACGACAACATTTCAGCGCATGGTGTGGGATGGGGCCCGACGATTCTCGCTACGCTCATTTCGTTTGTTGTTGGCTACATATCGATCGCTTGGTTGATTCGATTCGTTTCACATAATGATTTTCGCGCTTTTGTATATTACCGAATTGCGCTCGGCGCAACGGTTATTAGTCTCATTTTGAGCGCAGTTATCACCGCTGTCTAACGCTGTGCTTTTCTATCATTCTAGCGTACAATGAGGGGTATCTAAAGGAGGTGCACGATGAATAAAATCAAAGTGAGTCTTGTCGCGGTGGGAGCGATTCTTGGGCTTGGAGTAGCCGCGAGCAGCTCTGTATTCGCTGGCTCTGTGTATAGAGGAGACGCCTCGCAGGCAACTGTCGCGAGTAGCGAGACAATCGATGGCTCGGCGTACTTGGCTGGCAATAATGTAACGGTGAGTGGTATTGTCGATGGAGACGTGTACTGTGCGGCCGACACAATTGTTATTGAGGGAACCGTGAACGGCGATGTGCTGTGTGCGGGTAGCTCACTCACGATTGACGGGACGGTCAACGGCAATGTGCGGCTTGCCGGTGCGTCAGTGAATATTGTCGGGGTCATCTCTGGAAACGCAACGGTGTTCGGATCCGATGTTACGATAGCAGCCGACTCTACTATAGGCGGCGATTTGACCGGTGGCGCATCCATCTTGCGAATTAACGGCACGATTGGCCGCGATATGACGGCTGGTGCGGCCACACTTATCCTTAATGGATCGGTCACGCGCGATGTTATGACCGGCGTGTCAGCAGTCACATTCGGTGACACTGCGACCATCGGAGGCAACCTCAGCTACGGCAGCGACAAGGAACTTTCGATTCCAGATGGCGTCGTAGCGGGTGACACCACCTTCACTCGAGTAGAAAACAACTCAGACACAGGTATGCACCGTATGATGCCATTCTTTGGGCTCCTCGTGGTTGTTGCGTTGGGCTTTCTTGCACTTATTGGCGCGATTGTGATGCCACGCCAGGTACACGCCGCGGGTGCAATTTCTTGGGGTAAGTTCGGTGTGTCAATTGTAGCTGGACTGACGTTCATTATTGTCGCACCAATTGTTGCCGGCATCGTCGCGATTACCGGTGCGGGGGTATTTATCTCGTACGCTCTTGTCCTCATCTGGCTTGTTGTGATGGCGCTTGCACCAGTAACATTTGTCTATTTCGTAGGCACAAAGGCATATGGCGCACGTGCACCACAGGTACTTGTCCGTACAACTATTGGCGCTGCCTTGGTTATGTTCCTCCTCCTGGTACCAGTGGTGAACGTGATTGTCTTCCTCGTCATGATCGCAAGCGGCGTTGGTATGATGGTGCTCCGTGTGCCGGCATTGTACGAAGACTCTCCGTATCAAGTTCCTGTAGAAAAAAAGCGAAAGTAGGCAGGTGGTGATAGAACTGCGAAATGTCAGCAAAACCTATGGCAAGAAAAAGAATGAATTTCGAGCTCTCGATGATGTTAGTTTGACGATACCCGATGGCGCGAGCGTTGCTGTCGTAGGCAAGTCGGGTAGTGGCAAGAGTACATTGATGCATGCTGCGAGCGGTCTTGACCGGCCTGAAGCAGGCGAAATTGTTATCGACGGCGAAGACATTTTGCAGTTCAAACCGCGCGCAGTCGATCGATTTCGATCAGAAACGATGAGCTTTATCTTCCAGAGTTTTTTCGTGCAGGGCAACGAGACATGTTACAACAACGTCAGCCTTCCTCTCGAGATCGCCGGTGTACCGCTTCGTGAGCGACGTGCGAAAATCGTCAAAGCACTCAAAGCGGTCGGACTCGAAGAAAAGCTAAAGTCGCGCGCACGTGATCTTTCCGGCGGCCAGAAGCAGCGCCTCGCGATCGCACGTGCAATCGTGAATGATCCGAAGATTTTGTTCGCCGATGAGCCAACAGGAAATCTCGATAGCGTTACGGGCGAAGCGATTGAGACACTCTTGTTCGAATATAACAAGAAGCATAAGACGACCCTCATCATCGTGACACACGACCCTGATTTGGCAAAGAAATGTGATATGCAAGTGCATATTAGCGACGGTAAAATTCAGAAAAAGACAGGAGCGAAGTCATGAAACGACTCGATATCATGAAGCGCGCTGGTCGCAATTTGGCTCAGGCAAAAGGGCGAACGTTTTTGACGAGCCTCGCAATTGCTGTTGGTGCGTTCACGGTGACGGCGAGCCTTGCTGCTGGAGAAGGTGCCAGGCAGTACGCAGATCAAATCATCAAGAGCAACGTCGATCCGCAATCTGTGTATGTCACGAAAGAGTCAATGCGACAAAACGCAGCACAATCCAATGGGTTGAAGGAATACAGCGAGAATCAGTCTCAGTATGGCGGCATGTCAATCGAGATGCTTTCATCTGACGATATCGCATCACTCAAAGCAGTCGAGGGGGTTGATACTGTGCTTCCGACCTATCTGATCGACGCGCAGTATATTCAGTTCCAAGGAATCGACACTAAGTATACAAGTGATATTACGACGTACGACTCGACGGTACTTGCAGCGACGGCAGCTGGCGATATGCCACCACTTGGTGAGCAACTTGCGGCGAATGAGGCGGTTGTTCCCGAAAGTTACGCCGAAACGTTGGGTGTTTCTGCGCAAGATTTGATCGGCAAGACACTGACGCTTCATCTTGTGAAGACGGGCAAGACACCAAGTGAAACTGAGATTCAAGCGGCATTTATGGCGGGTGGCACAGAGGCTGTGCAGGCGCTGTATTTATCTGAATCAAAAGATGTCACACTCACCATTCGTGCCGTCAGCGCGCAGTCGAGCACATCATTCTCAGCAAGTAGCGCGGTGTTTATATCTGATACAAAGGCCGAAGAGCTCGCAAACTACCTCACTGAGGGCACGAGTTCGTACCAGCAATACGTAAGTGCGACAGTGATGGTCGAAGACGGCGTTGATATCGAGGATGTTAAGTCGACTATAAAAGATAGCGGCTTAGCGGCACTGACTGCGAAAGACATCTCGGGAATGATTTTCACGATGGTGAATGTTCTGCAGGGGATTGTCTTTGGCTTTGGCGTGCTTGCGCTGATCGCGAGTGTGTTCGGTATCATTAACACGCAGTACATCTCAGTGCTCGAGCGTACGAGCCAGATTGGACTCATGAAGGCACTTGGTATGCCGCGACGCGATGTGGCGAAACTATTCCGCTATGAAGCGGCATGGATTGGTTTCATTGGTGGTGCGATTGGCGCCGGCGTAGCTTATGTGGCGGGTACGGCAATGAACCCGTGGATTACAGACACGCTGACGCTCGGCGACGGCAATTACTTGCTGATATTCGTTTGGTGGCAAGTGGCGCTTATGATTGTCGGCCTGATGGTTGTGGCGATCGTTGCTGGCTGGCTGCCGTCGCGAAAAGCCGCGCGTCTTGACCCGATCGAAGCGCTTCGAACAGAATAAGCGTGCATCTTCAGAGGGAAACACGTATAATCTAAGCTATGTTAGATATACGTTACATCCGCAACAATCCTGAAGAAGTGCAAAAAAATGCTGAAGCCAAAGGCTACAAAAACATTTCGATTTCGGAATTACTCAGTGTTGACGAGGATCGACGTGTATTGGGCCAGCAAGTTGATGAGCTTCGTGAGCGTCGCAATGTAAACTCGGCAAAGATGAAGGGCGGCAAGCCCGAGCAGTCGCTTATCGATGAAGGCAAGCAGATCAAGATAGAGCTTGCTGACCGTGAGGAACTTTTGCGTGAGACCGACGAAAAATTCACTGACTTGCTATCGCAAATTCCGAACATCATCCAGAGCGATGTGCCACTTGGTGGCGAAGAGGATAGCGTTGAAATTAAGAAATTCGGTGACCAGCCAACCGGCGCGAAAGATCACGTTGACTTCGCTGTGGCGCGTGACTGGATTGATTTTGAGCGTGGGGCCAAGGTTGCCGGCGCGAAATTTTATTATCTCAAGGGTGATTTGGCATTACTCGAAAATGCACTGACACAGTTTGCGATGCATAAGGTGATTGAAAAAGGCTTCAATTACATGACTGTGCCACATGCCGTCAACCAACGTACAATGACCGGTACTGGTTTTGCGCCACGCAGCAGTGACCAGAGCGATGAATATAGCATCGATGGGGAAGATCTTTCGTTGATTGCAACCGCTGAGATTCCGCTGACTGGTTATCATGCTGATGAAATTATCGATGAGGCCAAGTTGCCACTTCTGTATGCCGGCTATAGCCCGTGCTATCGTCGCGAGGCTGGCGCATCAGGTAAGCACACCCGCGGACTGTTTCGCGTGCACCAATTCAACAAACTTGAGATGTATGCCTATACGCTCCCTGAGCAGTCAAACGAAATGCACCAGAAAATTTTGGCGATCGAAGAGGAGATTTGGCAGGCAATTGGTATTCCGTATCATGTCATCAATATTGCCGCCGGTGATCTCGGCGCTCCTGCGGCCAAAAAATACGACATCGAATACTGGTCACCGGTTGATGAAAAATATCGTGAACTAACGAGCTGTAGTAATTGTACTGATTTCCAGACACGAAATCTGAATATTCGCGTTCGTCGTAGCGACGGCAGTGTCGAAATGGTCCACTCGCTCAACGGTACGGCGGTATCTCTTGCGCGCGCGCTCATCGCTGTCATTGAGCATTATCAGAATGATGACGGTACTTTGACTGTACCAGAAGTCCTTCGTCCCTACATGGGCGGCCGAGAAAGGGTTTAGTCTTGGACCATCGGCAGCGTTCACTGTCGCGTCGCTTTCTGACGTATCGCTTCTTGATGAATGTGTGGTTTATCGAAGCGATATGGGTATATTTTTATCGTATTTTCATGAACGATGCCCAGATAGGCATTCTTGACGCAACAGCGTTTGCGGTTGGGCTACTTGCGGAAATACCGAGTGGGGCGTTGGCTGACAGATTCGGACGAGCGCGTATCGTCAAGTTGGGCATTGTGCTGGCTGCGATCGGTACAGCGGGGCAGGCGTTTGGTGATTTCTCTGTGATTATCATCTTCCAGTCGATTACGATGATTGGTTTTGCGTTTATGTCGGGTGCAGATGAGGCGCTGTTTTTTGAGAAGTTGCGCTTCAAGAAAGAGGGCGTTGAGTGGCGAAAACTCATCACAAAGGGCGGTCAGATGGCGTACATGGCATCAATTATTGGTATTCCTGTAGGTAGTATGCTGTATGCGGTTAACCACGAGCTTGTCTTTGTACTGAACGGACTCATTATGGCAGCGAGCGGGATTGCTTTGCTGGGTATACGGGACGCGCCGCATCGTAGTGCCAATGATAATGACCTGGTCGTCTCGTCGGCATTTAGTCAGTATGTAACGGATATCGTGAAAGGGTTCCGACTTTTCGGCAACCGTAATTTGCGGGGCTATGTGGCCATTATTCTCGCCATTCAGGGATTGGCGTATATTTTCGACTGGGGGCTACTAAAACTCTTGCTGATGGATCGGTTCGGATTCTCTGAACAGTTTGGTGGCTGGATGATGAGTATCGGCGGCATTCTTGTTGTGTCCGTCCTCTTTGTGATGGCGCGCCAGGCGCAGTATTTGCATGAAAAGCGTGTCATGAATGCAATTGCACTTGGACTTATCACTGCGCTACTGGCGTCGGTATGGGCATCCGGGGCGCTCGCAATAGGGGTGATTTTGCTCTTCTTCATTGTTGATGCGGTGCTGTATCCATTTATCAGTGAGGCATTGAACACACACATCTCAAACAAGGGGCGAGCAACGGCGTTATCGGTGGCAAGTTTCCTCAAATCGATCCCATATGTTTTGCTCGCTCCGTTGATTGGTTGGCTCAATACAATTGGCCGCCTGGACGTTTTCTTGATTGGGTGGTCCGTAGTGGTGATTGTTGCGTTGGTGTACTACAATACACAGAAGAAGAACGACACACTGCTCGCTGCGCCGTTCAATCACTAGAACTAAAGTAGGGAGAGACAATGATCAAGCAAGCTGTGCGCATGCTTACGCACGCCATCTATACCAAGGCCTTGAAGCCAATTCTGTTTCGATTTCATCCGGATGCCGTACACAATGACCTCGTGGCGTTGACGTGCTGGGTTCAGCGGATTCCTGGTCTGCGTGAGCTACCACGACTATGGAGTCACTATGATGATGCGATGCTCGCTCAGGATGTTGCGGGAATCACGTTTCGCAATCCAGTTGGATTGAGCGCGGGCTTTGACAAAAAGCTTGTGATGCCGCGCATGATTCGTGCCGTCGGTTTCGGATGGATGACGGGCGGTTCGGTGACATGGGGTGAGTATAAGGGGAATGACGGTGCATGGTACTATCGATTGCCAAAGTCAAAATCACTTGTGGTTCATGCGGGCTTGCCGAGTGAGGGCGCACACGTTGTGTCATCGCGCGTGGCTGAATATCCGGTCGCGATGTTCGAGGAGTTTCCCTTGGTGGTTTCTGTTGCAAAGACGAACACGAAGGGAACGGTCGACGAAGCTGACGCGATAAAAGATTACTGCGCAAGCTTGGCGCGATTCGATAGCCTCGAGCAGGTCAAAGGACTCGAGATTAATATCAGTTGCCCGAATACGTTCGGAGGTGAGCCATTTACGACGCCAAAACGGCTCGAGAAGTTGCTGAAAGCAGTAGATACACTAAAACTCTCGAAGCCTGTTTTTATTAAAATGCCGATAAACCTGCCACTGCGAGATTTTGACAACCTCCTCGATGTCATCGTGAAGCATGCCGTTGTAGCGGTGACGATTGGCAATCTACACAAAGACCGCAAAGCCGTCGAACTCAAGGATGTGCTGCCAGACACCGTCAAGGGTAACTTGAGCGGGGCACCGGCACGAGCGGTGACGACGGAATTAGTCCGCCATACATACCAGCGCTATGGCACAAGGTTGATCATTGTAGGCACGGGTGGTGTTTTTTCTGCCGAAGAGGCTTACGAAAAGATACGCGCCGGCGCGACGCTTGTCGGCATGATTACCGGCATGATTTTCGAAGGCCCGAGTCAGATTGGCGCTATCAATCACGATCTCGCGAAGCTTCTGCGCCGCGATGGATTTCACAACGTCTCAGAGGCGATTGGCGTCGATTCGTGATATACTAGAAGTACAAAGCAGTAACCAGAAAGGAGTCTTTCATGATTACGCATATCGACATAACTGGAGTAAATTCATATGCTCCGGACGAAAGGGTACGACGCTACGTCCAAAAGAAAATCGGTGCACTCGACCGGCTTGCGCCGCGTTCGGGTCGTGAGTCATTGCGCGCCGACGTCAAGATCGCCGAGGTGAATCGCAAGGGTGGCAACAAATACGAGATAGAAGTGCTACTGCACATGCAGGATCGTATTTTGACGGCAAAAGATTCCACGATGAATGTGATGGCAGCAACGGATATCGTTGAGCAAAAACTTGCTGTGCAACTTCGTAAGTACAAGCAAGACGCAGTGGCGCATCTTGGTCAGAGACGACTGCTTGATCGCTTCAAGCGAGGCTTTGCGCGAGAGCTTCAGGCCTAGGCGCCGTATACCGTCTGTTTTCCGCTGCATCCGTATGGGTGCAGCGGTTCTTTTACCCTTTATCTCTACCGAAAAACGCGCTATACTAGACGGAGTATTTCTGAAACTGCTAAGAGAGGGACGATAGAGAAATGGCAAAGGTGACGAGAGACTCAGCGCTGACAAAGGTGTTTGGAGACCCGCAGAAACGAGCCGTAAAACGACTCGAGAAGCGTGTTGCTCAGGTGAACCGACTCGCTGATACCTACAAAAAAATGACAAAGACCGAGCTCAAGAAGCAAACACTTGTGCTCAAAGAACGCCTCGAGAAGAAGGGCACAACACTCGACGACATCCTACCTGATGCGTTTGCGGTTGTGCGTGAAATGGCTGATCGCGAAATTGGCGAGCGCCACTACGACGTTCAGTTGATGGGTGCTATGGTGCTCAACGATGGTAACGTCGCCGAACTCAAGACGGGTGAAGGTAAGACATTGATGTCGACTGCGGCAGTCTATCTCAATGCTCTTGAAGGCAAGGGTGTACACGTTGTCACGGTCAACGACTATCTTGCGCAGCGTGACGCTGGCTGGATGGGTCAAATCTATGACGCGCTTGGACTGAGTACGGGTGTCATCATCAACGAAGCATCGTTCGTATATGACCGTAAGTACGACAACGAAGCGCACGACGACCCTCGTATGAAAAAGCTGCGACCAGTAACGCGCAAAGAAGCATATCACGCTGACATCACCTATGGAACGAACAACGAGTTTGGATTCGACTACCTCCGAGACAACATGGTCAACGAATCCGACCTACTTCGCCAGCGCGACTTGCACTTTGCTATCGTTGACGAGGTCGACTCTATCCTTATCGACGAGGCACGTACGCCGCTCATCATCAGTGCGCCTGCGGCCGAGAATCCAGAGGCCTACTATCAATTTGCCCGTATTGCAGCCAAGCTTGTCCCTGCGGATTACATTCTCGATGAGAAGCGACGTAGCGTTGCCCTGACAGATGAAGGCGTCGAAAAAGTTCAAAAGATGCTCGGCATCAAAAACCTTTACACTCCTGAATACGTCCGTAGTGTATACCACATGGACCAAGCACTGCGTGCGCAGACATTGTTCCACCGCGACAAAGATTACGTCGTGACCAGCGGCGGTGAAGTGATCATCGTCGATGAGCACACCGGTCGCCTCAAGCAGGGAAACCGCTACAACGAAGGCCTGCACCAGGCAATCGAAGCCAAGGAGGGCGTTCCTGTGTTGCAAGAGTCGATGACGCTCGCAACAATTTCATTCCAGAACTATTTCCGCCTCTACAAGAAGCTTTCTGGTATGACCGGTACGGCACTTACGGAGCAGGAAGAGTTCCACCAGATTTACGAACTTGAAGTTGTAGCTGTACCACCAAACCGCAAAATTTCTCGTATCGATCACCAGGATTTGATCTTCAAGACCGAAAAGGGCAAGCTCAAGGCCGTTGCTGATGCCGTCAAGGAATACCACAAACAAGGACGTCCGGTGCTGGTTGGTTCGGGTTCGATTAGCAAGAACGAACTCATTGCTGAATGGCTCGACAAAGAGGGTATCAAGTACGAGCTTTTGAACGCCAAGAACAACGAACGTGAAGCACAGATCGTCGAAAAGGCCGGTCAGAAGGGTGCGATCACGCTTGCAACCAACATCGCCGGTCGTGGTACCGACATCAAGCTCGGTGAAGGCGTACGTGAACTTGGTGGACTCGTCGTGATTGGCTCAGAGCGACACGAGTCACGCCGTATCGATAACCAGCTACGTGGTCGTGGTGGTCGTCAGGGTGACCCTGGTGACAGTCAGTTCTACGTTAGTACTGAAGATGACCTCATGCGTATTTTCCAGGGTGAGCGTATTGCTGCGCTTATGGATCGATTGGGTGTCGACGAAGAAACACCGATTCAGAACCGCGCCGTATCCAAGACGCTCGAAGCCGCGCAGAAGCGTGTCGAAGGCTACAACTTCGACACTCGTAAGCAAGTGGTTGAATATGACAACGTCATCAATCGTCACCGTAAGGTTGTCTACACGATGCGTCGTAAGATTTTGGACGGCGACAACATCAAGCCTGAAATCCAACGCCTCCTCGAAAACAAGGTTCGTGAGCTAACGATGCTTCCAACCAAGAATAACCCTAAGTTCGTCGAAGAGTTTGAGAGTGTATTTCCGCTCGAGGCGAGCGAAATCGAAAAACTTGGTGGCCTCAAGAAAGATAGCGATCGTCGTAAACAGGGTCTTGAAGCTGTACAAAAATTGTATTCAGACAAAGAAACGGAACTCACCGAAGAAGTCATTCGTGGGGTAGAGCGTGAAGTCTACCTCCAGGTGCTTGATACACTCTGGATGCAACACCTCGAGAACATGCAGCATCTTCGTGAAGGAATTCACTGGCGAAGTGTTGGTCAACGCGACCCACTCGTCGAGTACCGCTCAGAGTCTCAGAAGCTCTTCGATAGCCTCCAGTCAACACTGACCGAAGAAGTACTCCGTGCTGTCTTCCACGTGCGCAAATCAGACGCAGTTGTTCGAGAGGCTCGCGACGAAGAGTATGACACTGAGCTGACAAAGCTTGCTGAGAATTCTGTTGAACATGGCGTCAACGAAGTGACCGGCGGTGAGCTCAATCGTGACGGTGATTTCAAGGTCAAGAAGGCTGCAGCGAATGCTGATGTGAATCGCAAGAAGAACGAAGCTCGCAAATCAAAGAAAAAACAACGACAAAACCGCAAAAAAGGACGATAAATGAAACATACAGTTCACGAAGTAAAGCTCAAGAACGGAGCGCGTGGGCTACTCATCGACGTGCCTGGCGCAACGGTGATGAGTTTTCAGTTTCACTTCCGCGCGGGTAACCGATATGTACAGTCAAAGGATGTCTACGAAACTGCTCATTTGATGGAGCACATGGCATTTGGTGCCAATGCACTCTACAAAACCGAGCATGCCTACGAGGCTGACTTCACAAAGAACGGTGCCTACCACAATGCCTGGACCTCTGATTCTGCGATGTGCTACGTAGCCGACTGTGCTGATTTCGAGTGGGAGCGTATTTTCGAGTTGCAGCGCGTTGCGATTTGCCAGCCAAAGTTCAATAATACTGAACTTGAAGCCGAAAAAGGCAACGTCAAAAGCGAATTGACTGGATATCTGAATAATCACAACCGAGTGCTGTGGCCAAAGATTCAACAGCTCCTTGGTGAAGATATCTATAGCTACTGGCAGCGCCTACAGACGATTAGTAACGTGACGCTCAAGGACATCAAAGAGCACCACGCACGCACGCACACTAGTGATAATCTGCGCTTCGTAATTGCTGGTCGCCTCGACGGTCGTCGTACGCGCATCCAGGAACTGCTCGAGCAATGGGAGCTTGAACGTGGTGATCGCTTCGACTTGCCGCATGATGAAATGAAGAGCGGTGGTCCTGCATTGATCCGTCGCAAAGAGGCCTCAAACCTGACATTTGGATGGTCGTTAGTGTTGCCACGTGAATTGACTGACGAAGAAGATGACGCTATGGGTGTCTTGAACCACTTGTTGACTGGTACGATGCACTCACGTATTTACGGTGCGGCTCGCAAGAAGGGGCTCGCATACGGTGTGTTCAGTGATACAAGTGTCGGATTGCATGATAGCAGCTGGGACTTCGGTGGTCAGGTGAACCTTGAGACCTCAGAGAAATTGTTCGATATCATCGTTCGTGAAATGAATGCCGTCAAAGAAGGCAAGGTGACCGAAGAAGAGCTCGAGTCAGCCAAGAGCTATGCACTCGGCCGTCATCAGATGGGCGCGCAGACCGTTGCGCAGATTAGCAACTTCTACGCTGGTCGCTACTTCATCGATGATGTTGTGCGCGACTACGACAAGGCACCGGAAGCCATCAAGGGCATCACGACGGAGCGAATGATCGCAACGGCACGTGAGTTTATTGCGCACGATGCATGGGCATTTGCGGGCGTGAGCTGTGGCGAAAAGGAAGAGCTGGTTGCGCTCAGCGACAAGCTGTCGACGATTTTTGAACTTAAACGAGGATAGTGCTATGAAGGTCGCAATTGCGGGGTACGGAATCGAGGGGAAGGCAAGTTTCGACTACTGGCGTGCATTGGGAGCCGAGCTGACGATTGTCGACGAGCGGGATATCGATTCAGGGCTTCCGGATGGCGTGTCAACGCACTTTGGTCCAGATGCGTTCGCTCAGCTCGACGGGTTTGATCTGGTTGTCCGTACGGCGAGTCTTCGCCCGGACAAAATTCGTACCGACGGCAAGGTATGGTCGGCGACAAACGAGTTCTTCGCGAAGTGTCCGGCGCCAATCATTGGCGTGACGGGAACCAAGGGTAAGGGGACGACTTGTAGCTTGATCGCGAGCATCTTGCGCAGAGCTGGCTACACGGTGCATCTCGTGGGGAATATTGGAACACCTGCGCTCGAGACTCTGGCGAACATCACTTCAGAGGATATCGTCGTCTACGAATTATCGAGTTTCCAGCTATGGGATGTAGAGTATTCACCGCACGTCGCCGTTGTACTGCCGATCGAGCCAGACCACCTCGACATCCACGCGTCATTTGACGAATATATCACTGCCAAATCAAACATTGCTCGCTACCAGACTGAGGCTGATGAAATCGTCTTTTATAGCAGTAACGAATGGTCGCGTCAGATTGCTGACGCGTCACGAGCAAGTCTACGCAGCGAATATCCGTTCGAGACAGACGGCGTTCTCGATGCACTCGTGCTGCCCGGTCCACACAACCGTGATAATGCCTGTGCGGCAATCGCCGCGACGAGGGGCTACGTCACCGACGAAGCGGTGATTCGTCAGGGGCTGGCTGCGTTTACTGGATTGCCACACCGCCTCAAGTTCGTGAAAACGATCGATGGCGTGCGGTTTTATGACGATAGTATTTCGACGACACCTGGTAGTGCAATTGCTGCACTCAACTCGTTTGCCGAACCAAAAATTATCATTTTGGGTGGCTCAGACAAAGGCGCAACCTACGACGCGGTGATTGCCGCTTGCAAGCAGACGGGGAGTCGCGTTATCGTGGTTGGCCAGACGGGTAAAACGATTCGTGCACTATGCGAGCAGGCGGGGGTTGAAGTGTATAACGGCGGGCCATCGATGGACGCGGTTGTTGCGACCGCCCAAGGGATTGCTCGTGACGGAGATGTGGTCATTTTGAGCCCGGCGAGTGCGAGCTTTGATATGTTCAAGAACTATGCAGATCGTGGCGATCAATTCATCGCTGCGCTCGACGCGTGACCTCAGCCTGTAGCTGCCGAGCGACAGCTTCGGTTGGCTCGAGTACGGTCGCACCAAGTGACTCAAGTTTTGATTGAAGTGCGATGTAGTGTGTGCACCCGATGATAATCGTATCGCTCCCGTCGGCTATGCTCTGGCGCACCGATTCCAGGTCAATAGCATCGGCACTCTCGTGATCGATTGCGCGGGCCCAGCCGGTAGTGTCGGGTATGTCGATCCGTAGGCCGGCGGCGTAGTTCTCGATGAGCTGGTTAGTTCTCGTGGAATGCGCCGTGGCATGTGTGGCAAGAAGGGTGAAGTGCCCGGTGTGCGTCAACTCCGCGGCAGGTTTGACCATTGGTTCGAATCCAACGAAGGTCGTGTCGGGATAGGTTTGTCGGAGCGATTCAATCGCCGCTGCCGTTGCGGTATTGCAGGCGATGACGATGATTTCACACTGGTCGATGAGCGGCGCGATAGCTGCATGGGTGAGTGCGCGAATATCCGCGTAGGTTCGCTCGCCATACGGGGCATGCTCGGGGTCATTTACGACTATATACTCGTGCTCGGGGATGAGCGTCTGCAGTTTTTGGGCGACAAACTTTGCGCCATTTCCTGAGTCGAATACACCAATCTTCATTACTCTCAGTATACCTTGTTATAATGAATAGCATGCAACAACTTCTCAAGCGCGCCGAAGCGCTTTCCCAGGCAATTGCCGAAGCCTACCAACGACTGACCATTGACGCAAAAGTGGTAGAGCTCGAGACGATTGATGCTCAGCTCGCAGACAGTGAAGTATGGGCGAATGTGGAACGTGCACAGATGCTCAGCAAGCAATCGGCAAGCCTTCGTTCGCAGATTGAGCCATGGCAAACGCTACGTATGCAGGCCAGCGATATTATCGAATTACTCAAGATTGGCGACGATTCGATGCTGCAGGAATTTGACGAGCAGATTACGGCGCTGGAAACTAATTTTGGCGAGCTCAAGCGCGAACTCCTCTTTGGTGGTGAATATGACACGCACAACGCGATTCTTCGTATCACGGCAGGCGTTGGTGGCACTGATGCCCAAGACTGGGCGGAAATGCTCGAGCGGATGTATCTCAGGTGGGCAGAAAAGTCTGGCCTCGAGACTAAGCTCGTCGAGCGTTCAACGGGCGAAGAAGCTGGTATCAAGACGAGCGTGATCGAGGTTACCGGTGCCTATGCCTACGGCAAACTTCGGAGTGAAAATGGCGTTCATCGCTTGGTCCGACTGAGTCCGTTCAATAGCGATAACCTCAGGCAGACCAGCTTCGCTCTCGTAGAAGTTTTGCCAGAGATTGATCAGCCCGACGAAGTGAAGATTGACGACAAGGACCTCAAGATCGACGTCTACCGCAGTGGTGGCCATGGTGGCCAGAGCGTCAATACGACCGACTCAGCGGTTCGCGTGACACACCTACCAACAGGTATTGTCGTGGCGATTCAGAATGAACGCAGCCAGATTCAGAACAAAGAAACGGCGCTCAAGATTTTGCGTTCCAAGCTCGCGCAGATGCTCGCAGAACAACACGCCGAACAGCTTTCAGACCTCCAGGCAGGGGAGTCGGCGAGTTGGGGTGCGCAGATTCGCAACTATATCCTCCATCCGTACCAAATGGTCAAAGATACGCGTACGAAATATGAGGATCGTGACGCTCAGAGTGTACTCGACGGCAAGCTCGATGAGTTCATGGCCGCCTATCTTGAACAATAGCGTCACATGAACAACATTTTATCTTACCGTATCCTTTGTCGGCATAGTGATTATGCTATACTATACAAAGTAATGATTCTGCTAGATCGTGTCACAAAATCGTACGGAAAGAACGCCGACAAGCCCGCTATCAATCGGGTGAGTTTGCATATTGAGCCAGGAGAATTTGTCATTCTCGTCGGTACGAGTGGTGCAGGCAAGTCGACTCTATTGAAACTTCTGACTCGAGAAGAAAAGCCAACCAGTGGCAAGATCGTCGTTGGTGGTATCGACTACGATCAGCTCAAAGACAAGCACATTCCGCTCCTGAGGCGCAAGATTGGCGTGGTCTTTCAGGACTTCAAGCTGTTGCCGCAGCGCACTGTCTACGAGAATATCGCCTTTGCCTTAGAAATTGCTGGGATGACTAACCGCGAGATCAAAAATACGGTGCCAAAAGTCATCGAACTAGTCGGGCTGAAGGGCAAGGAAAAGCAATTCCCACACCAGATCTCTGGTGGTGAACGTCAGCGTGTCGCGATTGCACGTGCGGTTGTCCGCCAGCCAAAAATTTTGATCGCCGACGAGCCAACAGGTAACCTTGACCCGAAGCACAGCTGGGATATTGTTCGTCTTCTCGAGAAAATCAACCACTACGGTACGACGGTTCTCCTGACAACACACAATGTGGAGATCGTGAACAAACTCAAGCGACGTGTTATCACCATCGAGCATGGCAAGATTACGACCGACCAAGCGCAGGGGAGTTATCGACAGTAATGGCCAAGCAAAAGCAAAACACCAAAGCACTCCAGCAGAAGCGACGGCATCGTCGCCAATGGGTGACGTTCTGGCGCATGGTGCGCTATGGTGCCAACAACTTCACGCGTAACGCCTGGCTGACAATAGCTGCGACCGCCGTCATGACGATTACACTGCTAATTATCTTTGTCACTGTCGCAGCCCAGAATATTTTGCAGGATTCAGTGCAGTCGATTAGCGAAAAAGTCGATATGTCGATCTATCTCGTGACCGGAACGACGACCGAAGAGGCCGATCCGATCATGAACGATCTTCGCGAGCTCAGCAACGTGCGCGGTGTGAGTTTCATCAGCTCCGAAGAAGCACGCGCGAAGGCTGCAGAAGCGAATGCGTCGGACGACAAAGTCCTCGACGCTATCACCGAAGCGACGAATAAGCTCCCGGCAACCATTCGCATCCAGCTGTATGACATCAACGACACGACCCAACTCGACGACTTTGTCACGGGTAACGAGTATCTTCAGGGCTACATCAACCCTGATCGGGCGCCATCATTCTCTGGTGAACGCCGTGATGCGATCAAGCAAATCTCAAGCTGGACGGTGATGGCGCAGCGAATCGGCCTGATCGCCAGCGGTATTTTCGCAGCAATCTCATCACTTATTATCTTCAACACGATTCGTATGGCTATCTTTAGTCGCAAAGAAGAAATCCAAATGATGAAGCTCATCGGTGCTGACAAGCAATTCATCCGTGGCCCGTTCGTTGTTGAGGCGGTTGTCTATGGATTCATTGCCGCTATCGTTGCTACGGGCGCAGGGTATGGGCTGCTCGTGCTGGTTGACCAAAAGCTGAGCGGCTTCGGCATCAACGTCGCATCGACGATTGAGCTCATGAATATTTACATCGGTTTTGTGCTACTCGGAATGATCATTCTCGGTGCGGTGATTGGCATTGTGTCGTCGCTTCTCGCAACGCGCCGCTATCTGAAGATTTAAACGCTAATTTTGATATCGAAGCGGTATCGTTAGGATTGACAAACCCCTTATGGTTATGGTAAAATTTAGGCAAATGAAACAAACACCCGCCACACCGGTTTTGACTTCATTGCGCCAGTCGAGGGTAGCTCGCTGGACGTTGATTTCACTTGCGGTGCTGATAGGTGTTGCTACTCCAATTCAGATGATGGATTCACCGGCCTACGCGGATGAATATGATCAAAAGATTGCGGCGATTCAACGTGATCGAGATGTGTATGACGCCAAAGCGGCTGAACTTGCAGCTCAAGCAGACACGCTCGCCAACAAAAAAGCGATTCTTGAGACTCAACAGGCTTCATTGCAGCAGGAGATTAACCTCAGCCAAGCCAAGTACGAAAAGCTCAAAAAGGATATTGCGGATAACGAGCAGAAAATTGAAGACAACCGCGATGCGCTCGGACAGACCATTGCCGACATGTACGTTGACGATAGTGTATCTCCACTCGAGTTGCTTGCGAGTAGTTCAAATATCGCCGACTACGTTGACAAGCAAGAATACCGCGCGAGCATGCGTGATAATCTGACGCAGACCATCGATGAGATTCAAAAACTCAAGGCAGAACTCGAGACGCAGAAAACCGATATCGAGAAGGTTCTCGCTGACCAGCAGGCCCAAAAAGACCAATTAGTCGCAAAGGTAACTGAGTACAACAATCTCGTCGCGCAGACCAAAAACCAACAATCAGCCTACGAGACGCTGTCATCCAATGCCGCCAAAGAGCAGGATAAGCTTCGTGCTGATCAGCAGGCGGCTATCGCCGCCGCTATCGCTGCAGCTGGTAACAGCGGTAAGGTTGTTCCCGGTGACGCCAATCATGGCGGCTACCCAAGCAACCTCGCGAATGCACCACAAGATTCGATTGTCGACCCATGGGGTATGTACAACCGCGAATGCGTCAGCTACGTTGCCTGGAAGGTCTACCAAAAGAACGGCTACATGCCGTACTGGGGTGGTCGCGGTAACGCCAAGCAATGGCCATCAAACGCCCAGGCTGCTGGTATCGCAACTGGCTCAACGCCACGTGTCGGTTCGGCGGGCGTTATCTACGCAGGCACCTGGGGCCACATCGTATGGGTGAACAGCGTCAATTCGAACGGCACCATCAACATCAGCCAGTACAATTACAACTGGGGTGCTGGCCGCGGTCTCTACTCAGAAATGTATAACGTCAGTCCTTCGACCTACGACGTGTATATCTACTTCTAGTCACTTCTACATCTGGTATTCGGGTCGATTCTCGGCTATACTATATCGGTAACGCTTTATAGAGGATACGGAGGATTAATCCCTTGCAACACCAGAAACCGGCCGCGCCTGTCGTGCATCACAAACCACAGCCACAGCAACGAAACGTATCGCTTTCGACGCTTATCATGGCCATTGGACTGGTACTTGTTGTTGGATTCATCGCCGGTACGCGTAGCCAAGGATTATTCAGTTTTGTTAACCGTACGTTTGGTACGACGCTGAATAGCGGGGCCGAGTTGGACCTATCTGCCGCCCAACAAGCCTATCGCATGGTGAAGGACCATTACGATGGCACTATTGACGAGGCTAAGCTTGCTGATGGAGCTGCCCATGGGGTAACCGATGCAGCAGGCGATCCACATACAGTCTACTTCAATGCCGACGAAGCCGACGAGTATGCCAAAGAGCTCAGCGGGAGCTTGACGGGTATTGGCGCTGAAATCGGTGTACGCAACGACCAACCGACAATTCTCCGCACAATCACTGATTCTCCGGCTGAAAAAGCAGGCCTACTGAAGGGTGATGTTATCACGATGATCGACGATACCTCGGCAGATGGATTCACTGCAATAGAGGCAGCCCAGCTGATTCGTGGCGATGCTGATACTGAGGTCAAAGTCGTAGTCATGCGCGATGGTGAGTCGAAGACGTTCACGATTACTCGTGCGGAAGTGACCGACCCGAGTGTTTCGAGTCGGCTCGAGGGCACGACGGGCATCATCGTCTTGCGACGATTCGATATGGATACTGGCGAGCAGGCTCGCATTGCCGCACGATCGCTTATCGCCCAGGGTGCTAAGAGTTTCATTCTAGATCTACGCGACAACGGTGGGGGATACCTCAGCCAGGCGCAGTCGGTTGCCGGTTTGTGGCTTAGTAATCAAGTGGTTGTCAGTGAGCGACGCAACGGTACCCAGACGGCCGAGCTCTATAGTACAGGCGAAGCGGTTCTGAAGGGGATGCCGACCGTCGTACTCCTCAACGGTGGAAGCGCAAGTGCCAGTGAAGTAGTGGCTGGAGCGCTCAAAGACCACAAGGTAGCAACACTCATCGGTGAAAAATCATTCGGTAAGGGCACAGTCCAGGAGATTTTCAACCTTACTGGCGGCGCTAAGATCAAGATAACAATTGCGCACTGGTTCACGCCAAATGGTGACACGATCGACAAGACAGGCATCACGCCTGACCAGACGGTTGAACTGACCTCCGACCAGATGAACAAGGGGCAGGATACGCAGCTTGACGCAGCACTTGAGAAATTACAGTAAACGCTTGTGCTTTTTGAGGGGCTAGCGTAGTATAAGAGGTAGTTATGGAAAACACGGCACAAAAGAAAATCCTCCTCGTAGAAGATGACGTCGCTCTTTCGTCGGTGTACCGTGCACGTCTCGAGCTCGAAGGATTCGCAATCCAGGAAGTGCACAATGGTGAAGAAGCGCTCTCGAAGGCGCTTGACTACAAGCCAGACCTCATTTTGCTTGATGCGATGATGCCGAAGATTTCAGGCTTTGATGTGCTCGATATTTTGCGCAACACACCCGAGACGTCGAATATTCGTGTCATCATGCTGACGGCGCTTTCGCAACCAAAAGACAAGCAGCGAGCCGAAGACCTCGGTGTCGATGAATACCTCGTCAAATCACAAGTTGTCATCGGCGACGTCGTCGAACGAGTCAAGCACCACCTCGGTATCGACGCCCCTCAACCGGCACAGTAGGACAACGTATGGAGTCAGCACCCGTTGCGCTAAGACATCCGCTCGAGCACAAGCACCTCGCGGGTGATATAGCTGACGACTCTAGTGAATTACGATCTTCGCATCGTATGAATGCGTTCAGGTCACCGCGCATAATAGATGAGCTGGTTACGCGTGAAGTAGAGGAATACGGTCGCAAGAAAAAGATCCATGGTGAAATATTCGCAATTATCACGCCAGACCATGTTTCTGCGGAGAGTAGCCCGCATCATCCAGTGGATCAATACGACAGTATCTGCCTGGTGCGGTATCCTGACACCAAAGAGGTCGGAATTGCTTCGCGTGCCGCACGCCCCGACGGCACTATCTACATGCACCCCGGTATGATGTTGGAGCCTGACAAGCGTATTTATTTTGGGCGAGGGTTCAAGGGTGAACAAGTGGATACCGAGAAGACAATACTTGGTCGTGAGGCACTCACGGGCGTAAGCGGTGTCGAGTTTGGCAACGGAGTATCTCGTATTCATGGATATATAGATTTCTATGACGGCGAAGTGTCTATAACGGATGGCAGAGAAGAGGTTGGCGAGAACCGTGTCGTCATTGACCGTGCGAGCACCAATCATACCCGCGTATCCACTGCGGCAAACATCAATGATCCACGCGTAGACCTGCTCGGGCCGCAAAGGGAACATGACCGCGAAGAGCGCGAGAAGGTGCGTTTTGCCGAAGTTTTCGCAGCACCGAAGCGAGTTGCGCGCGACCGCTTTGGCAATAGACGCGATCGACTCTCAGGGATGAACGAAGAGACGATTCGTGATGCACAAGAAACGATGAAATGTATCAAAAATGAGGCGATCAAGTCCACTCTTGAAGATGAGTTGACTCGGCTCGGCCTACGTCTGGGTACGGAGGAGGCGGTCACAGCTATACGCACCAACGATGAACTTCGATTGCGCCTTGCGAAAGCAGTTCTCGCCGAACTCAATGCAATCCGCTGGCAACTTCCTGAACAGCTTCGATCTGATGCGCACGGTAAGTCGACGCATCATCCGGGATATTCATCGAATATGAACACGCTTGAGTATGCTGCACTACTAGCAATATCGATGTTAGACGGCACATTTTTGCGAAAAAATTCAGTAGCGGATGAGGTGCAAATTATTGATACTTCTATGGATACGAAAATAAACAATGGCCAACATCGTATGGCGGCATTGAGGGCACTTAATCTAGGTGCTGCTAGCCCTGAGCACATTGCGGTGAATCGAATCCACAGATAACAATGATGATAAGCATAAGCATATATTGACATTTGGTCAATTTTTTGCTATAGTGAGTACAAATCACCACAAAACAAACAAAGGATTCCACCACGATGACAGCAAAATACCAACCACGTTTCGAGCTTATCGAAGGCGGCAAGGGCAAGAATGAAGATTTGCTTATGCCAGGCGCATTGCCTCGACGTATCGGTGCTGGTGCGCATCTTGCAGCGGTACATGAGCTGATCTCGTCAGTTCCTGGTGTTGAATCAAACCCAGATCACGTATCATCTGCGCATCCGAACACGAGCAGCCAGGCTGGATTAGCTGCAATCAGCAAACGCCAGGGAGGTCGGTAATATGTCGTCTGACATGTCGGGAGATCGCATGGTTGCTCGTACGCTTGAAGCGCGGAGCCCTGAAGAGCTAGATCAAGTAGCCGATACTATCGCTCATACGGCGCTGAAGGCATTTAGTGAGAGCCTTGCTGGCCGTGAGCTTCCTGTAATGCCTGCAGTTGCTATGAAGCCGTATTATTATTCAGCCGCATCGTTTCAAAGTTCTGTAAACCTTCGAGTGAGAGGAGCTAAGTAATCTAATATGAGTGAAAAAATGACTTTCAATCAAATCAACGACCAGGAGAGCAGCGCCTATGCGCAGGGTCATGCTGGCGATGACAGGTACAACCCTAATGTGCTCGTAAAGCGGAGCGATGGAAGCATTTCCGTTGGTCGGTATGATAAGTCGACACATGACGCAGGTAACTTACCAGTGTATGACGCCAGTGGCAACGTAGATCCTCTGCGAGTAGGTAAGAGGAAGATGGCTCTCGAGGCGGTATCCGATCAGGAGCAAGAGGCACTAGCAGCAGAGCTTGCTGGCGAAAAGCTTCGCGTGCTTGAAATTGGGAAACAGATTACCGATATCGCTGAATTGGCTATGTATATCAATGCAGCAGTCGAGCAGGGTAAGGTAACGGGTAGCGACGAGACCGTTTACGACGCCGCTCAGATGGCAAAACAGATGGCATCATTTATGGAAAATGTTAAAACCAATCCGGCGCTAGCCTTGTCATATATGCCGCGTTCGATACGTGGCGAAGTGAAGGAGCAGCTCGGTGGAATCAAGGCTGCTGAGACGCCTACTTCCGGGATGATCACGTCTGAGGATGTACCAAAATCTGTTCACGAGACGCCAACGGCAGAAGCTGAAGCGCCGAAGCTTACAAAGGAAGAGATCCTAGCGAATATGACTGCAGGTCTTAGCGAATCAGATTTGAATGCATTAAGGAATTTTGCTGACGAGGCGTCCGATAAACGTAATGCACAAATCAATGCCGGTGCAGCCCAGAATGAGGACGAGCGACGATATTACGAAGGATTGTCGCGGTCAGCTACCGAGGGCACGGGGCATTACTTCAAATCCATGTCTCAGGCTGCAAAAAACATTGCACGCCAATATGCCGGTTTGGTCCATGACGGCAAAGTGGCATTTTAGCTATAAGTATACACGGTATGGTTAATCAAAATACGGCGCATCTGCGCCGTATTTTAGATGCCCGCGTAGAAAGACTACGCAGGTTGGTCAACACACACTTGTGTGCGTGGGTGAGTGCGGCCAGTGAAAGAACCTTTCTTGACCTTTTTGAAGCTCACGACACCATCGACTGCAGCGTGGATAGTGTAGTTTTTGCTAATGTAGGTGCCAGGACCTGCAGTTTTGGTGCTACCAGTCTGGCGGACGAGAACTTCGCCTGCAGAGACTTTTTGGCCACCAAAGCGCTTGACGCCGAGGCGCGCACCGGCATTGTTGTGGACGTTCTTTGATGAACCACCAGCTTTGACGTGTGACATATCAACTCCTTAGGGTTTGTACTGAATAATCCGTTACATTGTACGGGAAAACAGGGCTAGAGTCAAGCCTTTTGCTAACTATCCCGGATGGTTTAATGGACAACTAACGTGTGACACGAAAACCGACATGCGTACTAGTTGCTGTTGGTGTAGAAGTAAGATTCAGAACCAGTACGCCGGCTACGCCAGGCGAATCAGCCCAGTCGCCACTACGAAGGAACGAACGGGTGCCGGTGTCTATATAGTTGGATGATATTTGGCCGACACCTTGAGCTGAGCCCCATGAACCGACCGGTAGGTTCTGTATCATTGATGGTCTACTAGCGGCGGGGAGATTCCCTAGGCTCAATGTACCAAGATTCCATTCTTTCCAGCTCCAGCTATTTTCGCCAACTACACCTACTTGACTCATGTTCTGTGCTTGTGCAGTCCATTCCCACACGTTGC
Organism: Candidatus Saccharimonadota bacterium; assembly: GCA_003246575.1. Taxonomy (GTDB): domain Bacteria; phylum Patescibacteriota; class Saccharimonadia; order Saccharimonadales; family Saccharimonadaceae; genus SZUA-359. The sequence continues at coordinate 186,954 of QJZZ01000003.1, read as the reverse complement.
CGCTAAAGTCCCAGATAGAGTCCCCACTTGATAAATAAAGCACGCGAGAGCTGTTACTGCCGGAATTTGCCCCCGTACCCCCTGTGTAGCCGTTCAAATCGTCGTGGTCATCATCTGAAGCACTTAGCGCTAGCGATGGATTGCCGTTGACGTGCCCCTGATAGACGATTCCCAATCCGCTGGAGCCACCGCTCCAGTTGTAGCTAACTGATAGCACATCTGCGGCGATCGTCATCCATTCCGCCTCTGTAATTAGATGTCCGTTCGCGTTAGCGGCAACTGTAGAGGCGTCCGTTTGAGCGATGTTTACCCAGGGTGTGCCCGATGCGCGAGATTCGGGTACGGTGCTGGTTGTGTAGCTCGCCGCTCCGTCATCATTACCTTGTATCTTCGCCTCGTACTTCATTACGCAGAAGTCGCTAGTGTCGAACTCGGCATTGCCGTAAACGAATGAATACCCTCCGGGACAGCTGTCGATATTTTTATCTGTACGATAGAGCGCTGCGGTTGTTCGCCATTGTGAGAGTGTTGCGTCGCGGGATACGATATGTGCACGGGATTGTATGCCATTATAGGCAGCCACTGAAAGTGCCGCTAGGATGGCTATGACAACAATGACAACTAATAATTCAACCAACGTAAAGCCTATGGTGGTAGTGCCATTTCGCAGACTATTTTTTGAAAGCTTAATCCCTGTGGTTCTCATAATTACAGGATACATGTCCAGTAGCATAAGCACAATATTGATACGGTGGCAGAACAGTAGTCTAGCTCGTAGGCGAGAGCTATCGTATTTAAGGGGTGCGCTATGTGCGTTTCATAACCAAAAGCTCGCGGGCGACAACTTGACCAGGACGATAGTAGAGGAGGTCGCGAGCGCTTGCGTGAGAGAGTTCGATGCGGGTGAAGCCGAAACTATCGAGTTTGTTCGTCAGTGGCAGGTGGGTGAACCGGTCGTGGCCGTCGTTCCAGGCAGGAACAGCGAGGCAAAATGTCGTGCCGGAAGCCACTTGGCGACCAATATTCTCGAGGAAGGAACTGATGATGTGATCGCAGTTGCCGCGGACTTCGCGCAGCTTTGCGGGTGAAGGTGGCGCAGAAAACGGTTGGCCGAGGTAGGCTTCTGAGGCAATAGCGTCAATCGGTGGAAGCCATTGGTGCGTCATGGCGTCGCCATGTTCAACCGAATAGGTGCCGTCGACATGCCATTTGTTGCTCAGCCATTCGAGGTTTTGGCCGGTGTAGTTGACCATTTTTTCGGAGAGGTCGGTGCCTGAGGCGTCAAAACCGAGGAGGAGTGCTTCTTGAAGGACGACACCGGTGCCGCAGAAGGGATCGAGGATAATCGGTAGGCTATTCGTCTTGCCGCCATCGCTCGCCGCAGGCCCGCGCGAGCGCAAGTTACTATCATCTTGCTCGCGCTCTGCCGGAAAGGCAGAGCCCTTGGCGGTCGATAGCGGCAATACGCTGCCTGCTGCTATATTCACCATCATGCGCGCCAGTTTCGGCGGCAGCATGCCGACGAAGGCGTCGGTCTTCGGGCGAGCTTGGTCACGAGCGGCGAGGGCAGTGATGTTTTGGGTGCCAATACTTTCAGCCACGATGACGCGGTTGCCGTGGCGTACGACGATGAGTTCGACTTTGCTTGGCGACAGACCGAGTTTGTTGTGGTGTGAGGTTGCTGTCGAGAGCTTAGCTTGGTCGTTCGGGATGAGCCGAAGGCTGACATTGGTTTCGCGAAGCTTTTTCTTGAGAATGATGCCGGCTTTCTGGACGTCACGCGGCTGGACATTCCAGCCATAGACGCTGATGCCGAGCGTGACCTTGTGATCGAGCGAATTCCATTTCTCGTAATAGGCGTCGACGATGGCGCGGCTGACGTCGTTCCATGAACGTACGTTCAGTTCGAGTGAAACACGACCGGCTTTCTGGGTGCCACCGAGTCGTTCAAAATCGAAGGCAGGTGAATCGATGAGTGCAGTGCTGTCTCCGAACCACTGAACAGCGTCAGCCCCATAGAGGCGTTCGAGTTCAGCCATAGACAGTTTGGCAAGTCTTCCAAGTATCGCGATGTGCATTCTTCTAGTATATACTAGAAGGAATGAAGATGTCGTTTCGAACATGGCTGAGTATCGGCACAGCTGTCCTGATAGTGGTGATTTTGGTTCTTTCGCGACACGAACTTGTACATGCCTGGCATCTGATGCGCAACGTCAACTGGTGGATCTTGTCGCTGTTTATTCCGATTTTGTTGCTCAACTATTTTTCTACGGGTGAAATGATTTTTTCGTACCTCAAGCGCAAGGGCAAGCTCACAAACGTTTCGCCATTTACGCTTATGCGTATGTCACTCGAAGTCAACTTTGTGAACCACGTATTGCCGAGTGGCGGGGCAAGTGGCGTGTCATATCTCACGTGGCGGCTTGGTAATTTGGGTGTTGCTCATGGTCGGGCAACGATGGCGCAAGCGGTACGATTCGTCGTCGGATTTGCGGCTTTTACGGCGCTACTCGTCTTGGCGGTCGTGTCGGTAACGATCGATAGCGGCGTCAACCGTATCATTATCTTGCTAAGCTCAATGTTGGTGACGGTTATGATCGGAGTCACCGTCGGTGGAGCATACCTGTTGAGTGACCTCAGGCGAATACGTCGCATTAGCTCTGGTCTGGCTCGCGCGATCAATGCGACAGTGCGTCGCGTGACGTTCGGCCGACGTTTGCAGGTCGTAACCGAAGAGCAGCTGACACTATTTCTCGAAGAAATGCACAATGATTACCTCGAGCTCAAGCATGATAAAGTGTTGCTCGTGAAGCCATTTTTGTGGGCGGTTGTATTCACGATTACCGATATAGCGATGTTCTTTGTGGCGTTTTGGGCACTCGGTACGGTGGTAAATCCTGCCCCTATTCTGATCGCCTATGGCGTGGCGATGGTGGCTGGGTTCGCGGTTGTTACCCCTGGAGGTAGCGGGGCATACGAGGCACTTATGGTTGGCGTTCTCGCTATAGCAGGGCTGAGTAATGCAGACGCAATTGCCGGCGTCGTACTGGCGCGTGTGATTATTTTGCTCACGATTCTGGTTGTTGGCTATGTATTTTATCAACGAGCGCTCGCAGGATGGAGTAGTAGTGACCGACCAAATCTTTAGCGTTAGTGATTTTCTCGGTGTCCTCAACCAGACATTCGAGATGGCATTTCCTGTTGTCTATGTCGAGGGCGAAGTTTCTGGGTTCAAAGTGAATCAGGGCAAATGGGTGTTCTTCGACCTCAAAGATGAGAGCGGCACGGTGAACTGCTTCATGTCAGTCTATCAGCTGCGCGTTCCACTCGAAGATGGCATGCGTGTGGTTGTTGCTGCTAATCCGAAAGTAACGGCATGGGGCAAATTCAGCCTGACAGTGCAGCAGATTCGTCTGAGCGGAGAGGGGAGTATCAAAAAAGGCTTCGAACTTCTCAAGGCGAAACTCGACAAAGAAGGTTTGTTTGCGCCGGAGCGCAAGCGAATGCTGCCGGAGCTACCGCGCCGAGTCGGTGTCATCACGAGCACACAGGCGGCAGGGTATGCTGACTTCGTCAAGATTCTCAATAGCCGCTGGGGAGGCCTCGATGTGCAAGTCGCACACACGCAGGTGCAAGGTGACGCGGCGCCCGATCAGATGATCCGTGCACTGAGGTACTTCAATGAACAGGCTGAGCCTGTCGATGTGATTGTATTGATACGTGGTGGCGGCAGTGCCGATGACTTGGCTGGATATAACGACGAAAAGCTGGTGCGTGAAATCGCAGCCAGCCGCATACCGACACTTGTCGGCGTAGGGCACGAAGTCGATACGAGCCTTGCCGATATGGTGGCAGATGTGCGTGCAGCGACACCGAGCAATGCTGCGCAGCTGCTCGTGCCGGATAAGCGTGAGATCATCGCGTCGGCGCGTGAGCGCGTGCGCACGATGGCTTCAGTGGCCGAGCGTTCGATCACGATGGTGCTCGCCGAGACGCGTGATTGGCTCGGTGACGCACTCGCCCTGACGTCGGAACGTATCGAGCGTATGCAAGAGGCGAACCGGCGGCAGCTTCAGGCGCTGCGCGCGTATGATCCGCGAGCCGTGTTGCGTCGTGGGTACGCACTGGTGCGCGGAGAGGTGACTATCGGCGGTCCACTTGAGATTGAGACCAATACAGCACTAATTACAGCGGAGGTGACACATGTCAGCAAAAAGTAGCAAAACGATAGCGGAAATGCGCAGCGAACTGGGCGAGTTGCTCGCGTGGTTTGAGTCGGATGAATTCACGGTCGAGCAAGCAGTCGAAAAATTCACCGAAGCCGAAAAGCTTGCGGCAGCAATTGAACACGAATTGACGGCAGCAAAGAATACCATCACCGAGCTCAAGCAACGGTTCGATGGGACGGGTGAATGATCGTAGCCCTCTGGATTGTTGGTAGTATCTTGGCGATTTTTGCGCTCACCGTACTGAGGGGCGCGCCATACGTGCCGTCGCGCAGCCAGGACATCGAAAAAGCCTTTGACGACCTCTATCGACTACAAGATTCCGATATGCTCGTCGATATCGGCTCAGGTGATGGCAAGGTATGTTTGGCCGCGGCCAGGCGTGGCGCTCGGGCGATTGGCTTCGAAATCAATCCCATGCTCGTGCTATTGTCACGTTGGCGTGCGCGTCGACAGCCACGGGTGACATTTCGCCTGGCTGACTTTTGGCATACCGAATTACCGCGGGAGACTACTATCGTCTATACTTTCGGCGATGGGCGGGATATTCAGCGGATGGCGGACTGGGTCCAAACACAGGCGACGCGACTTCAGAAGCCGATTTATTTCCTGAGTTATGCGTTTGGAATCAGTGATAGAACACTGGTCACGCGTAATGCCTCATATTTTCTCTACGAGATTCAGCCATCTTTACAACAGAGTAAACCATAAGCTATACTGGACGCATGAAGTTACGCTACCAACCTGGTGAAATTCACCCAAGCACAATTATGATCGTTGTTATGACAGTACTATTCATTGGTGCTGGTTCGTTCGGTATCTGGGCATTTATGCAGTATCAAGACAAGAAAACTGATGTTGATGGACAGATTTCGAGTGCCGTGGCTGATGCCAAGAATGAGCAGGCCAAAGAAGACGAGGTGAAGATCCAGGCTGCCAAAGAAGAGCCATTCTCGCAATTTGTCGGTCCAGATGACTATGGCCGTGTGACGTTTGACTACCCACGAAACTGGAGTGTGTACGAAGCGAACAGCGTCAGTAACGGAAGCAAAAATTATGAGGCATATCTGAACCCCGTCTACGTTCCACCGGTCGACGACAAGGAAAACCGTTTTGCACTGCGCGTCACAATCAGTGACAAGCAATATGATGAAGTCGTGGCAGACTATCAGAAGCTCGTCGAAAAAGGTGAGCTGAGCTCGAAGAGCTTTAGCGTCGATAGCCAGACCGGTATTCGTCTCGACGGAACCTTCAAAGATGAGATCCGCGGCGCGGCGATCGTGCTCAAGATTCGTGACAAGACATTGACGATTCAGACTGATGCGGACACCTTCAAGCCGTACTTCGACGAAATCATCAAGACTATCGAATTCAACAAATAATTTCGCCTATCTGCATGCTACACTAGTAGTATGAATGGGAAACGGTCTGCGGGTGGATCTGACGTGTCGGCGTTTGATGCGCCGTCTGTTATCGCCGCGACCCATGAACTCAAAAGTCCGCTGGCGCTAGTTCGCCAACTCGCGCTGACACTTGATGGCGATCTGTCGCCCGAAGAGGTCAAAAAACTAGCACTCCGTATCGAGCTGACGAGCGAACGCGCTTTGCGTCTGGTTGATGACGTCACGCAGGCGCAACGACTCGAAGATGGCCTCTTCGAGCTCGAGCCGATCAACCCGATTGCCCTCTGCGATGAGGTGGCGAACGAGATTTCGCCGCTCTACGCTGCGCACAGTCGTACGATTCGTACCGTTCGCCGTCGCAAGCCACCACTCGTGGTCGCGAATCGCTCATTGCTCCGTCGCGTCATCATGAGTTTTGCCGACAATGCACTGCATTATGCCTTCGATGATCAACCAGTGACGCTCGAGACACATCTCGTAGGCGACAAGATTCGTATCAGTGTGCGAGATCGCGGACCAGGCGTCAGTGCACGTTTGCAGCGTTCACTCGGCAGCACGCCAGCACTACAGCGTCCATCGCGACGCCCAGCGAGTAGCGGACTTGGCCTGTATGTTGCTTCGCAGTTTGCAGAGGCCATGAATGGGCATGTTGGCGTCACGCGACATCGTGACGGCGCTTCGTTTTATATCGAATTAAACGGCTCAACTCAGTTGAGCTGGCTGTAGGAGGGGACTGTGGGCACTCGAGTGCTGATCGTCGAAGATGATGCGTGGCAGCGTGAACATGTCGCCCAGCTCCTCACCAAACATGAGTTTGTCGTAGGTGAATCGGCGCACGCGCTCGAGGCGATCGATCAAGTCGATACGTTTCGCCCTGATGTGATCGTGCTCGATATGATGCTTCCTGGTGTCAACGGTCTGACGCTCCTACATGAACTTCAGTCGCATGCGGATTTGGCAGCAATTCCGGTTATCGTCATGTCAACGCGAAGTGATTTGTCGCTCGCAGAGCTCGAACCATACGGCGTACGAGTAGTCCTCGACAAATCGACGGTGCAGCCCGAGGATATTGTTGCGGCCGTGCGGAAGGTGGTCTAGGATGGCGATCGAACGAACACGCGCAATCGTCCTGAGACGAACCAATTACGGCGAGGCAGACCGTATACTAAAATTACTCACTCCCGACGGACAGGTGTCGGTTATGGCCCGTGCGGTGCGTCGCGAGAAGAGTAAGCTCGCCGGGGGCATCGAATTGTTCGGTGTGAGCGACATCACGGTCCACTCCGGCAAGGGTGACCTCGGCGTTTTGACGAGCGCCCGCCTGGAAACATTTTTTGAACACATATTGGAAGATTACGACAGATTGCAGTTTGGCTATGAATGTATCAATGCTGTGACCAAAGCCAGCGACATGATCAATGAACCAGGGTGGTTCGATATGCTCGAGCAGGTGTATCAAGGTTTGAATGAGTCGAAGGTGCCGCTGCAGCTGGTACAGGCGTGGTTTTATTTGCGCTATGCAGAGATGACAGGGTATGGCTTGAGTCTGGAGCGCGACGTTGCGGGCAACAAGCTCAGCGCCGAGAAATCCTACATGTACGATGTTAGCGAAAAGGGGTTACGCCCGAGTGAGCAAGGTGATATCACAGCTAATCATATCAAGTATTTGCGATTGATCGCGGTCAAGCCGCTTATGACAGTGGCGCAAATCGGTGGTGTCGAAAACGTACTGCCGGATTGTTGGCTGTTGGCGCGGCAGGCTGCAGCGCTTTAGGTTCTTGCAATTAAAACAGCCCCCTCGAAAGGGGGCACTCACTCTGGAATCTGTCTTTGTCCAGGGTGAGTCTTCGGGTCGAGGCATTACTGCCTCCTGGCCCGGTACCACGTCTCGGCGCGGTTGTACGCGCGGAGGCCGAAGAGGATCGCCACCAGCTCGATCATGCGACGGCGATTGCCGTCGGCTCGTGCGATGAGCAGCGCCTTCCACCACGTGCCCCACGCCAGATAGCGATCGGCGGGGGAGTACTTGAATAGCCGCATCGCGGCATTCAAGTAGTAGTGGCGGTTGCCACCGCGTCGCCCGAGCTGGTCGACGACCGCTGCGAGCAGTTGTCGTGCATCGGCCTTGTGGCCGCTGTGCCACAGAATTTCCGCGTAGAAGCTCTGAGACGCACGCATCTCGTCAAGCAGCTCCTGCCGCTGTGCAAGCGACGTGACTTCAGGGCCGTAGGCGAGGTTGCGGAAATCTCCTGCGGACTGCCGAGCCTCGATGTTCGCCATGTCGAGGTGACCATTCAGGTACGAAACCCGAGACATGTCGCGCTCGATGTGAGCGCGCTGTCGAGCATCCTGTTCGGCGTAGTTGAAAGCGCGAGCGAGCAGTTCGCTTGCGTCATCGAGCTCGCCGAGGTTCGTAGCGCAAACACCCCACATGTGGAGTGCCTGTGCTCGTTCTGAGCCGGTCAGGTCGGCGAGTTCAGCGGTCTTCTTGTACAGATCGATCGCTTCGCGTTCTTGGCCAGCAACGCGGAGGCGGTTTCCCACCTTCATCTGGTTTTTAAACGTGATATTGTCTTCCATCCCAATTCACCTCCAAGGTGTAGTTTTGACAGAGAATGGATGTATATATTATACACCTAAAGCGTTTAAAAGTCAAATACTCTCAAGGGGTGGAAGAGGTGGTATAATACCTCTATATGACAGAAGTGAAATTAGACGACATTGTATCTCTCGCCAAGCGCCGAGGGTTTATCTATCAAGGCTCAGACGTATATGGTGGTTTGAGTGGAACCTGGGACTACGGTCCACTCGGTGTTCAGCTCAAGCGCAACATCATGAACTTGTGGTGGAAGCACTTCGTTGACGACCGTGAAGATATGTACGCCGTCGACGCGGCAATCCTGATGAACCAGAAAGTTTGGCAGGCAAGTGGTCACGTCGATACCTTCGTCGATCCACTCTGTGAAGATACCGTCAATCACCGTCGCTACCGTACCGACCACATCCTCAAGGACAAAGGTATCAGCCCAGATGGCATGACGATGGAGCAAATGGACGCTGCGATTGCTGAGAACGGCATCAAGAGTCCAGACGGCAACCCACTCAGCGAGTCACGCACGTTCAATATGATGTTCAAGACTAATGTCGGTGCAACCTTCGACGAAAACTCCATCAGTTACCTCCGCCCAGAAACGGCACAGGGTATCTTCACGAACTTCAAGAACGTTGTCGACACCTTCTATCCAGACTTGCCATTTGGTATCGCGCAGCAGGGTAAGGCATTTCGCAACGAAATTAGCCCACGCGACTTCGTCTTCCGTAGCCGCGAATTCGAGCAGATGGAAATCGAATACTTCGTCAATCCAGAACACTGGCAAGAGGCGTTCGATGAGCTCCTCGCAAGCACACACGACTTCCTCCGCAAGCTCGGCTTGCCTGACGAAAAAGTCCACGAGCTCGACGTGCCTGCCGAAGACCGTGCACACTACAGCAAGAAAACTATCGATATCGAATTCGATTTCCCGATTGGCAAAGAAGAATTGCTCGGTATCGCATACCGCACCGACTTCGACCTCGGCAATATCCAGCGCGTCAGCGGCAAAAGCATGGAATACACCATCAAGGGCACCAACGACAAGTTCGTGCCACACGTCATCGAGCCGTCATTTGGTGTCGAACGTGCGCTCATGGCTGTGCTCTCCACTGCCTACCGCGAAGACGAAGTCAACGGCGAAAAGCGAACCTACCTGGCGCTGCCAGAACATCTGGCACCTGTTCGCTACGCTGTATCGCCACTGCTAAAGAACAAGCCAGAGCTCGTCGAAAAAGCTCGCGAAGTATACAAGGCCCTCAAGGCAAAGTACGGCAACGTCATGTGGGACGACAACGGCAACATCGGCAAGCGTTACCGTCGCCAAGACGAAATCGGCACGCCGCACTGCGTCGTGATCGACTTCCAGACACTCGAAGATGACACGGTGACGATTCGTGATCGGGATACGACGGAACAAAAGCGCGTAGACGGGAAAAGTTTGTGAAAACGCCCTTTTTTCACGAAGAAATAGAAGTTAAAGTAAAATTCTTAAATCTTGCTAGAGAATTTCGAACATCTAACGAAATCGAAAAGGAGCTAGCATCTGCGATGTTGTATGCGAATATGGCAGAATACTTAGCATATCATCTCATAGAAAGTCTTCGGCAGATCATATTTACCGGAAGTAAAACTTTCTGGAATGGCTCTGTTTACTTGGACTCGCGCAACTTAGCTGAAAAGGAAACTATTGGTCAGATTGCAAAACAGCTTAAAAAATTCGGTTTTCCTAGTAAGGAAGTCATAATTCCTCTCCTGGAGAGGATAGCAAAAAATCGTAATAAGATTATGCACAATATACTGAGAACGCCGGCTAGCGAGTTGCAAGCGATAGATGAATCAATTCGTCAACTTGCAGATGATTGTGAGGAGCTAGTTTCGGCGATTGATGATATATATCGTGGTCTTCCACCTTCGAATATTACGCAAGTTAGCGCGAACAATGGAGGGGCTGAAGTTGAAGCTGTGGAGGACAAGAGTGGTGAAATTGTCATAAAGCAGGCTCAGGCGAACAAGCCAAAGTAGTCTTTATTGCGCGAAGTAAGTATAGGCGTATCGTGAATTTGAAACACTAAAGGAGCTACTGAAAGTATGAAAGCAATCTGGAATGGGCAAGTCATTGCCGAAGCACCGAAAGACGACCTGATTCGCATCGAGGGGAATTGGTATTTTCCTCCGAGTGCGAAAAAAGAAGAGTTCTATGCGCCAAGCGATCATCACACGACGTGTTTTTGGAAGGGCGAAGCTAGCTACTACGATGTAGTGGTGGACGGCGAAACCAATTCGTTCGGCGCGTGGTACTACCCGCAGCCAAAAGACGGCTCGATCGAGCGTGTGGGTAAAGACTTCGCCAACTATGTGGCATTTTGGAGCGGCATAGAGATCAGCGAATAGTCGCGCAGTTTCATCGCAAGCGTAGTACAATAGTCTGAAATACAATTGATTCAATCTGGTGGGCAGAGAGGCGAGATGTGTCAGCGGAAATTCCCGAACCCAGTGAAGATAGTCGATTTGAGCCGCTTGAATTTACTTTAGATGATTTGGTCAGTTTTGCTGCATTGCTTGATAGGCCACATCTCGATGTTCTCGTAGATTTTCGAGATGCAGCAAAAAAATGTCACGATGACCTTCGATCTGCTGCTCTAAAAGAACGGCTTGCTGAAATGTTACGATGTGAAGATTCCATAGGGGCTGCGTTTGCAATGAACGTATCAGGGCTGCAAGAGGCGATTTGGTTTATGCCACGAAGGCTACGTGAACGACACGTCTCCGATGAAGAAGCTGCGATAGAAATTGCTCATGTCGCACAGGCGATGGACAAAGAACGAGTCAGTGTCATCACCGAACTGTATCCAGACCTACAGCCTCATGTGCTGGAGTTGCAAAACGGTGCTCTAGAAGAAATGATGAATCAGATCTATGCGAGTGAGACGCTTGCAACGGATGATTGTCATGTACTTGATGCAAGAAGGGGTGAGGCGATTGGCGGTATTGTCATGGGATCGTTTGTTCAGGACGTATCGACACTCTTAGGGTATGTCGAAGCTCAATGAGCTGTAGTATACTAAAACCAAATGTTCTTCAGACACAAAAAGAAAAAAATCGGGGTACTTTCGGCTGCGGGCTTCGCCATCGGGGCGATGATCGGGGCGGGTGTTTTCGTACTGAGCGGACGCGCAGTTGCTGAGGCGGGGCCAAGTGCGGTGCTGTCGTTTATCATCGCGGGAATCACGGTGCTCCTATCGGCACTCAGCCTCGTCCGTGTCGTGCAGTCGGCCGGTCGCGGCAAAAGTGGCTATGATGCAGTAGGGGATATCTTCTCGCCAGTCATGACGCTGATCGTGTCATGGAGTTTTTATATCAGCTCGGCGGTTGGTGTGGCGTTCGTGCTGCATTCGTTCGGTCTGTATGTGCAAGAGTTTATCGCGCCGCAACTCAACGTCGTCATGCTGGCCATCGTTGCACTCGTGGCGCTGCTGGTCATCAATGCCATCTCGACGCGTGTCGTTGGACATGTCGAAAACGTCTTGGTTGCGATCAAGCTGCTCGTCCTGGTGCTCTTCATTGCGTTTGGTATCACAGCAATCCAGCCAAGTGATTTCATGCCGTTCTTCAGCCAAGGTGCAGATGTGACGGTCAGTGCCAGTGCGACGCTATTCATCGCGTTTCTTGGGTTCAGTACGATCACCAGCATCTCGGCGGCGGTCGACAATCCCAAAAAGAACGTCCCGCGCGCTACCTTGCTGAGTATGTTGGTCGTGACTGTCGTCTATGTTGGCGTCTGTGTCGCCATGCTTGCGGCGGGGCTGTCGAGTTACGACGAAGCCAGCGTCGGGGCAGCTGCACAAGTTCTGATGGGGCCAGCGGGCGGCACACTCGTGGTGCTCGGTGCGCTCGTCGCGACCTTGTCGGCGGCAAATGCGAGTCTCCTCGGTTCGAGTGAATTGATGATTCGCCTAGCAGCGCGCAAGTACGTGCCGACCTTTCTGGCGCGGCAATTCCGCGGTCATCCGGTCATCAGTCTCGTCGGTGTTGCGGCAATCACCATCGCGCTGCTCATTTGGAGCAACGTCGGCGCGGTGATCGATATTGCCAATGTGACGGCTATCATCGGACTGGCGGTTATCGACCTGGCTGCGCTCAAACTTGCCGCCAAGACACGAGATGCGAAATGGATCGTGATCGCATCGCTCGCATTCATCACCGTCGGTCTACAGCTCTTCATGATTGCGCCGCGCTACATCGTCTGGGGGCTCGCTGCGATTGCTGTCGGACTCGTTTTTTACGCATTCCGTCACGTCCTTCATACTCGTCATCACCACAAACACATCGAGCGGGCTGTCAAACGTGGTGACACGCCAATGGTGACGCGACTCGGTGGTCACGAGCGCTAGGGCGCTCTAGAGATGCTACAATATGGCTATGATTACCTTTGACCGCGCTGCTCTGACAGCACCGATGAAATACGACACCGCCAAAGAACATATCACGACGCGTCATTCGATTCTCGGTCCAGCAGGGGAGGCGTGGCTGTTCGTGCTGCTGATGCTTCTCGGTGCGGTATTCTCGCTCTATTTGATCCGACAGTCGAGCGATGTATTGCTGCTTTTCATCGTGATTCCGATGACGGTGGCGTTTGAGCTGGCGTTTTATATCGCTATTGTCCGCATCGCGCGTATTCCGATTCGTCGACGACTCGCGCTAGAGCGCTACCAGGCGCGAACATTTGCCGAAAACAATGAGATGGCTTTCACCGAAAATGACCTTGGTCTTGTGACGAATTATCGTATCGGCACACTGTTTCGCGTCGGGGGCTATACGAAGGCGACCTTTAGTTTGAGTCGTAACGTGAATGAGCGGTTAGTGGAAGTGGGGTGCTATGACTATACCTATAGCGACGTCATCAACGCGCAGCGCGACTTGCCATCGATGTGGTATGTCGCGGTCGATCTCGGAACGGTGGTGCCGAATATCGTACTGACCGACGACCGCATACGTACCTTCGAACCCCTGTACGAAGCGGCGGATACGCTGGCTGTACGAGTCACGGGCAATCCGCATCTCGTGGCGTACACGCCGAATGACGGCGGCGTTGATGTCAATCGCATATTGTCGACAGAGACCATCCAGCAGATCCAAAAACTCGGCGGACAATTCGATGTTGAGATAAAAGGGCAGTACGTTTACTTTTATGTACGCGAACGTTTCATCTTGAGCGAAGAACGCATCGCACTCATCGAACGAATGGTGAATGAAATCGTACCAGCACTTCTCATTGACGCAGCGGGCTATCGTCGCTCGGAGCATGAGCCAGTGATTGTTTCGCCATCTGCTCGCTTGTCAGTGCGTGCACGCTCGAAGTTGAAGGGTGTATTGTACTCGCAGCGCATCACGGTGATCATCACGCTCGTTATCTTGCTCGTGGCGGCATTTGGCGCACTCGTGACCTATCTGACGGGGTCGATTATCCTACGGATGATATCCCTGTAGCCGAAAACACGGTATCATAGAAGGAAATCTAGGAGGATATATGAAATACGAAGGAACGAAACTGCCAAACTTTGAGTCACGCACCGACGCAGTTGCCGAGCTTGAAATCTCTGATGTCGAAGTCGGCACCGGTGAAGAAGTGCGAGCAGGTGCAACTATCACGGCGCACTACACGGGCGCGCTCGTCAAGAACGGTATTATTTTTCAGAGTAGCTTCGACTTCGGTAAAGCAATCACATTCGGCCTCGATCAGGTTATCGCTGGCTGGACGCAGGGTGTTCCTGGTATGAAAATCGGCGGCACGCGTCGTCTCGTCATTCCGGCTGCCATGGCATATGGCGACCGCAGTCCTGCACCGAACATTCCGGCTGGTAGCGATCTCGTGTTCGATATTGATCTCGTGGCTATTCCACGAAACAGCTAGACGCCGTCGTGTGCTGTTTTGTCTGTAAGCGCTGAATTCAGTTGCTTTTGATGGCTTGTCATGAAGCGAGTCGCACTGATTTCTTCTGTTGTTTCAACGGATTTTTCAATGCCCGAATAGCGGTCGTATATCGTTGCTCGAGAGGCGGCAGTACTAGGAGCGAGAAGGTTGTATCCAGAGTTGTGCGGATCGGCAATTGTATCTGTGCCCCTGATGACTTCATGGTAGAACTGGTCATAAGGCGGAAGCTCAATAGTGTTCACGGCGTCCTGCGTCAGTGCATACTGAGTCATATTGTAGTTGCCGCGTTGAAACATCGAATCTAGCGTTGACAGACGCGCGATAGCTGCAGCCACGCTCGCAGTTGATTTTGTAGGCTGTTTGTTGTGATCCGGTGGATGCAGTATGTCGTCAAATGAATCGGTCATATTTGTATGAATGGTGTATTAATATATTTTAACTCAAAAATTGCAAAAAGTCAATATCCAACAGAGGTAAAGTGCTAGATGAATTATACAAAAACTGCTACACTGATGTGATGTTGAAGACGCTGGCCGATGTGAACGAATATCTCAGAGACTACTATAGTTTGAGTGGCCCGCCAAAACTGGGAACGAATTATGCGCTCGAAGATACATTTGAACTGGCGCGCTGCGTCGGAAATCCTCAGGAGCGGCTGAAGGTAGTGCACGTCGCTGGCACGAGCGGCAAGACGTCGACCTCATATATGATGGCGGCACTTCTGCGCGAATCAGGCAAGAAGGTCGGTCTCACGGTCTCTCCTCATATTTCGAGTATCAAAGAGCGCGTACAGATCGATGGTGAGGTACTCGACGATGAAACGTTCATCGGGCTGTTTCGTGAATATAGCGAACTCGTCGAACAGGGGATGTCGAAGCGGCCATCATACTTCGAACTTATGATGATTTTTGCCTTATGGGTATTTGATAAGGTAGGCGTCGACTATGCGGTCGTCGAGACGGGACTGGGGGGTATGTACGATACGAGCAACGTCTGCCGACGCGAAGATAAGCTCTGTATCATCACTGACATTGGATTCGATCATACGCACATTCTTGGCAATACACTCGCACTGATCTCCGAGCAGAAAGCGGGAATTATCGCGAACGGCAATCATGTTTGTATGTATGAGCAATCGGGCGAGGTGATGAGTCCGGTGCGTGATGTGGCTGAGCACTTCAAGGCGGTCCTTCATACGTACCAAAGTAGCGATGGAACGTACTACGAGCGCAATTTTGGGCTCGCACGGCACGCGTATGCGGTACTCGTCGAGCGCGATGGCCTGGGTCTGCTCGATGAGGCGCAGCTAGAGCGGGTGCGACACACGCAGGTACCAGGTCGCCTCGAGAAGATCAGGGTAGGTGATACTACTTTTGTGCTCGACGGTGCACACAATGAACAAAAAATGCGAACACTTTTTGCGACGCTCGATAGGCTGTATCCAGGCAAAAAATGGCCTATTGCCCTCGCGCTCAAGCACGACAAGGACATTAGTGATGTAGCAACTTTGATTCGTGATCATGCCGAGCATATCACAGCAACCGCATACCAGCAGGGACAAGACATGCCGATTGCTTCGACGCCCGTCGATGAGTTGGCGGCACTCTTCGCTGGTGATGACGTGACGACGATCCCGGTACTCAGTGATGCGCTCCAGCTTGCACTCGATCGAGCTGACGCGATGGTCCTCGTGACTGGTTCGTTATACGCCGTTGCCGAGGCGCGCGCATGGCTCCTCGACCAAAAACAGGGTATAGTAGAAGCATGAGAATTTTTCACACCGATGGAAGCGCAAGTCCGAACCCAGGCCCAGGTGGCTATGCGGTTATCGAAAATGGCGCACCTGTAGCACTTGGCTCTGAAGACGGCGACACCACCAATATTCGCATGGAAGGTCGCGCACTGATCGCTGCCATGAAGCTGTCGCGAGAGTTCGAAAGTCAGATCTATACCGATAGCGAATTTTGGATCAATGTCCTGACGAAATGGGCACCGGGCTGGAACGCAAAAGGTTGGAAGAAAAAAGGTGGAGAAATCAAAAACCTTGATCTCGTCCAGGAAGCGTACGGTCTGTATCTAGAGGTTCGTCCTGAACTTATCTGGGTGCGCGGCCACAATGGTGACGAAAATAACGAGCTCGCCGATCAGTGGGCTAACAAGGCTCGTGAAGGCGAGCGCTTGTGAACCAGAAACTCGCATTAGAAATATTGTTGAGCGGCGAAAGCGCACTGATTACTGGTCCGGCTGGGTCGGGCAAGACCTATGTGTTGAACCAATTCATCAAGCTCGCCAAACATGACGGCAAGCATGTTTCGGTGACGGCAACGACAGGACTGGCTGCAACACACCTTGGCGGAACGACAATTCACGCCTGGAGCGGTATCGGCGTACTCGACTATATATCGGATAGTTTCGTTGAACATATCGCGAAAGGGCGACGCGAAATCATCGAGTCGACCGACGTATTGATCATCGATGAGATCAGTATGCTGCATGATTATCGTCTCGATATGGTAGACGAAGTCTGCCGACTGGTGCGCAAACAGCCAGATGTACCGTTCGGCGGCATCCAGGTCATCATGAGTGGTGACTTTTTCCAGTTGCCACCAATCAATCGGCGCGACTCTGGCAGGGAAGGCAGCTTTGTGACGAGTTCGCGCGCATGGCATGAACTCGATCCAGCCGTACTCTATCTCGGCGAACAGCATCGACAAGATGATGAAGTGCTTGTCGATATTCTCAATAGTTTGCGAACAGGTGACTTGCGTCGCCATCATGCCGAAAAGTTGCTTGAGCGCGTCGATATGGTGCCGAATGATCCCGACAATCTGACCGAGCTTCACACTATGAACGTCGATGTCGATCGTATCAACGCGGAGCGGCTGGCTAAGTTGCCTGGCGACACACTGGTGTATACAGCGACGCATACAGGTGCGGCCAACTATGTCGATAACTTGGCGCGCAGTGTCTTGGCGCCTGAAACACTCGAGCTCAAAGAGGGCGCGCTGGTCATGGCGGTTCGTAATGATCAGGCGAAACGGTATGCCAATGGTTCTATCGGGCAAGTTGTCGACTTTGAACCGGGGACAGAATATCCAGTGGTCGTCTTTCGTAATGGCCGCGAAGTGACGATGGCGCCCGAGACCTGGGAGCTGCGCGATGGAGACAAAAAGCGTGCGTCCATATCGCAGATTCCGCTACGTCTCGCTTGGGCGATAACGGTACACAAATCACAAGGCATGACGCTCGATGCTGCCCGTATCGATCTACGGAAAGCGTTCGTCGAGGGCATGGGGTATGTCGCGCTCAGTCGTGTGCGTAGCCTCGACACATTGTTTTTGCACGGCATCAACCGTATGGCACTTAGCGTCAGTGAAGTCGCGGCGAATATCGATGAGCAACTGCGTGCGCGTAGTGCAGCCGACGCCAAAAAATTCGCACACCTAGAAATTCAAGCCGAAAAACGTGATCTGAACCCGGTCAAAAAGAAGGTTAGTAGTGGTTCAACGGGCTGGGCTGAAAAGATTGAGAAAATGCGTGAAACACACCCGAATGCCTACAGACCGTGGACAACACAAGATGACGCTGACCTCAAACAAGGATTCTTA
The DNA here is from genome assembly GCA_003246575.1 of Candidatus Saccharimonadota bacterium. Classification (GTDB taxonomy): domain Bacteria; phylum Patescibacteriota; class Saccharimonadia; order Saccharimonadales; family Saccharimonadaceae; genus SZUA-359. The sequence continues at coordinate 169,192 of QJZZ01000003.1, read as the reverse complement.
CAGGGGGCGACGATAGCTGAGCTGTCTGAACGGCTCGGGCGACATGAGGGAAGTATCAAAATGCGTCTCGAGAAGCACTTTGGTGGAGATATGATAAGCTAGGCATATGGATTTTAGCGCATTTAATGAACCGGTTACGCAAGCAGAAATTGCTGAGTACAAGGATAGCCCATACCTGAATATGAAGCAGACGAACAAATCAATGTTCGCTTTTATGGTCACCGGGGGCGCGTTACTCGGAATAATACTGATGGGAGTATTCATTGGTATGACCGAAAGCATCGGTGCTGCAGGGCCAATACTGGCGACGATATTTGTGATTGGATGCCCGAGTGCAGCAATACTAGTTGTGCGTGCCTATATTCGTCAGCGCGTCGTACAGGGTATTCGTCTCCTGAAATTCGGCATGCGCAATAATCTCGTTGTTTATCTCAATGTTCCAGGTAATGCTGGCTATCCTGGATTGATTTTTCAGGTGGGTGAACAGCAGTCACTTTCGCAGTGGGTCAGTGCGTCAGACGGTAGTTATGTTGTTGGCAACTATTCATATTTTATCGGCAGTCGCACGAGTAGAGAAAGGCGACAAATCAACAAACATTTTCTGATGCTCAAACTACCTCGTAAATTGCCAAACATGGTGTTGGATGGAACAAAAAACAATCTGAAGGTATTTGGTCGTGAGTTGATGTCAAATCTTCCGGCCACCTTCAATAAAGATCAGGTTCTTTCGCTTGAAGGAGATTTCAACTCGTACTTCACTCTGTATGCGCCGAAAGAGTACGAGCGGGATGCTCTCTATGTTTTTACGCCGGATCTAATGGCACTATTCATGGACAATACCTCGCAGTACGACGCGGAGATTATCGACGATATGCTTTTTGTGTATGGCGATGGCTGGGCGAATTTGTACAACCCAAATGTCTGGACAAGATTTCTACAGATAAAAAATGTGGTCGGTACAAAATTGATCAATCAGACCGACTACTATGCCGATGAGCGTGTCGGAAATCGTGCAATCAATGAAGTTGCCACTGGTGGCCGTCGGCTCAGGCGGGGTATCTCGTGGATAGCAATAGTGTTTGGTATCGCGTATGCAATTTTCGAAATCATTCACTTTCTACTCGATGCATCAAGCCTATAAAAGTGTGCCGCGCTATAGTACACTGGAACAATGACAGAAAACTCCAACACCGAACCAACAGATATTTTCCAGTGGGCGAACGCGGCTGATCGCGACAAAGACAAACTTGAAATCGACCTTTTTCTTTTCACTAAAGGCTTCACTGTATACGCAACGCGCTACGATGATTCACTCAAGCAGCAGCTCAAGGTGCTTTTCCTCTATGACATGATTGCCGGTGTACAAACTGGTGCAGCCACAGGCCTCGCAGTCCGCGATATCGACAATATCGACCGTGCTGATGATGTATTGCTCCGTGCCAGCCTCGAAAAAGTCGAGCACGCCCAGGAAGTCGTCGAGCAGATTGTCTACGGTGAAGAAACCCTCGAAGTCTTCAACGAAGGTGATCACGAGATCCGCAAGGTGAAGGGTATGATTGCTCGCTTCACACCACCTGCCAAAGAAGGCGAGGAGCAGAAGCCGTTCTTCGTCGTCAAACTCCTCGGTGCCTCGCAGGTGATGCTTGGCTCGAGCGCGTGGCTCTTCCGTGGTGACAGCTTTGGTCAATTTGAAGCAGAAGCTGGCCTAAAGGTGACGCCTGACAACCAGGTATTGATCGCTAACGGGGATATCTTTGTATTTAGTGAAGCCAAGTTTGAACGACTCTTCGGCTACTCGGCCAAAAAATACGCTGTGGCAGAAGAGAAAATTCGTGAAATCGAAGCAAACTTCAAAATTAAACTCCCAGATGGTTTGACGTTGAGTGATTTGGCTCGTGAAAACAAGCCACTCATCAATAAGCTACAAAAAGTTGACCCGATGATGACTACACAAGAGAAGCTGATTGAGCAGTCTGAAACAATGGAGCTCGAGCTCATGATGGATGAAGCGACTGAAGAAATCATCATTATGGATTACAAGGATGCAACTAAGTTTGTCGACCTGCTGAGTGATGATTATCTGACGAGCGAAATGACGGGTATCAAGTACTTGGCTCGCAGCAAGAAACCACTTCACGACGAGCCATCAAGCGACGACCCTCTTGCGAAACTCGCTGAACGATAAGAGGTGGTGAGCGCCTCTCGGGTTCGTAAGAGTGGTATAATAGCTACTGTTTATGACGAAGAAGCACGCGAAATTTCCGAAGAATTTTCTGTGGGGTGTCAGTACGAGCGCCCATCAAGTCGAGGGCGGCAATCACAACCAGTGGTCTGTCTGGGAACTCGAGAATGCCAAGGCGCTCGCTGCGCAGGCGTCGTATCAGTACGAAGACCTTGATGTGTGGCCTGATATAGAGCGTATTGCGACGAATCCTGCCAACTATGTCTCTCGTCGTGCGACGGGGCATTATACGCGCTACGAAGAGGACTTCGACCTCCTTGAGAAGATGAACTGTAATTCGTTTCGCTTCAGCATCGAGTGGTCACGTATCGAGCCGGAAGAGGGTGAGTGGAATGCTGAAGCAATCGAGCATTATCGAAAATATTTTGCTGCGCTCAAAGCCCGAAATATCGAGCCTGTCGTGACATTATTTCACTTCACATTACCATTGTGGTTCGCCCAAAAAGGCGGGTTCGCAAAACGTAGCAACATCAAATACTTTGAATGGTTCGTCGAAAAAGTCATCGATGAGTTCGGCGGCGACCTGAAATGGATTATCACTATCAACGAGCCAGGTGTGTACGCATTTCAGAGCTATAACGAAGGTGTGTGGCCGCCAAACAAGATGAGCAGGGCCAGGACGCTTTGGGTAATCGAGAATTTGATCACGGCGCACAAGAGAGCTGCGACACTCATTCATGATTCGGGGCCGCGATACAAAGTGTCGATGGCCTACAACATGAGCTATACCTATCCTGGTGACGACGCGTGGCTGACGCAGCTCAGCACGGCGGTGATTGATTTTGTAAGCAACCACTATGTCCTGCGACGTACGATGAAAGTGAATGATTTTATCGGCTTGAACTATTACTTCACTGATAAAGTATATGGCTATCGGATTCATCATGATGACAAGCGCGTCAGCGACATAGGCTGGGATTTGCAGCCGGCGAATCTGATGCACGTGCTCGAGGATTTGACTGAGCGCTATGATATGCCGATTATGATCACCGAAAATGGACTGGCTGATGCGAGCGACAAAGATCGTCAATGGTGGCTGACGCAAACTGTCCAGGCGATGCTCGTTTCTATCAAGAAGGGCACGCATCTAATCGGGTATTTGCACTGGAGCTTGCTCGATAATTTCGAGTGGGACAAGGGGCACTGGCCACGTTTTGGGCTTATCAAGGTTGATTATTCTACCCTGAAGCGGACGCCGCGTGCGAGCGCCGGATTATATGCGCGATTGATCAAAAAACTACAGGAGGAAAAGTGAAAAAAGCCTTTTTTGCAGACGATGTCAAAATAGCCGTGATTGGTGGAGGGACGGGAAGCTTCACGCTCCTCTCTGAGCTCAAGAATCGCACCGACGCGATTGCAGCACTTGTGAATATGGCCGACGATGGCGGTTCGACGGGTGTGCTTCGTGACGAACTCGGTGCCTTACCTCCAGGCGACATTCGTCAGTGTTTGGTTGCCCTGAGTGACTCACCTGAGCTGCGAGATTTGTTCAATTATCGCTTTGATGAAGGCACCTTCAAGGGGCATGCGTTTGGTAATATTTTCATCAGTGCACTCGAGAAGATGACAGGGGATTTTGGTCGCGGCGTCGAGCTTGCGAGTGAAGTGCTCAATATCACCGGTGTCGTCGAGCCGATGACGATGACCAATACGACGCTCTGTATGCAAGAAGATGACGGGACGATCGTCGAAGGTGAGTTTGCAATCGCGCAAAAAGATTTTGCCGGTCGCGAACTAAAGTTTTGGCTCAATCCTCATGCCGAAGCTAATCCACACGCCCTCAAGGCGATCGAGCGAGCGGATATTGTCGTGATCGCTCCAGGTAACTTGTACGGCAGCTTGGCGCCAGCGCTATTGGTTGACGGAGTGGGTGAGGCGCTCAAACGCTCGCGTGCCCTGAAGTTGTATGTCTGTAACTTGGTCACAAAGCCCGGCCAAACTGATGGTTACAGCGTGACTGATTTTGCGGATGAAATCGAGCGTCTGGCGGGTGAGAAGTTCCTTGACGCAGTTGTCTATAACACCGAGAAGCCGTCGGATGCGCTCCTCAAGAAGTACGCTGCCGATGGTGAGCTCGCGGTCGAATATGACGAAGCCAAGGCACTCGCTGCACCGTACGATGTTGTGGGCGCGGCACTGCTCTCTGGGACGATCTGGCAAAACAAGAACAAATCAGATCCAATCGCTGCTTCGCGCACGTTGATTCGTCACGATGCAGTCGCGGTCGCCGATGTTATTTTGGAATACTACGCCCATGGCAGGAAGTGAAACGATGTCAAAACACGAACGCGAAACGGGTCCAAATGTTCTGCCGGTATTTACGGTCATGGATCTCGATCGAACGATTTTCAAGACAACCGCATTTACGAATAGCTATCTGCATCCGCATCTCCTTGCGTACTACGATGGTCCGACGCAAAAGATTGTAGCGCCAATCATTGATAAACTCGCTCAGCACGAGCAAGACTCGCGCGGACAGTCATTTGATTTTCTTCAGGTACTCACCTCTGAGATGCAAGGTCGTGGACTTTTGGCACCGGATGCCATCGAAATTACAAGGCAGATACTGGCGGCGAACACAACCGACGACGGCCGAATCAAGGATAGCTTCATTGAGGATGTACTTGATGTCGATATATTTAAGCTTGCAACGCTTCTCGATGATGAGGGCGGGTGGGGTATAGTGACCAAGGGCGGTCGCGATGCCCAGAGTATGAAGCTCGCCATAGTTCGGGCAATTTTCGAGGATAGGAATATGCGTGCTCCAGGCGCGCTCATTGTACAATCGGACAAGAAGACCGACCAAGTGCTGACCTTGTGGTACGAGGATAATGATTTTAGTGCCAGCTACGGTATGTTCACGATACCTCTGGCGCTGGTTGAAGACGAAGCGGTAGCCGCAAGCCGACTGCGAATTGTCGATGATAAGCCGGAGAATTTGCGTATCGTTTCTGAATTTGAAGCGGCAGACAAGATAGAAACAGTGTGTGCTCGTCGCCTCGAAGACGGCGAAGGCGAAGGGCTGACACTCGCTGATCTGATCGCCAGGCTCGAAACAAGCTCCTAGCTCATGAAATTGACAAATCATCACGCTTATGCTATGATTGAAGTATGAAACAGCAAAACAAACAACTTGAACAGTATGTCGATACCGTTGCTCAAGATTTTCGTCGTGCGATCGTCGTCGTATCTCTCGTCGCGAATCTTACAATCTTTGTTTCGTGGCTTACCTTGATGGTTGTTGCTGCGTAATATCGACGACGCGAACAGGCCGAGTAGTCCTCCTAACAGGGGGACTATTTTTGTTGGGTGTGGATAAGTGGAAAAAACTAGCAAAAATCTTCAAAAAAAGGCTTGCAAGTGGGTAGCTGTGGGTTGTATAGTAACTGCAGTGGCAAACGTGGAACACTCCACAAAAACAAAAAACCACCGCAAAAACAAAATTAACACTAACGTACCACAAGAGAACGCAAAGTACACTCTCCCTATGGACTACTTCGAACGAAAGCTCGACGACAAACGCCGGTTAACAATACCGACGGAACTTCGTGCTGAATTCGCCAGCGGAGTTGTGATATCACGCGGTTTCGGTGAGTATCTTCACATCTATCCTCAGCAAGTCTGGGATAGGGAAGTTGAACCAGCACTTGCTGGCAATAACATCTTCGATGAAGAGCTCGCAGACCTGAACGTCCGTTTCCGACGTGGCAAAACGAACCAGGCGCTTGACCAAAAACAAGGTCGAGTGACAGTAGAGCAGCATCTGCTCGACTACGCTGGAATTGCTCGCGACGTTGTTGCTGTCAGGGTAGGTGCGTACTGGCGACTTGGTGCGCCGGACAAATTAGCTTAGTTTATCATCCGTTTTGATAGGGCACTTTAACAATCAAACTACGTAATCGATATCCTCGAGATTAACCATCTGATAGTGGAGCAAGTGATACTGACGAGTCACTAAAAAATGTCGTCCGCACCTTCCTCAAACACCTCCCAAAAAACTCCACCTCACACATAAGTCTCTCAATTGCTTCAACAAGAAGGAAAAATCGGACACATGAGTTTCACAGAAACCCCCGTCGGCTCTTTCGAAGCAGCTTATCAAAAACAAACACTACAAATGCGAAAACAAACATGTTCCGCTATCAGTTGGGTGATCTCGAGTCGGATACAAACCATCGAAAAAATGGTATACTATCCGAAATGAGTATTAAAGAACATCCACCACTTCATGTTCCGGTGCTGCTCGACGCAAGTCTAGACGTGCTCCAACCGAAATTAGGCGAGAATTATCTCGATCTAACGGCCGGTCTCGGAGGACATGCCTCAGCTTTCCTCGAACGTACCAAAAACTTTACCGAGTCTTGTCTCGTTGACCGTGACGACACTGCAATTGCAGCGCTCGAACCGCTCGCGAACGAAGGCGTACAACTGATACACAACGACTTTGTCTCGGCCGCCGAGCAGCTCGTCGCATCAGGGAAAACCTTTGACATAATCTTGGCTGATCTGGGGGTGTCGTCGCCACAGCTCGATACATTCGAGCGAGGATTTTCCTTTACACATCCTGGTCCACTCGACATGAGAATGGATCGTCGCCAAGAGCATGACGCGCGTCAGTACCTCGCTACGGTACGCGAATCTGAACTAGCACGAATCATTCAAGAGTACGGCGAAGAACCGCGCTCGGTCGCAAAGAGATACGCACACGCAATCGTCTCGAGTCGACCAGTCGAATCAACGGATGCACTGAAGGAAATCATCGAAAACGCACATGTAGGGAAGTGGCAAAAAACCCACCCCGCTACACGCACTTTTCAAGCAATCCGTATCGAAATCAACCAAGAGCTGCAGTTGATTCAACAACTGCTGCCGCTACTCCCAAAGCTTCTCAAGAAGGGCGGGCGAGTCGGTATCATCAGCTTCCACAGCCTAGAGGATCGATTGGTGAAGAGGTACTTCCAAGAACAAGACCGTTCTGGCTATGAAGCCGAACTCGACATTCTGACGAAACAACCGCGATACGGCACCGAAGATGTTTACAACCCGCGTGCACGCAGCGCAAAACTGCGCGCCGCTGTAAAAAAATAAACACAAAAGAAAGGGATGTAGCAATGCCTGTTCACATTCCAGTACAGTTCCAAGACGACGCGTCAGTTATCGACGTACGCTTGGTCAAACAATAACCCTTGCCTTATGGGGTGGTTGCCACCACAAGTCGCTGCCACCCCCGGGCCCGGGTATCAAAACAAACAAAGAAATTAAACAAACCACCACATTATGCCTAACCGTCGCACCTCATACTACTCATCGCGTCGCCACACGCAGATGAATCGCAATTACAATTCGGTCAGTTACGTATCGAGCGTCAAACTTGGTCCCATTACGCATACAGTGCTTGTCGCGCTTATGATTACGGTACTGGGTTTGATATACTTGACTCAGGCCACTAAGGCGACGAGCTATGATTATGCGGCATCTGCTGTTGACGGCAAAATTGCTGAGATGACCACCCAAAAAGGTGACCTAGAAGTCGAAAATGCCCGACTCACGGCTCTGCAGACGATCAAGCAAAGCACTGTGGCCGCTGCTATGACGTCGCCGAGCGATACGACATACGTCAACCAATAACCCTTACATATGAAACTGTTGAAGTTTTCGCGATCCAATCGCACACATATACTTGCCGTCGGCGTTATCCTGCTGATGGCAGTCTTTGTAGTGCGATTGTTTGATTTGCAGATTCTCCAACACGACTACTACTCCAGTCTCGCCAATAGTGAGCAGGTTCGCCAGCTTGATTTGCCTGCGAAGCGTGGTGAAATCTATATGATGAGCGGGGATGCGCCGATAAAAGTTGTACTGAACGAGACGGTGTATACCGTCTGGGCCGACCCGCATGTTCTTATCGACGCCAATGCGGTCACGGCGGCCGTCACGAGCGCTGTGGGCGACAAGGCTGTTTCCAATGTTGCTGAGTTGCTGTCTGATACAGAATCCCGCTATAAAGTACTCGCCCGCGAAGTTACCTCAGCGGAGGCGAATAAAATCAAAGATGAGCATTTGTATGGCGTTGGATTCACGGCTGGTATAAAGCGCGTCTACCCCGAGGGGCAGCTTGCGAGCCAGGTGCTCGGCTTCGTGAACGCTGACGGTATTGGCCAGTACGGTGTCGAGGGGGCGCTTGATGATGAGCTGAAGGGCACGGATGGACTTCTGAAGACGGTGGTAGATATTCGTGATGTGCCGCTGACGATAGGGAGTAGTAATGTAAATGTTCCGGCACGGGATGGTACGAATGTTGTTTTGAGCATCGATCGTAGTATCCAGAACAAGGCCGAGGAGGTTTTGCAGACACAACTAAAGCAGATTGGCGATACGGCGACGGGCAGCATGATTGTCATGGATCCGAACACGGGCAAGGTGCTCGCGATGGCCAGTTATCCGACCTATAGTCCCGAAGAGATCAATAAGGTCACTGATCTGGCTGCCTTAAATAACCAGACGATTACGGATCCGTATGAGCCAGCCTCTGTATTGAAGACGGTTGCGTTCTCGGCAGCGATCGATCAAGGCGTGATCGAACCGGATACAACCTATCAAAACAAGGGATGGATTCAGGTCGAAGACCGCATTATAAATAATGCGAGTAAGCCTGCGGCACTCATGGGCGAAATTACTATGCAAACGGCACTCAACTGGTCGTTCAATACCGGGGCTGTGACGGCGGCGGAGCAGCTTAGTTTGGATAAGACGACAGTCGATAGCCAGGCGCGTAATATTTTGTATCAGTATTATCACGACCGACTTCATCTTGGGGAACGAACGGGCATCGAGCTGCAGGGTGAAGCGAAGGGAACAGTTGTGGCGCCAACAGATGTGCAGGGAAACGCGGTACGCTATGCGAATATGACATTCGGCCAGGGGCTCAACGTTACGAGCCTACAGACGGCGGCAGCGTTCTCAGCCATTGTCAATGGCGGTGTCTATCGTCCGCCGACAGTTGTAGCGGGCACGATCGATGACGTTGGCACGTTTGTCGCTGCCGAGCCAAAGCAGACGAATCAAGCACTGAGTTCATCGACGTCTGACAAAATGCGCGAGATGATCCACACCGCCCGTCAGCAGTTCGGGTACAACAACACTGACCCGGAGGGGTACTATATCGGAGGTAAAACCGGTACGGCACAGACGATCGAAAACGGCGAATACACCTTCAAGCAGCAAACCGGTACGTATGCGGGCTTTGGCGGTAGCTCGAGCAGCTCTCCTGCGTATGTGATCGTGACGCATGTTTTCATGAAAGACACTCAGCTCGGTGGCTTCGATGCCAAGACAATTTTCGACCCGATGTCGAACTGGATGATTGATTATTTGAAACTGGCACCAAAAGGATAGATAATAGATGAATATGGAAACCCTTCGCCAGCGCGCACACCGACCCGATTACCAGATTGTTTTGTATGTTGGTCTCTTGATGCTGCTTGGTCTGGTGACAATGTATGCGATTGGCCCGCAGCGTGCCCAGGTGCTTAACAGCGCCTATGGCGTCGATAGTTATACGGGAACGTATTTTGTTATCAAGCAGGCGACAAGCTTGGCGATTGCACTGGGGGCATTCTTTATCATGGCATTGGTGCCGTTTCGCTTGATCAAGCAATATGCAGGCTGGTTGCTGATCGCAGGACTTGGCGCAAGCGCACTGCTACTCCTAACGGGCAATATACTGCATATTGATCAGATCGCGCACTGTACACTCGGCGCGTGTCGCTGGTTCGAACTAGGGCCACTCGGGAGTTTCCAGCCGGCGGAGCTGCTCAAGTTTGGCATGCTGCTGTTCTTGGCGCGCATGATTGCGGACAAGATGGCAAAAGGAAAATTGAATGATTGGGAGGAATCCATCATTCCGATCCTGCTCGTGACAGCAACGGCACTTGGATTTATCGTTATTTTTCAAAAGGACCTTGGGACCGGTATTACGCTATCGGCGATTGTGGCGACGATGTTGATGGTTGCGGGCGTGTCGAAATCGGTAGGGCTGAAACTAGCTGGGATCGCACTTGGGGCGGGCATTCTCTCGATTATCGTTGCGCCGCACCGTATCGCTCGTGTGATGACGTTCTTTGGCGGTAGTGAATCTGCATCACTGACCGATGCGTCGGGTGCGTCGTATCATATCCTGCAGGCAAAAATCGCGATCGGCTCGGGAAGCTGGTTCGGCCTGGGCATTGGTAATAGTGTGCAGTCCACTGGATACTTGCCAGAGGCGATAAATGACTCGGTATTCGCGATTCTCGGAGAAATCTTCGGGTTTGTTGGTCTGTTTGGGGTGCTTCTCTTGTTCACGCTGACGCTATTCCGCATACTGCATGTAGCTGATCGCCTGCGTGAGCCGTGGATGCAGCTCGTTGCGGCGGGTGTATTTGGCTGGCTGGCGTCGCATATCGTGCTTAATATCGCTTCAATGCTCGGAGTGTTTCCGCTCACCGGTATCACATTGCCGCTACTCAGCTTTGGTGGTACGAGTATGGTGTTCGTGGCTGCGGCCGTTGGAATTGTTTTCGGTATGAGTCGATATACGGCACACGAAGTAGTAGAAAAGAAGGAGGCGGAACATGCGGGTTCTATGCGCGGGCGGAGGCTCAGGCGGACACGTGACACCAGTCGTCGCGGTGCTCGATGAGCTAAAAAAACAATCTTCCGAGGAAATTGACGTACGTTTTGTGTGCGATAGGGGATTTGCGCCTCAGGCACGATCAATTATGGCTGGTGCAACGGTGCCAGTGCAGGTGGTCACGATTAGCGCCGGTAAATTTCGTCGCTACAAGCACTTTAGTTTCATGAGCTATGTGCGAACGCCGAGTGTGACGCTCAAGAATATGGTAGATGTCGTCAAATTTGGTGCCGGTTTTTTCGAGGCATTCTGGCACATTCTGCGTTTTCGCCCTGATGTTGTGTTTGCGAAGGGCGGCTTCGTGTGCCTGCCTGTCGGCTGGGCTGCGCGCATCACCCGTGTACCTCTCGTTATTCATGACTCCGATGCGCGACCTGGACTGACGAATCGCTTGTTGGCACCATTTGCAACCTCGATCGCCACGGGCTATCCACTCGAAAACTACCCCTATGACAAAGCCAGGAGTACCTATACGGGCGTGCCGATTCGTGCGGGTTGCGAGGTTGTTTCGCCACAGCGTCAGCAGAAAGCCAAAGAGGCTTTCTCAGTGGATGCATCAGATTTGCTCATCGTTGGTGTTGGTGGCGGACTTGGCTCGCGCGCGATCAATGCGGCACTCGTCGAGGCAGCGGGTGTGTTCGAAGGAAAACACGTCAAAATTGTCATCATTGCCGGCGTTAAGCAGTACACTGAGACGCTTGAAGCGGCTCGCAGCTACAGTCATGTTGAGGTTCTTGAATTTGTTGCAGAAGGTATGATTGAGCTACTCTCTGCGGCCGACATTATCGTTACGCGGGCGAGTGCGACATCATTACAAGAGCTGGCGGGGCTTGCAAAGGCAATCGTTGCCGTACCGGCACGACAGCTAACTGATCAACATCGCAACGCTGCTCTTTACGAGAAGGCCAATGCCGCTATTGTTCTCGATGACGACGCACTTGAAGCAGGGGCGCTGACGACCGAATTGCAACGGCTCGTAGCGGATAGTGAGACACGAAGCGCGTTGGCGCACCGGTTGCACGAATTCGCTCGACCTGAGGCTGCTCGTGACGTCGCTCAGCTGATAGGGGAGTTGGCAAAAAAGAACTAGTATTTTTGCTAAAATAAACACAATGGGCATGAAATTATTCAAAAAAAAGCAGAAAAACATAGCGGTTCCACGTCGTCGCCTTTCTGACTATGCCCCAAGTGAAATGAGGCAGGCAAGTGACTCGCCTAGTTCGAGCGACACGAGTGCCTATGCCTCTGCACGACATCGGTTTCGCAGGAATCAGACATTCACTGGTAGCACGTCTTCTCAGATCGTAAGCGCTGTCGAAAATGACGCAATGATGCAATCACCACGCGCTGCTGCGCACCACCTCCGCCGTGCCCAGCGCCGGCTTGGTATGCGGCTTCTTGGCGTGGTGGTGCTCGCAGGTATCTCGATGCTAATACTCTACCAGTTCATCGCGGTCGTTCACGTGTCGTATTATGGTCAGATTGCAACTGCTGGATCGGACACAGAGAAACTTCAGCAGTATGAATCCGATATCCAGACCTATCTCAATCAGCGTCCTATTGAGCGATTGCGTCCATTTTTGAATCTCGAGAATCTGGCGGCATTTCTACAGGACAACGGTGACCCGGAAGTGCGAGAAGTCACTACCGTTGCGGCTGCAGAGCTAGGCGGGGCTCAGATTGTTGTCAAAATGCGCGAACCTGTGGTGACCTGGACAATTGGCAGCAATAAACAATATGTAGACAAAGACGGGTATATATTCACCTACAACCACTATTCAATACCTGAAGTAACAGTGATCGATGAGAGTGGCGTTACGGCGTCTGATGACATCAAAACTGTTGCGAGTAGTCGGTTCCTTCAGTTCATAGGTCGAGGTGTGGCGATGGCAAAAAATGATGGGCTCTCCGTGCAGAGCGTCATTATACCAGCAGATACAACTAGGCAGGTTCAATTCGCTTTGAGCGACGAGGAAGGCACGCGCATTAAACTGTCAGTTGATCGCTCGGCAGGGGAGCAGATAGAAGATGCTATGCGCGCATACACCTACCTGGCTGGGCAGGATGTCGTGACACCGTACATCGATGTGCGGGTGAGCGGGCGAGCGTACTATAGCTAGTAGGGTAGCTGATCGGAGCAATCGAAAGGGCACTACTGCACTAGTGGGCTAAGTTCTAAAAATGTTCTAATTGTGCGTGTGTATGAAAATATATATTAATATATAAAAAACGTAAAAAAGCAAATAGGGTAGGAAAAAGATGGGCAGGGGATGAAACTGACTAAAAGTCAAATGGCACGTCGTCATGGGCAAACCGCACAACAAATAACGACGTATCAGCCGTGGGCCTGTGGACAAATCGACAGCATGGCCGTGACGCAGGTTTGATCCGTAGGACTCTAGGCTGGCATACTTGGCAGTCAATGTATGCGAATGCAAGTACGTACATGTACTATAAAAAAATAAAAGTACTTCAACGAAATGAGTGAGAGTACCCTACTAGGGGTATATACGATAAAAAGCTCCAAATATGGGTGGTATGTGTGTTCATCTTTGAACGGTATATTTAATGACGTAAAAGCTATATTGTGCGACGTTAAGTCATGGAACAAAAATGATATGTGCATACTCACCTGCATGCACGTAGATTCGTGTATGCGTCCTCTTTTGTTTGGTATTATTGCGAAGCTCCCTGCCATTCATGGTCTGTGCCATGATTTTGTGTGCCTAGGCGCATTGATGTGTGGCGGCCTGGATCGTCATAATTGATGGTCGCCGGCTGTACTTGCAGCAAGGCTCGCCCGTCGATTCAGGCTGACTTAATAAGTTCTAATTATGTTCTATATTCTGCCCACGCTGAAACGCTGCGGCAAAACAGGGTCGATGCGCCTGGGCTTTAGCGAATGCGAAGTACTGTCTCGTCTGGCGATTCTGATTGCTCTTTGGATGGAGTAGGGGCCTTTGGCTCGCTCGGAGTTGCTGCACTCACCTGCTCTGTTGGTGTATCGGCTTTTTTGCGACGCGAACGGGTGCGTTTGCGCTTTGGTGCAGCTGCAGGGTCTGTCTCTGGGCCTGGTGTAGCGCTAGGGCTGCTGGTTGCTGTTGCTGGCTGCTGTTGTGGCTTTGGAGCTGGCTGGGCTTGCGGCTGTGCCTGTGGTGCGTTGGGCGCACTGACGACGACGGCATTCTGGATCATGGCCTCAACTTCGACACGTTCACGACCATAGCGTTCTCGTGTGCGCTGGATGATCTCAGAGAGCAGATTGGTTTGTGGCGGAGGCAGATTCAATGTACGGGCGCTGAAAGCTGGCTGCTTCTCGCCATTGATGACCATGTTGATGATGAAGTTACGGTTGTGCATCTGGAGGAGGTCGTTTGGTTCAAACTGCGGTTCGTATTGCTTTGATAGGATTGGCGAGTCATCCGCAGAGACACGGAAGCTAATCATCGTACCAACGTTACCAAACACCGCGTTGCGTACGGTATCTGACATCTGAGAGATGTACTGGTTGGCGACAGTGAGGTTAAGTCCATATTTACGCGCTTCGGATAGAATCGTGGCGAAACTATCAGTAGCGAAGTTCTGGAATTCGTCGACATAGAGGTAGAACGGACGACGATCTTCGATGTCGGCGATATCACTTCGGCTCATGGCGGCGAGCTGAATTTTTGTCACCAGGAAGGCGCCAAGGATGCCGGCGTTGTCTTCACCAATGAGTCCCTTAGAGAGGTTGACGATCAGAATCTTGCCTTCATCCATGATCTGGCGGATATTGAAGGTACTTTTCGGCTGACCGATGATGTTACGAATAATAGGGTTGGCAGTGAACGCCCCTACCTTGTTCAGGACTGGCGCGACGGCTTCGGCCTGGAACTTATCGTTCCAACTCGCGAACTCGATGTTCCAGAACTGCAGCACGACCGTGTCGGTACAGTACGAGAGCGTCTCTTTGCGGAACTTCTTGTCGGTAAGCATGCGCGTAATATCGAGCATAGTCGTGTCTGGGCGATCAAGGAGCGCGAGGATAGTGTAGCGAAGGATGTACTCCAATCGCGGACCCCAACTTTCGCCAAACATACGCTTGAGAACCCCGATAACCTCTGAAGAAATGTTAGTCTTCATCGATGGGTCGGTAACTTCGAGAGGGTTAAAGCCGAGGGGGTGTCCAGTGTCGGCCGGGTTGAAGTAGACGACGTCATCGAGGCGTGATGCAGGAATGAATTTGAGGTTGTTGATTGCAAAGTCGCCGTGCGGGTCGATAATGGCATAGCCTTGGTTGTGGAAGATGTCAGAGAGTGCAAAGAGCTCGAGCGTACCTGACTTACCTGCTCCGGTCTGGCCGATAATATAGATATGTCGCGAGCGGTCCCCTCTCAGCATGCCGAATTGGTGACCGATGCCGCGGAAGTTTGTCATGCCAAATGCTGAAATATTTTCGTCGATTGCCGGATTGCCCGTCAGGACCGGCAAGCTGGCTGGCGGTTCAGCTGTCTTGTTGCTCGCCCAAACGATGTTCGGTGTCTCGACGTTGGTGTGTGGGAGGTGGAACACCGAAGCAACCTCTTCGATGTTGAGGATGAAACCCTTGTCGACAAAGAGGCGTGATTTGTATTTGGCGAGATCTTCTTTCTTGAAACTCTCGTTGGCTGTCTTGAAGCCGTTGAGGTTGGTGCTATTGAACTGCTTGAAGGTACCAGCGATTGCCTGCATGCGCAGCTTGGCGGTTGTTTGGTCTCCAGAGAGTACGGCGATGCGGATTTTGGTCTGATAGCCAAGTTTGGTCGCCTTCTTCTCTGCCTCGGCAATACGCGTCTTGTCACGGTCTGAAAGTTCCTTGACGGTACCTTCCTTGGAGCCGCTCCCCTGCTCTGGCGGTCGCCACAGCGCCTCGAGAAGACCACCGAGCCAACGGATATCAAAGCCGCCATCTGAGAGGAATGAAAATGGACTACCCGAGCGCAGGCTGTGGATCCAGCGGTCAGAGGCTTTGTGCCAGTCGTCTGCGAGTGGTCGAGTCAGGATTTGGATCCAGATTTCATCACGACTATCCTCAAGCTTGGCTAGCGTACCGGTAATGCCAGCGAGCGGGTCGACTTCAAAACTCTGGAAGGTTTTGATTGGCAGGAACTCTTGATCCGCCAGGACGAGTTCAGAGGTATAGACCGTGCTGTGCTGTCGTTCGTGGCTGACATAATCCTCATCGGCGGCATGAATCTGCACGGTTGGATATTGAGCATAGATCTGACCTTCTACGAAACTCTGAAGGGACTTTGGTACCCATGCATAAAAACGGATGCGGCCACCAACAGAGGCGATCTCGAAACTGAGGTGCTCCTGGATGCCGTGGTTGAGCTTCAATTCTTTGCTGTCGCGAAGGATACCGTGAAGGCTGGCAAAGAGTTGCTCTGCGGCGAGCTCTGATTTGTCATTGGCGCGCGGAATCTCGAGAATAAGTAGTGTGCTTTCGACAGGATTGGTGGTTTTGGGCTGTCGAGTATTGCGCCACGCAAGGAGCAACAGAAGAGTGGTTAGGGGCACCCAGACATACCATTGAGTAATAGTGCCGATTAACCAGGAAATCACATTCATCTGTTTGAGTATATCACAAACAGGGGTAAAAATCAAGCTTAAGCGTGAGCGAGATGCCTATTTTGTGGCAGGCACTTCGGCGAGTGCGTAGGTCGCTTTGGCGACGCGTTTGAACTCTGGTTTTGACTGAAGGTTGAGGAGAATCGTCGTCTCTTTGACTTGTCGCTTCTTGAGGACGCGGCGAACGATATCGTCACGGTGAAGTGGCTCCCCTGCCTCTTTGAGGACGTCGGCGATGATGTCACTAACGGTTCCCTTGCTGTAGCCCCAGCTGTCGAGTGCGTAGATGCCGCGACCAATAAGAACGAAGCGGCCATCTTTGATGAGCTCGTTGTGAATTGCCTGAGTGGTGACATTTTTACGTTTGAAATCGCTGTCTTTGATAGCATTTGCGATTTCTGAAAAGTGCATAGGCTTGCCGTTTTCGGACAGGATGACATAGATCTTGTCACGAATATTCTTTGGGTTGACGGTTGGCCATTTGACGAGACCCCAGTGATCGTTCAGGGTTGCAAGTGATTTTGAGACACTCGCGAGGCCGCTGACGTGTGATGGGTGCTCGTAGTCTGTCTTGGCGTGTAGTTGGTCGATGTGGATAGGCTCGCCATGCTGCTTGATCGTCTTTGCGATTGCATCAACTTTTTTCTTGATGTCTTTTTCATTGCCATTTTCGGCGATACCAACAGCGTGATGATAGGTGTCATTTTCGTTGACGACAGTTAGTTTTGGCGAAAGCTCTGCGAGGAATGCGACGTGCGCTTTGTGCTCCGCTGCCTTTGCTTTGCCAACGAGACGTTCGGTGACGTCATGAACGCGACCGATACGGCCATTTTCGGCGAGGTCACGGATCATGGCGCGTTCAACATCAGCGATGCCGGCGATGCGACCATCTTCGGTAGCGATTTTGAGGCGAATCAAGATAGCTTTTTCGAGCTGGCGGACGCGTTCACGGGTGATGCCGAGCATTTCGCCGATCTGCTCGAGGGTTTCTTTACGGTCGAACAATCCAAAACGACGTGAGATAATTTCGCGTTCACGTTCTTGGTCGATTGCAGAAAGAGAGTCGTTAATAGCGGTAGTGATTGCACCGACTGTAGTATTTTGTGTTGTTTCGTCCATATCTGACGCGTCGTCCTCTCTGCCTCACCTCAGGAATTAGTACTTATATCGCTATGTTTATTCTGATTATAGAATATGTTTTGAGAAAAGTCAAATACTTTTTGCTCTAAAAATATTATAGCACAGAATAGACGGTTATGGTAAATAGTATTTTCGGACTTTATTTCGTATAAAATCGTGTGCAAACTAAATATATATTTGTATAAAGTCAAGTATTTTGTCTACGCCACCTCTGTTATCAGGAAGGAACCGCGTTGAGGCTGACTTTGGCTGCCTCTAGTCGCTCGTGGCAAATGTCGATCCGACACTCGTCAATCACGGGTGGGCGTTCATATACTAACGACTGCCAGCGTTCAATCATGAGCCTGTATTTGGCGATGAGATTCGCGAGATTTTGGGATTGTTCTGGCGTGCCGTTGAGTGCTTCGTGACGCACAAGAGTGCGGATATTGTCGTAGGTGTCGGCGAATTTGAGCCATGCTTCGAGCTCGCTCCGTTCGACATGCTCGTTGATCTGATTTGCTCGAAACTCGTGTTTGCCCTTTATGAGTGCGTCACCTGTCAGCTCGCGTACTTCGGGCGGGTATGCGCGATTCGTAACACCGTCTACGAGCGGCGCCGCCGATTGGTATGGCCCGGGTGCGTGGAGGAGCTTTAGCGCGTGCTCGATGGTCGCATCGGCGTCGAGATGCGTCTCGGGCGTGCTCGTAGCCAGTTCTTTGATGACGGCCTCTGGTGTATCCTCAACGGTATCATGGAGTAGGCCTGCTGCGACAAGCTCTGGAGGCGCTCCTTGTAGACAAAGATCTATTGCCACCCGGAGCGGATGAGTAATGTAGGCATCGCCATTGCCCCTGCCCTGCTCGCCATGAGCATCGTACATGAGCTCAAGTGCTGCATAGACGTGCCATTTGTTCTGATCCGGCCAATTGGTCTCCTCCGCGGCTTCGCAGAAGTATTCCATCAAAAAACGACCATTGCGGTCGAGTTCGGTCAGGGTTAATAGTTCATGGTCAAGGCGACGAAGGTTATGTTCGCCTGGAAGCGCCTGTGGTGCCCGGTGCTGCTCCATGAAGGTACAATACAGCGTTATTGTAAGAATAGCAATAATGATAACTTCTGTTGAGGGAGGTTATTTTTTGGTAGTGCGCCGACGAGGAGCTTTTTTGGTCGGAGCTTCTTCGAGGAGTTTCTTGGCGTCAGCTTCAGTGAGACTCTTTGGGTCTGTGTCTTTCGGAATCTTGGCGTTTTTCTTGCCGTTGGTGATGTAGGGACCGTAGCGACCGTTAAGAACCTTGACGGCGCCAAAGTCAGCAATCGTCTTCTCTGCTTCAACCTTGAGCTTCTCGGCATACAATAGACGTGCTTTTTCTTCAGTGACATCGTGCGGGTCATCTTCTTTGAGGCTGACATAGAGTTTTCCGACCTGGATGTAGGGGCCAAAGCGGCCAACGTTTGCTTTGATCTCTTGCCCGTCTTCGGTGGTACCGACGACGCGTGGCAGGACGAACGCCTGAAGTGCTTGTTCGAGGGTCACGGTTTCGATTTTGGCGCCGCGAGGCATTGGGGCGAATTGTGGTTTCTCCTCTGATTCGGTGCTACCGAGTTGGAGCATTGGTCCGAAACGACCGAAGCGTGCAGTGATCGGTTTGCCGCTCTTTGGATCGATGCCGACTTCGCGTGAGTTTCCTACCTTGCTGCGGTCGATCGCGCCTGAGCCTTCGATGAGTTTGTGAAATGGACCGTAAAAGTCACCGAGCATTGTGTTGCGTTCGAGTTCACCTTCGGCGATGTCGTCGAACTGCTCTTCCACCTTGGCGGTAAAGTCGTAATCAATCACTTGTTCGAAGTGGCTTGAGAGAAAGTCGGCGATCAACTCACCAGCTGGAGTTGGCACGAGTTTGCCTTTTGTGGCGCCGGTTTTTTCCTGGACAATTTCACGTTCAACCGAGCCATCGATGAGCTGGAGGACGATGACGTCACGGGGCTCACCTTCCCCTTCGCCACGCTCAACATAGCCGCGTGTCTGCACAGTGTCGATGATGGTTGCGTAGGTGCTTGGGCGGCCAATGCCGAGGTCTTCAAGTTTCTTGACGAGGCTACCTTCGGTGTAGCGAGCTGGTGGTTTGGCGAACAGCTGACGCGCTTCGATTTGATTGGCGTGGAGTTCATCGCCGGTACTGACGGCTGGGAGAAGATCATCTTTGCGGGTGCCATAGACGCGCATGAAACCATCGAAGGTGATGACTTCGCCCTTGGCTTCAAAGGCAAGCACGCGGTTGCTCGATGCCGTTTTCTCAGACGACATCGAGCTGACGCTGATCGTAATAGTCGTCTTCTCGAGCTTTGCTGGTGACATTTGGCTGGCAAGCGTGCGGCGGCGAATCAAATCGTAGAGCTTTTGGTCGTACTCATTATTGCTCGCCGTTTCGAGGGACATATCGGTTGGGCGGATTGCTTCGTGAGCTTCCTGGGCACCGGCGGCTTTGGTCTTGAACTTGCGAACGGTCGAATATTCCGGTCCATAGAGGCGCTTGATAAATTCGGTTGCTGCAGCAATCGCCTGCCCTGATAGGTTGACGCTGTCGGTACGCATGTAGGTGATCTTACCGTCTTGGTAGAGCTTCTGGGCGCTGGCCATGGTGGCCTTGCTACCGAAGCCAAGTCGAGCGTTCGCTTCCTGTTGCAATGTACTGGTTGTGAATGGCGCCGATGGATTGCGTGTACCAGGTGATTTGGTGATGTCGCTGACGGTGAAATTGGCACCGGCAAGACTTTCGAGGAACGTGCGGGCTTCATCTTCTGAGCCAAAACGTTGATTCAGGTCGGCCTTGAATTCCTGATTATCGTGATAAAAGAGTGCGGTGACCTTGAATTCATTCTTGCCTTCGAACGCAGTGATCTCGCGTTCACGCTCGACGAGCAGGCGCACTGCGGGACTTTGGACGCGGCCGGCAGATTTGCCGCCAGGAACTTTTTGCCATACGACAGGACTCAGCTCGAAGCCGACGATGCGGTCGAGGATTTGACGAGCCTGCTGGGCGCGAACGAGCTGCATGTCGACGGTGCGTGGTGACTTGACGGCAGCTTCGATGGCCGGCTTGGTGATTTCGTGAAAGACGATACGCTTGGTGTTTGTAGGATCAAGGCCAAGCACCTCACAAAGATGCCAGGCAATCGCCTCTCCTTCGCGGTCTTCATCGGTTGCGAGCCAGACATTCTCTTTGCCGACTTGTTTGACGACTTTTTTGAGTTCAGTAGCAACTTTCTTTTTTTCGCTGTCGACTTCGTACTGTGTATCGAAGCCATTTTGGATATCAATTGGTGGACGACCGTCCTTGGTTTTCTTCGGGATAGAGCGAATATGGCCAATACTTGAGAGTACAGTAAAATCACGACCGAGGTATTTCTCGATCGTTTTAGCCTTGGCTGGTGACTCGACGATGACTAAATTCTTGCTCATGCTTATTCTCTACTATACGTAATCTTTGGCGCATAGCAACTGCCTATACTACCCAGCCCTCCCGCGAATTGCAACTGTTTTGTGAAAAATATGAAAAATTTACACCATAAATAAGCGAATAGCCCTCACGCATGGATGCGGAGGGCTTCGCCTGATACGTCAGTGGTGGGCTGCGTCACTGATGTGACGCATAAGCCCGACTAGCCCGAGGTTCGGCACACCCGGGTGGGCGGCAGCGACCTCCTTGCGGCACACGAGGTGTGCGTGGGCGTGGCCGTCGATACGCACGCCACCGTCGGCGGTGTGGTTAATCGACGTATTGTCGATTACCACACCACGGGCGGCCAGCTTGCGCTTGATGCGCCTAAGTGCCAACATGGAGAACCAGCTGAATTCGGCACGGTGCCACGGAGAGAGCACCAGGTAGTCGCCCGCTATGGGGCTGCCGGCATCGATGGCGAGGACACAGTCGTGCCAGAGTGACGAAACAATGACCTCATTGCGTGGGTCATTGTTGATGATATTGCAAAACACACAACCACTTGCCCACATGAGTAGCTCCAAACGATCTCCAGATTACGGAACCTCCGTATCAGGCTAAGTATAATTATATCATAAAATCATCGAAGAGTCCACTGGTTTGCCCCGAGGGCGGTGATGGCACCGTTGATTTCGAGCATCGTCAGTGCGGTATTGAATTCGTCCGGTGGGACGTGTAGCGTGGCGAGAATAGCGTCGCCGTCGCGCACGCCTCGGGCTAGTGCATCGATGATCGCTTGTTCGAGTGGTGTTGTTCCGAGTGGCAGGACTTGCTGTACTGGGTGTGTGCCGCTGGAAATACTGAGACATTCGAGGATGTCATCAACTGATGTTACCGGCATCGCACCTTGGCGCAGGAGTTGATTACATCCGGCGCTCATCGGGCTCGTGATATTGCCCGGTACCGCGAAGACATCTTTGCCCTGAGCGAGCGCATGTGCCGCGGTCGAAAGCGTGCCGCTTCGCAGCCCTGCCTCGATAACGATCACCGCATCGGCGAGACCGCTCACGATGCGGTTGCGCTCCAGAAAACGATACTGCATTGGTTCTAATCCAGGTTCGTATTGGCTGAGAATAGCGCCGTCGCGCGCGAGAATTGCTTCGGCGAGTCGACGATTGGTGTTCGGATAGATCCGATGAAGGCCGTTTGCCTGAACGGCGATCGTTCGTCCGCCGACGTCGAGTGCCGCTTGATGCGCGAGCGCGTCGATACCGAGTGCGAGGCCACTGACGATGACAACACCTCTCTGGGCGAGCTCTCCGGCGAGCTGCTGGGTCACTTCCCTGCCGTAGGCGGTTGGTTTGCGCGTTCCGACGATCGCGACAGTCGGCAGGCGCTCGGAGGGTAGCTTTCCGGTGTAATATAATGTATCGGGCAAACTATCAATACACTCCAGTATCTGTAGATATGCATGCGTCAGAGGTCGTATTTCATTGATTTTAGACATAATTGTGTCGAAAACTGTTGACATACTGTCAAATATCTGCTACAATGCAAAGCGATTGATCAACTTGCGAGAGTGATCAAGCACCTTATACCCCCTATTCTAACAGAGTTTTTCTTCGGAAGAACTCGACTATGTTAGGTTGTATGCAATGTGCTTAGTGAGTATCTACCCTCCACTTTCTAGGCTTACCCTTGAGGTCACTCATTGCATGCATACTAATCCCTTTAACCCCCGTTGCTTTTCGAAGCTTCGAGGATACCGTTTCAAAGAGACTATTCAGTAGTGACTTGTCAGGCGTCGCCATCGTGGAGTTTGGTTCGTGCGCTTCTCTGGTGTGGGTTGAAGGGTAAAATGGCGCTAGGTGATGCCCACCCTTACCTAGCGCTTTTTTATTTGCTTGAAATACTGATACACTGGGATAAGGTTACATGACCGTACGGGACGTAGTTTAAACTAGGTAGAATGCCGGGAGATTCCCGGTGGTGGTGGTTCGAATCCGCCCGACCCGACGATTTCATGCGGCACTCGATTGCGCCTTCGGCACGACCGACAACCCTCGCCTGTGGTACCGAGATCGTGCTTCTGAGCTTGGCTCGCACTGATCTTGCGTACGGCTGGAGACGGCGCGCCTGCTAGTGCGCCGTCTCCAGCCACCCCGCCCTCACGATGGGGCGGGATTTTTCATATATGCTATGCTATACATAGCGCTACACTTCTCCATCGACCGCGTAGCCTTACTATTGAGCTATCTGATAGACAAACACAACAAGGAGCACTATGGACACAGTATTTTGGCTGATGTTACTCGCAATCGTACTGGGAAGCGCGATTTCTCTCGCCGGCGGAGCTGGCATTTTCCTTTCGGGCAAGCGCCGAGACAAAGCAATCATGATGGCATTGCCATTTGGCGCGGGAGCGCTGCTGGCGGCGGCGTTTTTCGACCTGCTGCCTGAGTCATTTGAAATTGGCGATCCGCGTGAGTTGCTGATTTGGACATTGGGCGGATTCTTGGCATTCTTTTTGCTCGAGCGCTACAGTACCTTCCATCACCATCACGACCATAAGCTTGGCCGCAAAAATGAATCACAAAACATGATGGTGATGATTGGTGACTTGACGCACAATATGATTGACGGCGTTGCGATCGCCTCGGCATTTCTCGTCAATCCAGTCAGTGGCTTTGTGGCGACCGTGGCGGTAAGCGCGCACGAAATACCGAAAGAGCTCGGAACATTTGGTATCTTGCTATCGCGTGGCTGGAAGGACAAAAAAGTCATCTTGGCAAATCTTGCCACTGCATTTGGCACGGTAGTTGCCGCTAGCGTCACCTATCTGTTGGGGCACGCGGTCCATCTGCCCGAAGCGCAGCTACTGGCACTGACGAGCGGTTTTTTCATCTACGTTGCGGCGAGTGATATTATCCCTGATATTCACGAGCAGCCTCGAAATGTCGGTGGCTTGCAGGCGGCGGTGCTCGTAGCTGGCCTGTTGCTGGTGGCAACAGTGGTATCGCTACTCGGTGTCTAGTTTGTTGTCAGCGAGAATGAATCGTGAATAAAGTCATCGATATGGTCGGTGACTTTTTTGAATACATCAGGTAGTGCGGCGTCTTCTTCGGAGCTGAAGCGTGAGAGTACGAAATCGCGGTCTGGTGCTCGATGGAGTGCTGTCGTGTCGATACCGATACGTACGCGGTGATACGCTTCGCCAAGATGAGCATTCAGTGATTTGATGCCGTTATTGCCGGCGTCACTTCCCCGTGCGCGAGTACGGACTGAGCCAAATGGCAGTGCGAGGTCGTCGTGAAGCACGAGAATGTCGGTGCTAGGGTCTAGCTTGTAAAAATCAGCGATCGCTCGTGCGCTCTGGCCGGTCTCGTTATAAAACGTCGTAGGCAGTGCGAGAAGGATTTTTTCGCCATCGATCGTGAGGTCTGCTACATGCGCGAGGAACTTTGGCTTTGCGGTAAACGAGGCGCTACGTGCATCCGCAAAAGATTGGAGTGAGCGGAAGCCGATATTATGACGCGTCAGAGCATATTCTGCGCCTGGATTTCCCTGCGCAAAAATGAGCTTCATGAGCGGGCGTCTCGCTCTGCTGATTTTGCCTGTTTTGAGGCCTTAGTGACTGGCTCGAGGCCCTGAGCGATGCGCTCTTTGTTGGCTTTGATCTGCTTTTCATCGCGGAAGCTGAACTTGATCGGTGTGCCGACGTAATCGAATTCTTCGCGGATAAGACGTTCGAGATAACGCTTGTAGCTCCAGTGAACGAATTTTAGATTGCTGCCATAGATCACGAACCATGGCGGTGTTGTGTCTGTGTGTACCATATAGCGAAGCCGTGGATGGGTATTTTTGAGACCGGCTGGTGGATGTGCCTGAGTGGCGCGCTGTAGTAGGTCGTTCAGCTTGCGCGTCTTCGGCTCTTGCATGCGACGATCACGAATCTCGAGTGCGAGGTCGTAGAGCTTGGCGACGTTTTGACCAGTGACTGAACTGGTGAAAATGAGCGGTGCCCATGGGACGAAGTCGAAGTTGTTGGCGATGCGCGGTGCCAGGGCGTCACGCGTGAAGGCGTCCTTGCCTTCGACAGAGTCCCATTTGCTGACAACGAGGACGAGGCCCTTGCCTGCTTCGCTGATCATGCCGGCGAGTTTTTGGTCAAGTGCAGTACTGAGTTCGTTGACGTCCATGAGGAGATAGCATACGTCAGCTTCTTCGATGGCCTGGAGTGTACGGAGCACAGAGAACTTCTCGATACCTGTCTCCTGCTTGCCGCTGCGGCGAATGCCAGCGGTGTCGATCAGTTCGATCGTCTGCTGGTGGTAGTTGACCTGGACGCGGTTGAGATCACGAGTGGTACCGGCAACATTGGCAACAAGTGCTTGCTGCTTGCCGGCGAGACGGTTGAAAAGATTACTCTTGCCGACGTTTGGGCGGCCGATCAAAGCGATGCGAAGGACATCGTCGGGTTCGGTCTGGGTGACGGCTGGAATCTCGGCAACAATCGTGTCGAGAAGGTCCTTGACGCCTGAGTTGTGCTCGGCGCTGGTGCGGATAATCGTCTTGATACCGAGGCGACGAAATTCATCATCGTGAAGTGCGCCTTTGAGATCGGCTTTGTTGGTGACCAAGATAACTGGCTTTTGTGAGCGGAGTGCTTTTTTGGCGACGGCGCGCTCGTCGTCACCGGGAAATTCGGTGCTGTCGACAACGACGAGGATAACGTCAGCGGCTTCGGCTGCATCGGCGATCTGGTCCTGGATGCCTGCCTCGAATTCATCATTTGGGTCTTTGAGACCGGCAGTGTCGACCAACCAGAACTGGTGGTCGTCATAGTCTACTTTGCTGGTGACATTATCACGAGTGGTACCGGCCTCACGAGCGACAATCGCCTGTTGTGAGCGCACGATACGATTAAAAAGCGAGCTCTTGCCCGCGTTTGCGCGTCCGATGATAGCGACTGTTGGAAGTTTTGAAGCCATAGTGCTCTCCATTATACCAGAATATTTAAAAAAATAATATTGATATAAAAACCAAAAAGTTTTATAATAGTATAAATGAGTAAATCTACTGAACATACACCTGCGGTGGTGCCGCTCGCCACCTCTAATTCCGATCGTAAGCAACCTATCCGCAAATGGGAGGTTTTGAAGACTGGAAGTGCAGTTATGTCTTTTGGTGCTTCGATTGTGGCTAGTACCGCCCTCTCTGTTGGCGGCGTTGAACTCCCGTGGACGATACATGAGAACGATCGGGAGTACACGTATCTGACAGGTTCCGAAGGGCTGCCTCACACCGAAGTTCAGAGTTACGTAAGCACTGTGAGTCGACCGTCGATCGAGGAAACGAACTTTGCGGTAAATGTGATGCCATTTTCGACGAGCTTTAATCTTGCGAATGACCCGGAGGCACAGCGTTTTCTGGGTGAGAATGGGCTACCAGAGTACGCAGATCATTTGCAGTCACTTCTTGATGATGGATATGAAATCGCGTCAGTTCAGATTGTTGGATACGCCTCGGACGAAGCGATTGGTATTGCTGCCACTGATGGCGGTGTTGGCCAAGCGAATATTGAGAATATCGAGCTTGCACAAGGTCGCGCCGAATTTATGCTTGAGGCACTGAAGCATGAGCTCGACGGCGTGTCACTTGGAGACGTCCAACTTTCCGGAGAAGAAAAGGTTGTTTCCGGGGATATTGCACTGCGAATCAAAGAGATAAGTCTTGCGCATGGATATGAATCAACTGAGGCTTTTGTGTATGACTATGCTATGGGCAAGGTTGCGCTGAGCGGCCAAGACTTGGCACTGATGCAGTATCAGTTCGATCAAAACCGCGGTGCGCGTGTAACGATTATGTTTGAACGGCCTGGTGAGACGACAACCTACACTGACAAAGATGAGGTATGTGTGCGACACGATGTCTACTTTGAACAATCGCGCAATGTTCAAGGCGGTATCGTCACTATCCTCCCTGTCCCTATACCGCTGTTGCGTCGCCGTCGTACTGATAAGAATGATATGGACCAAGGTGATGATGAATCCGGACAAATCGCCCCCGTCACGCCACAAGAAGCAACCACGCCAGACGTAGAGGCTGACGCAGCGGATGTACCTGGGTCGGAAGCCGATAGTGCCGAGAGCGATTCTGTAGATGAAGAGCGCAACGGTGTAACTGTGAGAAGTGGCGACGACGCCCAGATAACTCCATCGGAGCTGACACGGGCTACGCTTCGTTCGTCCGTGGCGCGTGCTCCACGAGCAGTCCGTCCACGCACGGGAATGGAAAGATGGGTGTTTAAGCCATCTCGTGCTCGTCGAATTGGCGGAAAGGTTGTCCCACTCTTGATTCCTCTACTGGTATTGTCGGTGACGCGTCCTGAGTTCGGCTATTGCCCAGATAAGGATGACACGACACATAATCCATTCCATATGGATCTACCTGAGTACGTAGCTCTGACGGTGCACATACCATTTACTGACGCTGCCGGGGATGTAACGACAGTTCTGGTGGACGTACCGTGCGACGATGCTGGCGCCAATGGTGACGGCATGGCAGACAATACTGTTTGTGAAGTTGAACGTATCGACTTGTCGATACATCGACTCGATGGCACCATCGAGACAAGCTCGAATATTGCCCCATAGATATATCAACTATGATATATCGACAGCTTCGAAGTTTCCCTCGGATATATCACCCAGGTTATATTTTCCAAACGATGTGCGATGGAGCGTGACAACTGTGTAGCCGAGTGCGGCGAAGGTGCGGCGAATTTGACGATTGCGTCCTTCTATCATAGAGACGCGCCACTGAGTTTCGTCGCCTTCCACGAGACGGTCGAGGCCGAACTGACTCTTTCCGTCCTCGAGCATGACGCCAAAATCAGCAATCATTTGACGATGAAGTGGCGCAAGTGGTTTGTCGAGTGAGGCTTCGTATATTTTCATCTTGTGAAAGCTCGGGTGTGTCATCTGATGAGACAGATCTCCGTCATTAGTAAGAAGAATCAGTCCTGAACTATCGCGATCGAGACGACCGACTGTCTTGAGGCTGTGGTAGCTGCTCGGCAGTAGGTCATACAGGGTTGGCGACTCACCCTGCTGCTTGCGTGAACTTACGTAGCCACGTGGCTTGTTGAGGAGGAGCAAGATGGCACCGGTGGTCACATCGATCTGTTTGCCGTCGACTGTGATTGTATCACTGGCGACGACTTGCGCGCCAAGGGTTGCGACCGCTCCGTTGACGGAAACGCTTCCCTTCTCGATCATTTCATCAGCCTCACGACGAGAAACGCCTGTATGGCGAGCGATAAGTTTATTGAGGCGAATGCGGGTTTCCTCTGTCATCGTCTGACTAGTATACACTACCCGACTATGCTTGTGGTGTCTGAGGCGGCTGAGTAGGTATGTATGGCGTTTCCTCGAAGTCCATACCCGATGGTGCTGGTGCTGGAACTGGCATAGTGACCGGTTGCGGCGCGACAGGCTGAGGTGCTGGAGGTACTGGCTGCGGAGTGGCTGGAGCTACCGGTACAGCCATTGGCTGCGGTACAGCTGGAGTCGGTGCGCTTGGCATGCTAAGCGCTTGGCTCATCTGGTCTGCAAACGAGGGACTACTACCGGGGGTTACGTCTGGAGTCGTTGGATGGATAACGCGACTACCGAAGCTGTTTGGTCGCTGAGTAGAGAATGGTGCTGTTGGCTGCGGAAGTGGACTCTGGGGCGTCGGTAACGGCACGGGGACCGGAGCGGGTACTGGCTGGGGTGCTGCGACTGGAGTTGGGGCTGGCTGGGGTGCTGCGACTGGCGTAGGTGCGGGCACCGGTATAGGCACAGGCGTAGGTTGTGGAGTGACTGCGGCGGGAGCAGTCGGTGCTGTTGGTCGTGTTGGTACGCTCATCGCAGGCGCTGCTCCGTTTGGATCACGGGCAGGTTGAGGCATTACTGGGGTTGCCATAGGTTGAGCGACTGGAGTGGGTGCCATGGGCATTGGTGCTGCGGATGGCGCCGGTGTTGCGACTTGGCCGCCCACCATAGTTGCTCCGCCGACGGCATCACCGAGTACTTCATGTACGGTGCGAACAACGTCTTCGATACCAACCTGTGACTTGACCAGATAGCGATCGGCGCCGAGTGACTCACCGCGCTTGCGTTGATCGTCGCTAGAAAGTGCGGTCATCATGATGACCTTGATGTCGCGTGTCTCTGTTGTGCTGCGAAGAATATCGAGCATGTCGAAGCCAGAAATTTTCGGCATCATCACGTCGCTCACAACAAGAACGGGCCGTTCTTTGATTGCGATTGCAAGTGCTTCCTCGCCGTCACCAGCAGAAATGATGTCGTATCCTTCGGCCATAAGTCGCACGCCATAGATCTCGCGCAGGCTTTTGTCGTCTTCTACTAGTAGTACTTTTGTCATGATGCCTCCATTTTACTCGATTGTCTGTGATTGCGCTAGTGCTTATTGAGGTGGTTGTTGATATTGCCGAGCCTGCTGTGCTGCTTGAGGCGTGGCTACGGTTGGCTGTAGTGCTCCAGGCTGTTGATATTGGACCGGCGGTTGAGGCTGTGCCTGCTGATACTGTGGTGACTGTATTGGAGCGACCGGTTGTGTTGGTTGCTGGCCTGGTTGTGGCTGCTGATACTGGACTGGCGGTTGAGGTGCGGCGGCTGCTTGAGGCATCGTAGCTTGTGTAACGGGCATTTGTTGGTACTGTTGGGGTTGCGCTGCGATCGGCTGCTGAGGCGTCGGCGTCATGATGGCCGCCTGTGCTTGCGCGGCTGTCATCTGTGCCTGGGCTGCAACCATTGCTGGCGGTGGTGTCGGGCGTGGAGTGGCTGCAGCTTCCTGTGCTGCCCGTGCCTGCGCAGCGGCCTGCTGCTCGACTTTTAGTTGCTCAGCTTCACTCGATTCGATGCGAGGAAGTTTCAGATAGAACGTACTCCCCTGTTTGTATACACTCTCAACCCAAAGCTTGCCGCCGAGCGCTTCGGCAAGTTTACGAGACAGATAGAGGCCGAGTCCTGTGCCGCCGATTTCGCGCGTGTCGCTGTTGTCGACGCGGTAGAATTTTTGGAACAAGTGGGGCAAGTCTTCTTTCGGAATGCCAATACCCGAGTCTTGAACTGAAATGACGAGCGCATCGTCATCCGGCTGAATGTCGACAATAACTGTACCTTGTAGCGTGTATTTGATGGCGTTTTCGACAAGGTTGCCAACAACTTCGCGGAGGTGGTCGGCATCGAGGTTGACATAGTACACAGGGCTAAGTGTGCGATTGAGTGCGTCTTCGCGTTGCTGGGTGCCGGTCAGGTCTGGCTGTGGCGGGAAGCGTACGTCTAGTCCTTTGGCTTGCGCAGTTGGTAGTTGGCCGAGGATGATATCGTGCACGAATGGCACAACCTCGACGACGGTTGGGTTGTTTGCAAGTCGTCCGTCATCAGCCTTGGTGACGTCGAGGAGGTCCTGAAAGAGGCGCCCAAGGTGTTTTGCGGCAGCCTGTGCTTTGCCGATATAATCTTGCGCACGCGCATCAATTGTCGCTGTTGCTGGATTGAGCACGAGCCCGAGGTATCCTTCGATACTAGCTACCGGCGTACGCATTTCGTGACTGGCAGTTGATATGAATTCGGCCTGCTGACGCTCTTCTTCGTTTTCGTGAGTAATATCTCGGAATACGATAATGGCGCCTGAACCAGATTCGCCAATAGGCGTTGTCGTGATAGAAGCGACAAAAGCTTTGCCGCTATCGATTGTTTGTAGCCGGAAGTTATTGACGCTTGTCTGTGAGTTGCTATTGAGTGCTTGGTGGATTGGGTCATTGGCTTCGATCGGAGGCGCATCGTGGCTATCAAGAAGCCTAAGGACCGATCTATAGTCGAGTCCGATTGCGTCGGCGCTTCCCCATCCAAGAAGACGTTGCGCGGCAGGATTGAAGAGCTGAATCACTCCTTTGCTGTCGACCGACACCACACCATCAGCGATTGCGGCAATGACGATTTGAGATTGGTCTGATACATTATCGAGTTGACTTGAGAGCTCACTGAATGAGCGGTCTTCGTTCGTTTGGCTCGAGCTGCCAGATGCAATTGGCCTCCATGTTAAGTATCCGAGGATAATTGGTACGATACTTAACAGGCTTGTCGAAATCACGGCTGATGTGCTGAGCGTGTCGTGTGTTACAAGAAGAATGATGTAGGCGGCCGTTGCTGCGAGTATGACAGTGAGGCCGTAAGCACCAAACAGTGCCGCAACAAACGCAGTTAGTACCCACAGTGCGACAAAGGGTGACCCGGCGAACCCGGTATCGTAGAGTGTTGCACTGACCGTAATAGACAAGAGAACGTATCCGATAATTGCAATCGGGATAATCTTCTCGCGCGGTGTCGCAAAGTAGCTTGCGATTGAGTATATGAATGAGACAACTGCGGCTCCAAAAGCAATGTAGCTACTAATTTGAATCTCACTGGGTGCTATGCCCATTGCAAAAAAGCCCCATAGAGATAGGCCAATAATCAAAAGACTAACAATCCCAATTGCTTCGGTGACGCGGCGATGCCAAAAACGGCTCAGTGGTATTGGTTTAATGGAATGCCCCCCCCTGATAGTGCTTATGTATTAGTATACGACAGATGGGTATGTCGTCGCAAGGGAGTATTATGCGTGCTTTGATCGTTTTGTGGCGGACTGTTGCTCTCGGCGCATGCGGTACCATTTGAATCCGTGGTAGACGGCAACAAGCGTGATAAGTGAGTAGATGACGGACACAATGATATCGAAGACATAGTGTTCACCCAGATAGACGACGGCAATGAAAATTGAGAGTGGATAGAGTAAGATCCACCAGACTTTTCGGAATCCAAAAGCGGCAATAATGAGAGCAGATTCAATCGTTGGGTAAATGGAATGGAGCGATGGCACTGCAGCAACTGGGTCGGCCGATATGTGCTCGTAGATAAGACGGACGCTACCTTGCATACCCATGGCGCCCCAGATGTCGGCACTCACCCAATGGAGCGGTTCAGTCAGATACCCGTCACGAGCGGCCATCCAGGGAGGCGCTGCGGGAAACAGAATGAAGGTAATGAATGCTAAAAAACTGGCGCCGATAATTGCCCATACAAACGGCCAATAAAATTGTGGTCGCAACTTCCAGAGTATGAGACCGAAGATGATCGGCGTAACGAAGTGAATCGAATATAGAAAATAGAAGTAAAAGCTATACCACTCAAGTTGGCCCTGCCACATAATCGCCTGAAGCTTTGAGCCGATGAGCTGACCGCCCCCGAGCCAGCGATCAAAATTGATCATCGGCCACCAGTTAACGCGACCGGTGATATGGTAGAGTAGTCCCCGTAGTGCATCATACACCATGAGAATACTGAGGAACGGCGCAAAGCGGATCACAAATTCTCGCGCTCGACCAAAAACAATCCCGACGAAGAGGACGATAACGAGAAGCGAGTCGGGCTGCCAGAAGGTTCGACGACCGACGAGGATATAGATGAGGAGAAGTACTGTTGTGGCACGAAGCGCGAGCTTGAGCCGATCATGATGATATTCCCTCTTGAGTCGTTCGAAAAGCTTGTTGATTGAGTGCCTGGCTGCCTGTAGCATAGGAATATTATACGGGAAATGCGTGTATACACTGACTTTTGTAGGCGCAGATAGTCGCATAGTAGATTTTACTATAATATTTATAGTACTATTTCGTGGTAGATGAGCTATTATATATAGAGAGGAGGCGCTAGCCGGTATGAATATCCAATCTCCAGAGGGAATGATTCCCTACGTCACACAAACACTATCTGATCATCTGAGTGCCGGCGATCGCGTCGTTTGGCTGATCCCGGGTGGATCAGGCATCCGCACGGCAACTGAAATAATGAATTCACTTAGCGAATCAGATGTCGACCTGAGCAGGCTGCGCATCACGATGACCGACGAACGCTACGGTGCGCTCGCACATGCCGACGAAAACTGGCAGCAGCTACTCGATGGCGGAATCAATTTTGGTGATGCAGACACCTATCGTGTCGTGCAGGCCGATGCTTCGCTTGATGCAACTGTTGATGCGTATGCTGACATCTTGAGGACGTGGCTTACAACTGCCGACTATGCACTCGCGATGTTCGGGATTGGCCCCGATGGGCATGTCGCGGGGATTAAGCCGCACTCCCCTTCTGTGTCGTCGACAGCGTGGGCTGCTGGCTACGAATGGGAAGACTTCACACGTATGACAGCGACAGCGGTGGCAATCGATACACTTGATGAGGCGGTTGTCTACGCGGTTGGTGCCGAAAAGCATCCGACACTCGACGCGCTCGTGCATGAAGATATTTCCCTCGATGAACAACCGGCGCAAGTGCTGAAGCGTATACCAAAATGCACGCTATTCACTGATTACCAAACTACTACAACAAAGGAGAACTAATATGAAAATTGCTATTTCTGGACTCGGTCGCATGGGTGGTCAGATTGCCAAGAAACTACACGAAGGTGGTCACGAAGTGATTGCCCACAACCGCAGCGCCGGCAAAGTTGATGAAGCGGCTGCCTACGGCGCAAGACCTGCGTACCAAAAGCAGGATGTTGTTGCTGCATTTGGCGGTGAGCCGGTGACGCTCTGGATTATGATTCCGGCAAACGTTATCGACGCCGAACTCGACGAGTGGCTTGAAATCTTGCCTGCAGGCAGCACGATTATCGATGGCGGTAACAGCGACTATCGTGGCGATGCTGCACGTGCTGAGCGCGTTGCGAACAAAGGCAGTCACCTGCTCGACATAGGTACGAGTGGTGGCGTATGGGGCGTGACAAACGGCTTTTCGATGATGGTTGGTGGTGACGAAGCGTCATTCACGGCACTTGAGCCTGCCCTGACTACACTTGCTCAGCCGCATGGTGGCTATCGACACTTTGGCGAAACGGGTACCGGCCACTTCGTCAAGATGGTCCATAACGCAATCGAGTATGGCATGATGGAGTCGCTCGCAGAGGGATACCGCGTTCTCAAGGAGGGTCCGTACAAGAATCTTGATCTCGCCAAGGCTGGTGATGTCTGGCAAGAAAGCAGCGTCGTGACGTCATGGCTCAACGATTTGACGCGCCAAGCCCTGCACGAAAACCCTGAGCTCGACGGTATTGAAGGTGTTGTTGCCGAATCGGGCGAAGCTCGTTGGACGCTGGAAACTGCGAAGGAATATGACGTGCCAATGCCATCGATTCAGGCATCATTCGATGTACGACTTGCGTCTCAAAATGGTGATATCAATTACGCAACCAAGTTGCTTGCTGCCATGCGCAACAAATTTGGCGGTCACGATATCAACGGAGTGCAGTAATGGAACGTATCGAACAGCCGACGATTATTGTTATCTTCGGTGTCTCTGGCGACTTGTCGAAGCGTAGTCTCTTGCCTGCCCTAGAAGCGATTTCACGTCGTGATGCGTTCGCTGAAAAAACGCGTGTGCTCGGACTATCACGTCGCGAATTGGACTTCGATTCTATTGTTGGAGAAAGCCAGTGGTTGCGCGATCACCTGGAGTTACGGCAGCATGATCCGCTTAATGGCGATGACTATGTCGAATTATCGAAACGTATCGACGAGATCGAGGGCGAATTTGGTGAATCAGCTCAGCGACTCTTTTATCTATCGCTGCCGCCAAGTGCTGCGACGACAGTCGTTTCTCATTTGGGTGAATCCAACCTGGCGAGTGCGCCGCAGACGAAGCTGTTGCTCGAAAAACCGTTTGGCACAGATTATGCTTCTGCAGTCAAATTGATCGACCAGCTCAAGGAGCATTTCACGGAAGATCAAACCTATCGCATCGACCACTTTCTCGCCAAGGAAATGACACAGAATCTGATGGTATTTCGCGCGGCGAACCCACTATTCAGTCGCACGTGGAACCGCGATTTTATCGAGAGTATCGATATTGTTCTAAGTGAGACGTTGGATATCGAAGGCCGTGCCGGCTTCTATGAGCAGACCGGTGTGGTTCGTGATGTTGTGCAAAGCCACATGCTCCAGCTTGCCGCTTTGACGCTCATGGATCTGCCAGATTTACGACGTCTTGAGCTGATACCGGACGAGCGACGAGATGCTTTGCGGCAGCTTACGGTAGACGATGACATCGATACCGTTGCAGTCCGTGGACAGTATCAAGGCTACCGAGACGAGGTTGAGAATCCAGACAGTAACGTAGAGACCTTTACGCGCATCGAACTCCGTAGCACCGATCCGCGATGGCGCGATGTGCCGATTCGTCTCATTGCTGGTAAGGCGCTAGATCGTACAACGACCGAGATATGCATTACCTATCGCAATGACTTCCGCGAGGATTCCGACAAATTGATCATGCGCGTCCAGCCGAATGAAGGTATCGAACTCGATATGTGGGCAAAGCGCCCTGGCTACGACAAAGCGGCCGAACAACGTCGGCTTGCGTTTGACTACAAGCAGGATGGCGCCGAAGTTCCCAAGGCCTACGAGCGTGTCTTCATGGATGCAATGCGTGGTGACCATATGCTGTTCGCAACTAGCGATGAGATTCTCGAAAGCTGGCGTTTGATGGACCCAATTCTCGCCCACTGGCAAGAGCGTGGTGGTGATGGATTGAAATCATACCCGAAGGGCGTGAAGCCGAACGAAATCTAACTGTTGATAAGTTCGATGATGGCGCTGTAGTCAATTGTGTCTGTGTTCGTAGTGTCGATAATTTCGATATGTGACTCAACGTTGAGTGGCTGAATTTCACTCGCGTGCGCGAGGTAGGTGCGCCATTCATCGAGCGCCGTGGCGTCCGCATGACCCGGATGTCGCGTGTCGCCGTTTGCGCGCGCAATGAAACGTTGCTCTAGGGTCGCCTTATCGGTTTTGCAGATGATTTGTGTGATCGTGCAGTCGTAGGTTTGTTGCCACGCGCGGAATTTCTCGTCGTCGAACTCTGGCTTGAAATTGCCTTCCATCAGAAATGATGCGCCAGCTCGAAGTTGTTGCTCGATGATGTAGTCGATGAGACTATGTGTTGCAGTGCCGAGGCGCTTCGACCATTCGCGGTCGCTCCAGCCGAGTGTTTCGTAGAGGGACTCTTTGATGGCGTCTTTCTCGAAAATTGGTAGTTCGATTTGGTCGCGAATACGATTCAGGAGTGTGGTTTTGCCAGAGCCCGGAAGGCCCGAGAGGATAATGAGATGACTTGCTTTTGTCACGATATACACTTTCCGATGGTAGCAAAATCAAGATAGTCATGCGTGTCGCCTTCTGTTTCGATGAGCGAGATGTTTGTCTGCCCTGGCTCAATGAGCGCCTGGAGCTCGGCGAATGATCCGTAGGGGTCCTTCGTGTTTTGCATGATGATGGTCGGAATCGTTACGCCCTTGAGCCAGTTGCGATATGTTTCGGAAGCGATGGTGCCATTGATCGGTATGCCGAGCAGGATGAGCTGTGTTGGCTGCAATTTTCCCTGCGCAATTCCCTCGAGTGCGATTGCCGTACCGATAGATTTTGCGATGATCGCGTAGGTGCCGAGCTCCCGTGCTGAGGCCGTTGCGATGAGTAGCTCGTGATCGGTGTCGGCAAATTCTTCTCCGTTCCTCCAGTGCGCATAATGCTGTGCGATAACGGACCCTATGTTGGGCGTAGGCAATAGACTCGATTTGAAATCTTCGGCCCAAGATTTGTGACGAGGGCTATTGCCGGGTAGGAGGAGGATGTTCATGTGAGTATGATAGCATTTGAATTCGCCCAAAGAAAAACGCCCCAGCCATGAATAGCTGAGGCGTTTTTATTGGTGAACGTGGTTGAATCGAATTGGAACGATATCTTGTTGGAATTCAGACGACTCTATCATCTTATTAAGGGATTATCTCTGGCGTAAAACATCCGTTAAGGGACTAGAACCATAGGCACATTCACGACTTAATCTATTATTGGGGTATGAATTTGCTCTAGAGGTTTTGCAAGTACATTGCGTGCACCGTGAAGCTGTCGCCTTTTGAGGATATGTGACTTTAAATTATTAGCATGGCGCTCACTATTAGTTATGAGAAGACCGCTGTGTCGTATCTGACGCTTATTCACGTTATCTACCATATCTGTTGTTACAGGTATGTACGCCCTGTCGGTCTTTAGCTTCCATCCACAAAGGATAGCAATATGTGGAGATATTGGAATTATTAGCTCAACTCCATTTTGTATTAAACCTGGAGAGCTATACATGTGCTCATATCCGTAGTGGGCTTCAAGGTCAGGATTAACCATGACACAAGGGTCGTCAGAAGTTATAAAAACATTATCTTCCTTTTCGTATACCATAAATCCCCACTGCATTGAAAATATGATAGGCGCAATGTCTAGGCTTAACTTAGGAAGCATTGCAGAGTGACTTGCATTTAAATCATCTCGCATTTTGAAAAGCTCTTCTACGGGCATAGAGTTTTCTTTATGCCCAGGAATCAAAGGACCGCTATGGCCTGCAAGCCTCTTTTTCATGTCATCTGGCATGTTCATGAAGGGCTTAACGGTTTGTTCAACTCGGTCGATGAAGTCTCTCATGGCATCACGACGACTGGTAACTCGGTTGAGCTGTGCGGCTATAAATAAGGCCAATCTTGCTTTTTCATCATCGTCTAATCGTATTTGCTGCGATATCTTCTGACGATAAATTTCCGCAAACTGAGACTCAAGACTTCCGAGGAAACCCTTCTCAATAATTAATGAGTCTTTACCTTGGAATTGAACATTGTAATAAAATTTCTGTGTTAGAGTATTTTTTGGTGCGTTCTTATAGATTTTGAATGATGGGTTAAGCATCCAAAGAGAGCCATTATCATCTGTAAAGTTTTCAAGGTATGTTTTTGGGACAGTATGTTGTTTCTTATGTGGCTCTCGCTTCGGCATCACCAACCACCTATTCTGCTACGCATAAGTGCCGCTACAGATTTTTTATCGAGCTGACTGTAGTCTATATTTTGGGAATCTGAAGTTTCGGGAGTGGGGCCGAGTTTTACAGAATGCATTATCTTTGGTTTAGTTTTATCTTCGGTGTACTCATGATTTTCCATATCCAGCTCAATTTCAAAACCAAGGAGCTTCTCGAAAGATTCTTTGTACTCTCTCAGGAAGGACTCAGACGCCTTTTTGTTGAAAGTATCTTTTGAGTAATCTCCAAGCATCTGGAACGCATCTAGCACGTGACGATAGACTGTTTTTGAGCAATCTCCAGATTCACAGTGCAACTCATGTACTCGACCGAGAATACCGATATTGGCATCAAGTTTCATAAACTCGGTCGTAATCTCCAGCCTCTTAACTTCAGCACCATGATGAAGAAAGAAATGCGCTTTTTCATGCGCCAGCCAGAGAGTATACCCTAAGCTCTTTTCGGCTACCCGTAGTACGGCCTTTCTTGCATATATTCGACAAAAGTCTTTTGTATAAAACCAGTCTTTGCCATCTTTTCTATTTGCTGAAACTAAAATCAAGAAGAAAAAGTTCAGTAGTAGACTTAAGCTTCTTTGTATTGTATCGACATCTTCACCTTTATCTATGTATTGATAAAGAATACCAACGTACACCCTTCCAAGCTTATCGTCTAACGCCTCTAGCGACCCAGTATCCTTTATCCATTCATCGCTAAGGATATCCACCAGTAAGCTGTAGACTTCATCTTTTTTATACCGAACAAGACTTTCCGTTATGGCCTCAAGGTCTTCTGAGTATTCTTTAAAACGCTTGTTGCTGGCGGATTTTAGCAATTTTGCGTATCTTTTTATTATGAATCGTAAGGTGTTTGAGTCGTCCTCTTCAATGGCCGTGAGAGCCATTCGCACCAACAAGTCATCTCTTGCATGCAGGCTTGAGTACCTAACAGCATCTAGCTCCTGCATCACTACCCCATGTCTGAGGCATAATTCTTGGCTCTGTCGAGCGACGGGATTCATAGTTCTACCTATGGAATATGCTTTATTACGTCGTTTCTTCTTGTCTTTCGTGCTAAGCGAGGCTTTAATACCATTCAGAATACTAGATATACGGGTTGTTAAGGAAATTCTGTCATGATATGCAAATCCCTTAATGATGTACGGGGTTGATGAGGTGTACAAAATAACTGCAAGAAACATTACCGAGAGAAGAATCATTATGAACGGTGATAATACAGAGACCGCGTACATGACCTTCTCTAGATAGGTGTATTCACTACCCGTAGTATGTAGAAGTGTGATTGGGTAAAGTAGCCCTACCGCTAGCCCAAGTGAGACATATGAGAAGAGGTGCACATAATTTATTCGTTTGAACTTACTGTACTTATCTATTTGGTAGAGCAGAAATACTAGCCCAACTACAGCAAGAAGGATAGATGTGTTGATGGCTATAGCCGTATTAAGAAAATCGAGCCTATCTTCGACTTTCTCATTAGTCATAGCGTTAAATAGAAACTCCAACATCTATTTGGATTATACAGGGATAAATCTATTTTTGGTCAGAACTACTTAATTATTTGATAAGCTTGCTTTTTATAGTTTCAATCGCCTGGTCATTTTTCATAATAGGGTCATTCGTGCCACGCATTCGTGACGCTCTAGGAAAGTTGTTTGATAGAAAAATAAGCTTGCCATGTACTTCTTCTTTATCTTTCTTGCTCGGTACCCAGCCAAATTTAATAAGTAGCCATTTCATAGATATGCTAGCGTATTTTGCATTTAACTGTGTTGCTGCACTACGAAAGTCCTTTTGAATTTCTTGAATTTTTTCACGCTCCTCTTTTTTGGGCTCTTCTGAAAAGAAATTTGTCATGTAATTTGCATGAAAGTCCAGTCTATCAAGTATAAATTCCACATGGTCGCGGTATGCTTTTAGCGGCTAAATGACAAATAGACGGATAGACTCGGTAAATATTAATAGCAGAACACCCCCAACAAGAGTGGTGGTGGCCGTAAGAATTATTGTTAGCCAATCAGTTTGAGGCATAATTAAATATTACCATTTCTTCTAGCTTCTTGTTTACTTCCATCTTTTTCACTATCAGGATAGCAGGCTACGAATTTGCCTTGGCTATATATAAAGCTAACTTGCGGTACGAATAATAAATTGGCCATGCCATAAACATAAGTGCAATTGCCGGTAAGATGAGCGGATACTCATAATCTATTTCTACTATTACCTACGTCTGTAACTTCATGAACGCCCCTGCTCGCATGCGGCAAGATGCTGATGCAGAAACAAAAGTCATATTCCAGAGAATGGTATCGAATTCGACCTCAAGAACGAAAAGTTTGGAACGGAAGGTTTGAGCATATTTTACAGATTGAAAGACACACAAAAAGACGCCGAAGCGTCTCTTGATTCCTATATGGTGACCTTACCGGGAATCGAACCCGGATTGCAAGGATGAGAACCTTGTGTCCTAACCGTTAGACGATAAGGCCAAATTATGAGAGATGCGCTCTACAAAAACCGCTTCACTACTCTACCAAAACAGGGGCGCATTGTCTAGTATTAGGCGCGTGGTGGAAGCTTGTCGAGCTGTTCGATGGTCTCGAGGAGTTTGCGGGGCGTAATCTCCGCTTTAATAAGATAGGCGTCGGCATCGTGCTCCATGGCAATGCGCGAGGCATCATCTTGTTCGAAATTGGTCATGACGATGACGCGGGATTGCGGAATGTCGTCGCCTTCCCCGCCGCGGAGTTCGTGAAGGATTTCGTTGCCGCGCATTTCTGGGAGCATGATGTCGAGAATCAAGAGGTCGTAGACTTTGTTGCGGGCGGCGACGAGGCCGTCGTGGCCATCGATCATCCAGTCGACATCGTAGCCGGCTTTTTGCATGCTGCGAACATACATTTCACCGATGAAACGGTCGTCTTCTACGATGAGTACAGTCTTGATTGGCATGTTCTTAGTATATCCTATTTTAGCCGCGATACTTCGCGTGGTTTTTGATCCAGCCGCTTTCGCCTTGACGGATAATGGCGTCATTTGCACCTGCTGCCGCTGTCAGCTTTTCGGCAACGGTTGCGTAGATCGGCACAGTGAAGCTGAAGGTGGAACCCTTGTTTTCCTCACTCTTCACTTCGATGATACCGCCATGGCCATCAACGATCGCTTTGGAAATATAGAGGCCGATACCGGTGCCAGCGACGGTCTCGCGTGAGCGGTGTGAGCGATAAAACTTATGGAAGAGGTTACTGACGACGTTTGCGGGGATGCCGATACCCTGGTCAATGACATTGACGCGGACGAATTCACCATCGACGCTCGCATTGACGGTGATTGTGCCGCCTTCGTTCGAATACTTAATGGCGTTATCGATCAGATTCGAGAGCACTTCTGTGAGACTCGATGGGTCGGCGGCAATCGTCGGGAGATCCGAAGGAATCTGCACGCTGAGCAGGCGGTTTTGTGTGCTGGCACGAAGGCTCATATCGTCCGCGATGGCGGCATATACCTGCGGAAGTGTGTACTCACGCAGATTAATCTTGAGGTGCTGACGGTCGTGGCGCGAGGCGTTGAGAATGTTGGTGATGTAGCCGCTGAGACGGTTGGCCGATACGACGAGGCGACTCAGGAGCGTGGCGCGTTCGTCGGCGTCCATGGAGGGACTCTCGACCTCTTCGCGGAAGACGTCGAGATAGCCACGGATGACGGTGACTGGTCCGCGTAGCTCATGAGCGGCAAATGAAATGAAATCGAGCTGGTCGTCTTCTGGCTGGTAGGTGCTACTTCGATCGACAGTGATGAGTACTACTGGCGCTGTACTCCCCTTTTCGTAGTTAGCAAAGACATCGAAAATGCGACGATCTGGGTCTCCGACAATTTTATCCGCGACGCGCTGCCAGGTATGGCTACTTTTCACTTGCTGGTCGCGGGCGGTTGCTAGCCAGTTTTCAAAGGTGTCGGGCGACTCGAAAAGCATCGTGAGCTCAGGCGACCCATCTGCCGCTTCGCCGATTGGCGCATGGGCGCTGGCATACAGTACTTTGCCGGCTTCGTCGCAGATGATAACTCCGGCGTCGGTTTGAGCAAGGGCGCGCGATACGATGTCGGTGGTTGGCTCCGTGGCTGCCACTGGGGTAGCGGATGAAGTGTCTTGAGATGAGAGCTTGTAGATGAGCTCGATGAGCGGTTCGAGGCCGTCGTATTTGCGCGACGGCGCACTGGAATTGGGTGGAATGATATCCGACGGCTCCCCAGAGACATGTGTTAGTGCTGCGCTCAAGTCCTTGAGGGGCGTCATGAGCATATGCGCGAGTATGAGGTTGATGCCAATAGATGATGCGATGCCTGCGATGATGATGATCGCAAACGCGATGTTGTCGACATTGATACCCGAGAAAAATAGCGCCAGGGTCAGAATTCCAGCAACGAGCAGCTCCATGATGATTGTTAGCACGATACCGCGTCGGCGTGCTTTTGGCCAAAAATCACGAACGTGCTGTTTTGGCTGCGAGGTATCTACCATGAGACGCTCCCTCCCCTGTTTGGAACGGCGGCTACCCAAGTCTGTCCGCGATTGAGCACGATTGAGTTGCCTTCGCTGTCGAGCCATTGAATTTGCGACTTCGTGGCAGTTTTTCTCCATGTCGCTTCTACAACGGTGCCGTTCTGGAAGATGTACGCTTTGCCGTTTCCGGTAGTCGTGATGTCTTCGCGTGAGCCGTCTTCTTGGACAGTTTTTTCATCAACCATCATTGCGATAATGACACTCGGGGTGATCTGGCCTTTTTCGCGGTCGAGGTGTTTCACGCCGCCAAGGAAACGCGCGTACGTGTTGGTAGTGGCGTCGTACGTGTAATACGTATTGTAGAGTGCGCTCGAGAAGTTGATTTTCACTGTTGTAGCATCTGGTGTCTCGGTAGCTTTGCCGTCTTGGCGTTCCCAGCCGGTGAATGATGACGAGGTGTAGCCCTTGCTCTTTTCGAGTGCATCGAGTTTTTCGAAGCTAGTGTAGACGTTGTGGGGCGCATAGCGATCGTTGGCGCGCCAAAATGAACTGCCATTGAAAAATTGATCGAGATCACGATAGGTTCCGTTGCGCACTTCTGTCAATGCGCGGGCGCTGCCACCGACGTGAACGACAGACGCATCGTAGGCGGCAATCCAATCGAGAAAATACGGTCTGAGGCTGCGAACGGGGCCGATAAGTGTCGGCTTGTCCTCCTGGTAAATAGCGGCGTAACGAGTAATCCCACCTTCGGCAATGGCTTCATAGACAATGCCTGCTTGCTTGAGGCCACTGTGTGGGCGCGCATCGGGACTGTTCTCGATCATGATGGCGGTCACAGGTAATTTCGTCGTAGCTTCATCGGTTACTTCGACGCCAGTGAGTGGTGAATAGTAATGTACGGGACGCTCGGCGATGGCGATGTCAGGTGCTTCAGTAAAAACAGGTGCGGTCGATTGATACCACCACCAAGCCGCTACCGCCCATCCGCCGATAAGCAAGAGACCGACAGCGATAATGATGCGCGTGCGGTGTGACTTGAGCCACGGCAAAAGGCCTCGTCGCGTTTGCTGGAGTTTTGGGAGGCTAGTTGTGCCGGAGTCGGTATCAATCCCACGTAGCGGATCCGGTGGAGTTTGCATAATTTTAGTATAACAAATTGCTTATGCTTTTTACGAGAGCGCTTGGCGTATACAATACAAAACAAGATAACTGCAAAACGCATAATCGAATACAACTAAACGGGGGTAGTGTTACGTATATGGCAGAGGGGTTACATTCTAGGATCGAACAACCTGTTCAGAGCCGTGTTGCTAGTGCGGAACTAGGGGCGTCCGCACACAAGCTTGCGGAATTATTTCATCTAGATGGAGATGATCCAGTCGGTGAACTCGACTGGCAGGATCGAGCACTTTGTTCCCAGACCGATCCAGAAGCATTCTTTCCAGAAAAAGGTCGCAGTACACGGGAAGCAAAAAAAGTTTGCGCAAGTTGTGACGTCAAGGCTGAATGTCTAGACTACGCACTGAGACACGATGAACGGTTCGGAATATGGGGCGGTTTGTCAGAGCGTGAGCGTCGCAAACTCACACGTCGAGCAGTATAAAAAACTAGTCGAATAACATTTAGGGGTAGAGGTTATGACACACGGAGAACAAACGAGCGCAACACAAGAAACACAAAGAATCTGCGACGGATGCCCTGTCGCGAGCAAACTAGCAGAAGCGGCGCGCCGTATGGCCACGCTCGAACATGATGCGAGGCTATTTAATGTTGGGGTGGCGATCGGCGAAGCATCGGTAGCCGGTGCAGCATTTTGCTCCAAGCTCCATGCGGTCATCGATACTCAACCACAGTCGGTGGCGTTACGTGGTGATACTGCTGAAGTCGCGGCAGCATACGCTCTGGCTGACGATATACATGATGTTGCCCAGGGTGATATTCTCGTCGATGACACTCCGGCAGCTACGGTAACTCCTGATGTCATCGCTCTGCCAGTAGATACTATTGATGCTTCCGGGCCGGAAGAGTATTCGGAGTGC
Organism: Candidatus Saccharimonadota bacterium; assembly: GCA_003246575.1. GTDB lineage: Bacteria > Patescibacteriota > Saccharimonadia > Saccharimonadales > Saccharimonadaceae > SZUA-359. The sequence goes on along the minus strand of QJZZ01000003.1, from coordinate 124,631 downwards.
AGCCCTCTCGAAAATTCGGTTATACAACTTTTGAGGTCCAGGCCTGGCGTAAGATTTGCGCCTGCCGACATTCGTCAACTTGTGGCGGCAGCGCGACCAAACTCAACACCTGGAGCGGTCAAGCAATTCGCCTCGATGATGATGAAAGAACTAGTTGCCGATCCGCGACTACTAATCGTTGCAGAAGGACAAACGAACGGTCGTCGATATTTCTGGAATGCTGATGTAGCGTCAGGCGATGCTACTGTCGTGAGTGAAGCTGCTCCATCACAGCCAGCGGAAGCTCAGTCCCCTGCTGAGGTGCCACTCACACATGAGCTGGAGCCCGACATGCTGACTGATTGGGGTTTGAGTGTTGTGTATTCTGGTGATGGGACGGGGTCACAGTACTACATTGGCGACCGTCGAGTTCAGTTGCATGCACGCCATGCTCGAGTGCTTGATGTCTTGGTGAACCATCCGGGCGGTTTGCGATCCTATGAGATTGGAAAGATCATTCGTGAAGAGAGTGGAGGTACCAATAGCACGAACACGGGCAATGTCGATGTTGCACTTACGGCAATTCGTGGCGCCCTTGGAGGTCACGATCATCGCGATAAACTTCAGCATGATAGTAATAACGCGATGGCAGAAAGAAGATACAGGATCATTGGGCTGAATGCGCCAGAGTCAAGTAGTACGGATTTTTTAGTGCAGATGGCTGCGAACCAGAAGTAGCGCAGTCACCCGCGAAGACAATTATTTACCTAGATCGTGTCGTGCCGCTTGGTATTGAACAGGGGCGAAATCGTCCTACTTTGATACCGGATGCCATTGATGTCCTGCTGCCTATGACGTTGGGTGTCGATCAAAAAAATCCAGATTGGCGGGATTATGCTATTTGCGCTCAGACGGATCCAGAGATATTTTTCCCCGAAAAGGGCGGAAGTACACGCGAAGCAAAAAAAGTATGTAATAGCTGCGATGTAAGGGAGGCGTGCCTAGACTATGCGCTTGAGCACGATGAGAAGTTTGGAATATGGGGCGGTTTGTCAGAGCGTGAGCGTCGCAAACTCAAAAAACCAAAAAAGCGCAAAAATACTACCGTCAAGAACCCCGAGGTGGAAGTGGGCGATCAGCCCAAGCAGGAAGACGGCGATGACTCCGATCGCGAGAATGTCGCCTGATAGTTCTACGATTCAGATAGAACGGATTTGATACGTGCGAGCGTGGTATCGCGACCAAGAAGCGCGAGTGTATCGTTGAGCTGTGGGCTAAACGGTGCCCACGTGGTCACGATGCGGATGAGACTGAAGAGAATGCCCGGCTTTTGGCCAGTGGTTTCGAGGAGGCTATTGAGCGCAGTCTGAATTGATTCGGCAGTCCATTCGTCAAGTCCCGCAAGTGTATCGTGAGCTGTCTGAAGCAGCTCGTGTCGTTCGTCATTTGGGAGTTTTGCAAGCTGTTTGTTGCTCGAGATGAGTTCGTCATTGCGGATGGGTTCTTCGAAGAAATAGCGGGTCATCAGTGGTAACTCGGCGAGTGTTTTGAGGCGGTCTTGAACGAGCGCAAGAACGTGTTTTTTGTATTCATCACTTGCCTGCTCTGCGCACTCTGGCCAGTATTTGGCGATACGTTCGTAGAGGTCTCCAATGTCAAGACGACGGATCCATTGGCCATTCATCCAAAGAAGGCGCTGTTCATCGAAACGAGCGCCACTGCGCTGAACGCGCTCGAGGCTGAATTTCTCGATCAATTCTTCGCGGCTAAACAGTTCTTGTTCGGTGCCATCGTTCCAGCCCATGCTGGCGAGAAAGTTGAGCATTGCTTCTGGCAAGATACCGTCTGTCTGGTAATCGGTGACGCTTTTGGCGCCATCGCGTTTACCGAGTTTTTTCTTGCCATCTGGGGCCATGATATGTGGCAGGCATGCAAGCACCGGCGGTTCAATCTCGAGTGCTTCGTAGAGATTGAGGTAGCGTGGAATACTTGATATGTATTCAAGCCCGCGGATGACGTGCGTCACGCCCATTTCTGCGTCATCGACGATGTGCGCGAAGTTGTACGTCGGCAAGCCGTCGGCTTTGATGAGAATGAAGTCATCGAGGACTTCCTCGCCCGCTGACAGTTCGCCCATGACGGGATCATTCCAGGTGTAGCGTTTTGGGCTCGTCACTTTGAGACGCAGTGGCTGTGAGCCGTCCCACGCAGGGGGATTCTCGGGGCGATGGTTACGGTACAGAAACGGCTTTTTGAGTGCTTTTGCTTCTTCGCGGAAGGCTTGGACTTGCTCGGGGGTGTACGGGTCGGCGTACGCGAGACCTTTGTCGATTAGTTTCTGCGCCCATGCCATATAGATGTCGCGGCGCTCGGTCTGTGTGTACGGGCCAAATTCACCGCCTACGCGTGGTCCTTCATCCCAATCGATGCCGAGCCAATCGAGCGTATCAAGGATCAAATTGGTCGCGCCTTCGACGAACCGTGCTTGGTCTGTGTCTTCGATGCGCAGGATAAATTTGCCACTTTGTTGACGTGCAAGCAGCCACGGAAAGAGCGCGGCACGAACATTACCAACGTGAATATAACCGGTAGGACTAGGGGCAAAACGAGTACGAATCATGATAGTATAGTAGCATACCTATAGATATACGACAGTAGTCAGCACTCAATATAAGGAAAAGTAGATGCAGCCAACACAAATACCGCCCGAGCAACAACCCGGTTCACAGCAACCGCCTATACAAGAGGCGCGACAGCCTCAACAAAATCAGGCAGTGCCCTTTGCTTCTTTGCCGTGGCACAAGAAATTACGACGTATCTTGTTCCCCCGCCTGAATGAGTTAACGCCGAAGTATATTGCGCTTGCAGCGGTTGGTTCGCTATTGGTATTGTTCGCCTTGTTGCCCTTGCTTGGGCTGCTCGACAACACGGCGACGCAATTCCCTGAAGGCGCGCGGCGAGAATTTGCAGCAAATGAGCCGATGGAATTCGGTCCGTATGATGTCACGGTTGATACTATTGAGTACGACTACGTGCCCTACTCGATAAAGAATGCCACAGATGACTGGGCGTATTATAAAGCGCCTGAGGGTGCGGATAGGTATTTCGATCGTGCTGCGAAATATGAGTATTCCGACGGTCAGCGATTTGCCTTGCTGACCATTACAATCTCGACAAGCGCGCGGATAAATTATAATGGGGTGACGGTGGCTTTTTCGGGTGCGCCAAGCGGTGTGAGTGGATGGACAGCGGGCGTCATGGACATGAGACTTGGTACGGCTGTTCCGTTGGCGATATACAACTATGGGCTTGACGAAGATCAAAACGGTGCCAAGTATCCAGCAGCCTCGCAGCAAAATAAATACCTTAACGCGCCTACGTACGAACAATTACAGGCTGGTCCGCAGCAAGTTTCGTTGCTGTATTCTGTACCTGACTCGACATGGCGAGCAACTCAGTTGGTGTGTGATATTTCAGTCTATACTCACGTCAGTAGAGTTGTTGGCACCGAAGGTATGGATACTAAGAACTACGAATTTACAAAAGCACTGTAGCCTCAGCTACATACTTGCGGCCATGTGGCGGATTTGGTCGGGTGAGATATTGTTGTCACCTGTCACTGTGTAAAGGATGCCGCCTGATACCCAGGCTGCGTTACCGTCCCATGTGTAGATTGTGAGACCTGCTTCACTTGTTACGGCGTAATTGTCACCTGCCTTTGGTGAAACATAATCTTCGAGCACGGCGTTTGAGTCCCAGCCAGAACGTTCTTGTGAGAGCTGGAAGCTTTGTGTAGTGCCGTTTGAGGCGAAGGTCATCTGAACCTTGCCATTATCGTAGGCGACAGGACCAGAGATACTATAGCCACTCGGTCGGTACGAAGGATAGGTTGCGTCGATACCGGCGCGAACAGCGGCAACGCGAACAGAAAGGTTCGGCATGTTGAGGTACGTAAAGTATCCGCCAAGGAGGAGGAGTGCGGTGCCAGCAGCCGCCAGCGAAGACATTCGTTGCCTGCGCTTGGTCGCTGGAGATTTTGGCTCTTTGTGACGATCGCGTCCGTGGCTTGGCGCACTCGCCAGTGCGGTATCGATGGCCTCTGCCTTGATAACGTCTGATGGTTTGTGTATGCGCTTGATATCGTCTGACTGCATAGGGCGTGCGGCATTCACTTTCTGAACCATCGGGTGAACGGCTGGTCGTGTCATGCCGTCGATGTTTTTGACGGGGCTTTTGCGGGGAGCAAATTTCGTGATCGTATGAATGCTAGCAGATGGCTTAACTCGCGGTGAGAGTTTGGTGACAAGTGGCTGAGCGGGAGTGGATTTCGCGGGGGCGACGACATCCATTGAACTGGCGGTTCGTTTGACGGCGGCTGCGCGTTTGACATAGCGACGGTCGAGCGTCTTTGATTTTGCAGTACGAGAGTGAACGGAGGCAGCGTGATGGTCGGGAGATGATTTTGCGCTTTCGCTGAGCGGCATTCCAGTATGTTTGTCGTATTTACGACCGTTGATATTAACAATCTCGCTAACCATTTTGCTTATTTTGCCCCCGTTGGTGTTACTAGGTTCCATCATAATACATCATAACCTTTTTGTGCAAGGGCGGTGCTGGGTGATATAATCTACGCAGTAATGTATCGTAAACGATCAAAACGCACACAACGCACACTTTTTGTACTCACCTACACGCTTGTTCCGTTATTGATTATTGCTATCGTAACACTGCTTGTCTTGATGATTCAGGGGTATCGTTTCAGCGCAACAAATAATACTGTCTACCAGGCGGGCTTGGTGCAATTTGGGACGACGCCAAATGGCGCAACCGTGACAGTCGATGGTGCAACTCTGGCGTCAAGAACCCGAACTCGAATCAATGTGAGCAGTGGTCAACGCACTATCGGTATGGCGCGAGCAAATTATGTGCCGTGGCAAAAAACCGTCACTGTTGAGCCGGGATCGGTGCTCTGGCTAACGTACGCACGTCTCGTGCCTGAGATGGTTACGACCGAAACACTCAATACCTACGCATCGATGGGGTCGGTCTTGGCGCACAAAGATGCAAATCTCCTTGGCGTGCTTGCAGACCCAGCAGCGCCAAGCTTCACGACGATCGCGGCAGCAAGCGGCGCGTCGAGTGATACGTCTGTTTCTCTGCCGCAGGATATGTATACGCCTGCGCCCGATCAATCATTCGCGGCGACCGCATGGAGTGAGTCGGCTCGCTATGTGATGCTACGTCAGACGGTCGGCGAGACGAATACGTGGCTCGTGCTTGATCGTCAGGACGAGACAAAATCAGTGAATCTATCGACGACATCGAAGCTAACGGTGACGACAGCATTTTTCGACGCATCGGACGATCGCTATGTATATATACTCGCAGGCAACGCGCTGTACCAATATGATCAATCTCAGGGAGTGCTATCCGATGCGATTGCCACGAATGTTATCTCTGCGACCTGTGCAAATGACGGAACAGTTATTATTGTTTCGCGTTCGGCGAGTGGTGATACGGTCATGAGCTATGTGTCTCATGGTCAGCAGCTTTCGCGTACGCTTACCCTTGAATCGACCAAGCCGGTACTTTCGAGTGTGCTAGTGACCTACGACCACCGTCAATATGTTGTTGTGCTCACGAGTGGACTGCTGTCTATCGCACAGGTTTCGCTTGGTTCAAGTAGCGACACGACTCCTGTCGAGTTGAATGTAATCCGAACAGTTGCGGTCCCGACGACTATGAAGACACTTGTCGGATCACCGAATGGACGTTTCGTTTTGGCCCGTGATACAAATGAGCTGCGCTCGTATGATTTTGAACTTGACCAGCTTAGTACGATTCCGATGACCATGGGTACGGCATCGCTGCACTGGCTTGACGACTATCACCTGCTCGATCGTGTCGACGGTAAGCTTATGATGTTGGAATTCGATGGTGGAAACGTAGTGCCGATTGTTGATGTTGACACACAGTTTGCCTCAGTATTGTCGAGTGATGGACGCTACCTATACTGTCTGCAAAAGACCGCCGATGGCTATGCGGTTGTTCGCGCACAAATGATTCTCTGAGTGGCCTACTTAGAAGACGCCGAGGAATTTTGATTGAACGCCGGGGATTTCGGTCGACGCTCCGTCGCTTGCTGACGAGCTTGCGGCCGTGGCTGTAGCTGGGTCTGGGCTAATTTGTTCGGCGAAAACAAGGAGGCGTTTTTGTGAAGTGCCAAGCGGCGTACAGGTTATGAGCGTCAGCATTGGTTTATCGGTACCAACCCGTAGCGCTCCGATTTCGGTCGGAAGCACAACCTTAGTGTCGGTTACTTGGTAGGTGTAACGAACGCCTTTGTAGTTTGCATAGATGACGTCATCGGCTTTGAGTTTGTCAAGATTTGCGAAGACGAATTTGAGGTCGCCGAAGTCGTACCAGTCATTACTGGAGTGGCCAGAAAGCACCGTGTTGCCGTTTTGGCCAGGCTTTGAATCGGCGCCAGAGATGCCAAACCACGCCAGTCCGGTCGCCATAGCGGCCATTTGTTTAGTGTAGGTTTCAGCCTGAGTTGAACCCATAGTGTTGTCGTAAATCACAGGTACGTCGATATTGATCTTCGGAATAATTAGGCGTGGCTCGCTCGAGACAGCGAGGCTCTGATTCGGGTCCACGATGATGTTTTGTGGCTCAATTGCTCCCGGACTGACGTAGGCATTGGCATAGGCAAAGATGATGCGGTTGTATTGCAGGAATACAAATACCAACATGACGCTCAGCCCAGCAATAATTGGTACGAAGTGACGACTTTTGCGAACTTTTTGCGATTGGGCTGCAATCTTGGAGCGAAGTTGTGAGCGTAGCGAATCCATTGCCTGTTCGGGTGTCTCCTCGTTCGCTTTGGCTTCAAGCTCGCGAATACGTGAAGACTGTGCTTCATAAGCTGCGCGTGTCTGCATGATGTGGCCGGTATAGTAGCGCTGAAAGTATTCTTGGTAGTACTTCTGCCACGCGCTGTGATAGCGATCCCATTCAGCCGGGTTCGCATGCAGCTTCGATTCATCGTGGGTGCGGTCATAGGGATTGTCCGGCTCATCGGACTGCTTGGTAATGTGCTGAGAATACTGCTGCTTGCGGTCGGTGATGACTTGATGGACGGGCTCGGGTGTCGAATGCGCGGTGAGCGACGGGTCCATGATGATCGGTTCAGGGCTCGTAACTGTGGTGTGGGTTGGAGCCGGCATCGTCGAATTTGGATCAGTATCATAGATGGAATCTATCTGGGTGCGCGCAATATCTGCAGCAGCGGTCTGATGCGAAGCGGTTGTCGGTCGGCTATCATCGACCTGCGGCGTTATTGAACGCTGCGGAACATGAAGACCTGACTGGTTTTGCTGAGGTTCATCTGGGCGCATACTAGATTCCTACTGCTCTTTAGTATACAATAACGAGGACGTAATTGACATGTTACGCTTGTGGTTATTTCACACGCCGCGATGGTGGAATTGGTAGAAATTGCCACAGCAATTTTTAAAAAGTATCTATTTGATGGGCTGGTGGCGGAATTGGTAGACGCGCTAGACTCAAAATCTGGTTCACAATCGTGAGTGGGGGTTCAAGTCCCCCCTGGCCCACCAAATAGATACTTTTTGCGCCAGTCGGTTGTCTACAGGCAACGCTGCGCCCAAAATCTTGTGTCCTTCGGGACGTGCCGGTTCAAGTCCGGCTCGCGGTACCACAACGATATCGAAAACAGCTCCTTTGAGGAGCTGTTTTTATGTAGCAAGTGATGCCGTGATTGCCTCAAGAGGCTTGCCGGGGGTCCAGAGCCAGTAACTGGCCATTCGGGTGGCAGTTTCGCCGCGCCAAATTCGCATCGGTTCAGTAAAATCTTGCGTCACTACGTGCCCGCCGTGCGCGATGATGATGGTATCGCGGTGGAGCGTCACGAGTGTACACGGGTACGTGATGGTGAATTTGTGCAGTGCATCGACAAGTTGCATGAGTTGCATGCTGAAGGTTAGGATTTTTGGATAGTAGACGCCCTGCAGGAGCTTCTGGGTTTGCGCAAAACTCGCCACGATCAAGGTGTTCGGGCGCTCTACGAGAAGGCGTGGTGAATTTTTGATAAGGTCGACAGCGTCGCGTGTCACTGTGAGTGGTCCGTCGTAGGATTCGATAAATTGTTCGTAGGCGATGGCCGTCTCACTGTTGCGACCCGCATCACCAATGAGGAGTACGCCTGTCGCCCATCCGCCGAGTGCGCGCATTTCTGCGAGCGCATCTTGCGAGAGACTGCCGCTTGGCGTTGTGTCGGCATAGACGGTGTCGGTGATGACGGGTGGGATGGTTTTTTTGAGGACATCAGGTAGCAGTGCCCGTACTTCGCCTACCCCGGATTTGAGCGCGATCGTATAGGCTTCGGCAACACCAGCGAAGCCGAGCTTGTTGCCGCCTATGACACCAAGTCGCCCTGCTTGTGAGCGCTGTTCGGGTTTACTCCATTCGATGTCCGGAAAAAGCGGCTTAGAAGCGGTCTGTTTTCGCCAATACGACGTGTCCATCATGGTCCTCTAGTGTGTAGGCAATATTTTTTCGTTCGAGCACAATCTTCCAATGACGTTCGAGCGCCGTCTCGAGAAGTTCTTCGGCCGGATTGAACGCAATTGGACGCGCGACAAGTTCGAGCATCGCCGTGTCTCCCCCGCTGTCACCAATTGCGACACTATCGTCGAGCGTCAGCTCTGGGTGTGCTGCGAGAAACTCCTTGATGATGATATCCTTTCGGCCGTGCACGATGAGTTGCTTGGTGCCTGTGTAACGATCACCGTCGCGTTCGTAGGTTTGGCCAATGCAAGCGTCGAAGCCGTAACGGTCTGCAAATTGCGCAGCGATTTCGTACTGCGATGAGCTAAGGGCGAGCGTGTAGTACCCTTCACCCTGCAGACGCTTCAATAGTTGGGCGGTATAGCTATAGACTTTGTGGCCAGAGCGTTCGACGACCGAGCGAGCGGCGTCTTCGAGTTCTGACGGTTTGATTGCGGTCAAATTGTTGTCGATGGTGTGAATAACGAGATGTTCGTAGTCGCGCCATGAGATATGCTTGGCCTGCCATGATGTCAGTGCGCTGTCGAGTTCGGCGGCTTCTGACTGGCTAAATCGTCCGAGCGATTTCAACTCGAAGACGAGCTCGTGAAAGAGCTGCCATCGGAATAGTGTTCCGTCGATGTCGAAAATCGCGAGTTTTTGCATGGTTCTATTGTAGCGTATCTGATGAATTCGACCACATTGCTTGGCTCACCTGTTCACACTCGAGCGCATTCTGCCGAGCCGTGTCGACGACGCTGGGCGATGTCTCGTCGATAATGGCGAGAATACGACGCGCAACTGCGTCGAGTGATGCGTCGTTGGATACCCAGTGGTGATCTGTCGTTTGTGCCAGCGACCATTGCATCGAGAGGCGTGCTTCTTCGAGGCGTTTGAGCGCTTCGTCGCTTGGCTCTGGGTAGCGCGCTGTGAAGCGCTGGTGCCACAGCTCTGCTGGTGCGGTAATACTGATGGCGATGGTGCGTTTGAATGGCAGCGCTCGATAGGTCTCGACACTGTTTGCGAGCGTCTCGAGGATGCAGATGTCGCTCGAATAACTTTCGCGGACAGTGCCATACGCATAGCCAGTCGTCGGGAATGTGACTTCACTGACGACATCACCGCGAGTGCGTTTATCTGCCAGTGTCTGTTCGTCAAAATAAAAGAGCTGCCCCGATGCGTCATCAGGACGTGGTGGCCGTGTGGTGAAACTTTTGACGCGGCTTAGTCGCGCGTCGATGGCGAGGAGTTGGTCGATAAGTGATGACTTGCCCATTGCGCTCGGACTGATGAGCATGACGAGGGTGGTGTTGTGCAGAAAATCCATATACTTCAATGATATCAAAAATGAGGAACCCCCCGTCGATCGCTCGACGAGGAGTTCCTCGGAGCCGACGGGGGCTAGATTTGTGCGCGTCCGCGCACAATGGGCCGGTACACCCTCAGGGATGTACCGGCACCTTCGACATGGCAGCCAGGTTCGATGACCATGTCATCTGGAACTTCGGCCCCTCTGCGTACGACCGCACCCGCTCCGAGCTTGACTCGGGCACCAATAGTGGCGCCGTTCTCCACGGCGACTCCAGCGCCAAGGATGGCGTTGGCACGAATGGTGACGCCATCACCGATCCGTGAGCCGTTACCAACGACGACACCGTGCTCACATGAGCTACCGCGTCCGACAGACGTGTGTCCATCGAATCGGCAACTTTCGCCGACCTTGTTCTCGCCGGCGAGCCTAGTGGCTGGACCAAGTTTGGCAGCCCGCGCGATGTGGGACGACTCGCCTACGAAGACATTGGCACCGAAAACCACACCGTTCTCGACGCGCGCAGTCTCTGCGAGTACAAAGTCGCCGGTGTGCTGGATGACGGTCCGGCTGCCTGCCGGACTGAAGCGCTCGAAGCGCATGGGGTCCGGCTGCCGAACCCGCTTTGTCGCGCTGTGAAAAAACGTCCGTTTGAGCGATGGCAGCATGCCATAACCCCCTTTTCTACTAGAACGGATTTGACTATTATACTATAAATTTTGAGATAATCAATCTATTTCGATACTAACTGGACAGTGGTCGCTGCCGAGTTGGTCGGCGTGGATTGTTGCCGACGAGATTCGGTGTTTGATAGATTCGCTGACGAGCCAATAATCGATGCGCCAGCCGACGTTGCGTTCGCGCGCACGAGCGAAGTGACTCCACCAGCTGTAATGGCCGTTGCCGCTTGTGAACATGCGGAAGGTATCGACGAAGCCTGCGGCCAGCCATGCGTCGAAGCCCAGTCGTTCTTCATCAGTAAAGCCCTTTTTGCCGCGATTCGGCTTGGGGTTTGCGAGGTCGTCTTCGGTGTGCGCGACATTCATATCGCCACAGTAGAGTACCGGCTTTTTGGTCTGGAGATCGGCACAATAATCAATCATGGCCTGGTCCCATTGCTGGCGGAGTGGGATGCGAGACAAGTCGTCTTTGGCGTTCGGTGTGTAGGCGGTAACGACGTAGTAGTCGTCGAACTCAGCAGCAATGACTCGCCCTTCGTCATTGCTGTGACCGTATTCGTCGGCAATCAGGCCGTGCTTGGCGGCGATAGTCTCGGGGATATCATTTGTGACATTGAGCGGCGTGACTTTGGTGAAAATGGCGGTACCAGAATAGCCCTTCTTGGTACGTGATGAATTCCAGTATTGCTCGTAGCCTTCGGGCGCGAAGCCGGCTTGATCCTGCTCGGCTTTTGTTTCCTGAAAGCAAACAATATCTGGTTGATGGGCCTCGAAAAATGATTGGATCTCGCCTTTGCGGACGACGGCGCGGATGCCGTTGATATTCCATGAGTATAACTTCATGCTACCAGTATAGACCATTGCTTTTATTCTAATTTTATGCTATAATAGAATTAATGACAGCTGAAATAAAACCGTACACGGGTCCTGGCTCGCAGTCTTGGAATGCTCGCCATGATCGTGCAAAAGAACTTGCAGGCTCGCTGGTGCTTGATGGTCCAACAAGTGGTTCCGCAGACACCTTTATCGAAGAGCTCGCACGGCTTGCACATGAGTACGATCCTGGCAGTCGTGGATACGATAAGGCGATACTTACACCCGGGGAGCTATTGTTTCACAGTTTGAATTATAAAGACTTCGTCGATGCCGATTCACCTCTCGAGGGCGCGAACAGAGTTGTTATTCCAGAAAACACCGTCGCAAAACTGATTACTGGTAGAGATGGGGTGCTCGAGCAGCACGGAATCGCCTCATTTAATATTCGTCTATCACGTGGAGTAGGCAGAGTGGCTACGACATGCGTAACGCAATCACTACGCACACCGCAGGACGTTCGTCTCGTTCGGTAGATTTAGCGCATCATGCGCTTGGCGTCGCGGTCTTGGTCGCGGCGTTTGATGGTTTCGCGCTTGTCCCAGCGCTTTTTGCCTCGCCCGAGTGCGATAACAACCTTGAGATATTTACCAGAGGTGAGGAGTTTTGTCGGTACGACTGTGAAGCCTTGCTTTTTTGACTCGGTGAACGCGTCAATTTGTTTGCGACTAGCGAGGAGCTTGCGTGCGCGTGTGTCGACGGTGCGGCTGCTTTCGCCGCGCTCATTGAGCTTGAGTGAAAAACTGGCATTGTTGAGCCATAGTTCCCCGTCCTTGATACTGACGAATGCGCCTTTGAGTTGAACGTGTCCGTCACGGGCCGCACGAACTTCTGGTCCGGTCAAAACCATGCCTGCCACGATGTCGTTAGACAATTCGTAATCAAAACGCGCTCGTCGATTGACGAGTCCACCGGGTGCTGACGATGGTTTTTTTGCTTTGGCCATTGCCACTAGTATACCTCAAGAGGTGGGTGTCTGTGTAGTGTGCCCCATTCGCCCGACTGTGCTATAGTTTTTCGAGATGAATACTCCACGAATCGTTACCTTTGACGGCGAAGCGCGCAGCGGCAAAGGGACTATTGTCCAGGCGACCAAAGACTATTTGCGCGATGAACATGACCACAAAGTAATGCTAATCGACCTCGGTCAGGTGTTCCGAGTCCTAGTGGTGGCAACACTCCGTGCCGGTATCGACGTCAATGACGCTGACGCTGTGGATGCCTTTCTCGGCGATGAAGCGAACGCCAAGGCCAGTATTCAGCTCGTCAAAGATGTCTACCATATGACCAAAGAAGAGCGCGACGAACTACTCTACTCAAATGAAGTGAGTGCAAATAGCGCCAAAATCGGTGCTCGCCCACTCAGCCAAAGCTTCAAGGATGACCTGCTCAAAAAATGGATGCACGACGCGGCAAATGAAGGCTTCGATACGGTGCTGCTCGATGGCCGGGCCCTCGAAGAGGTTGGCGAGATGCTCGAACGTGAGAAGCTCTGCAAGTTTGTGATGGGGTTGTACTTTACGTGCGACCCGATGGTTGGCGCGCGTCGTACGCTCGGCTACGCGACAACTCCATATGATGAGTTGGATGAAGCGCAACAGGCTGAGGTTGACGCACTCGTCGTCCAGATCAACGAGCGCAACCGTTCTGATCGCGAACGCGCTGTCCAGTCAATTGTTCCGCCAGCTTCGGCTGACACCTATATTCTTCCAGCGCTGCCCGTCTCGCTCGCCGTCGACGGCCGCCCAATGCTCATCATCGACACGAGTGCTGACCTGACCAAAGAGGCCATGGCACTGCCGGTCGCACGACTTGTCGCTGAAGCTCTCCAAGATTGATTTTTAAACGAGTATATGCTATAATAGTATAGATAACTCGTTTCGTTGAGGACCCCTCGCGGAATACACCTCCGGGGCGAGCATCGCCCCTTGTCATAGATTGGATGTGTGGTATCCGTGGATACTGCGGATAAGATTGGCCTTTTGCCCGGCTTTGGTTGGGTCGCAAACCAGGAGTGGTTCGGCCACTCGTGGTGGAGCCAGCTGCTGAGCACGCTTTTGGTGTGCTGGCTGTTGACTCCCATCGGTCACATTGCCTGGGCGTATATTGCCCAAGCAATAATCGTGCCGCTCGACTCTAAGCGGCAGTGGCAGTCATTTTTTCCGGGAGACCTATTCCTCGGTGCCGCAGTCGCGCTGTTGATTTTTGCAGCGCGCATATCCGGGCTTGAGACCGATGGGCACTGGTGGCAGTCGCCTGTGTTCCACGGTGTTGTTTTGGCGAGTGCTATCGTTGTTGCGCTTGTCATCACCGTCCTTGTGGACGGCCCAAACATGCCGGCATCGGCCTTGTGGTCGCCGAGCAAGTTGTATCACAACTTTTTGCTCTACGGTGGATACGGCTACATTGCCGTCACCTCACTAGTCGCCGCGGTTGCCGGGAATTGGTTCGGCTGGCGGCTCGTGTTGGTCTTGGTGGCATTCGTTGCGGCCCTGCCGTGGTTGCACTTTGTCGGCAGCGACGGCAAATTGTCTCCTGCGGAGGTTGTTGAGAAGCAGCGCTTCTCGCACCCTGCGTCCTACCGACTGTTCTGGGTGTTCCCCGTCCATGGGGAGTACCCCGAACCAAGAGAGCCCTGACAAGGGAGCCGCCCTAGTACCGTCATCACGACGGGAACGGGCGGCTTCGTCATTTCTGAACCAAAAAGTGCTACAGTAGAATCAAATGGATTTTCTACGCGAAGCCGATGATATCGATGCGATTGTGCCCGGAGCGGCCGATGCCTATCGACGCTTGCGCGATAGTCGGCATCAAGGAATCTATACGAGTCTCGGGCGCTATTACAATCACACTATCTTTGCTCGTGACGCAGGCATGACGGCGAAATTTATCAGTGATTTTGATCACGAGACTGCGTGGGATACGATCGTGACGCTTGCCTCGTATCAGGGGCGGACGACCAATCACGTCACGCAAGAGCAGCCAGGCCGCATCCATCATGAGCTGCGTGATTTTACCTCGTGGCAGGGTAGCTCGTACGACCGACTCGGCCTGGTGCTCGCCGGGCGTGTCTGGGGTGCGCGCAACAAGCAATTCTTGACGTATTTTTCGACCGATACGACGGCAACCTACCTGCGATTAATTCACAAATACGCGACCAATATCGATCCCTCGATCATCGATCGACACGTTCCGCAGCGAGATGGCTCGACGGTCAGTCTTGCCGAGTCGGTGACGGCGGCGGCGAATTGGCTTGTGCGCCAGGTTGACCAAGACGGCGTGTTTCGCATTCGGCGCACCAATCGCTGGTCGCTTCCCTATCAGACCTTTTGCGATTCGGTCAGTGCGTATGTGTGGTCGAGTGGCGCGCCGGCCGACGTCACGCAAGATCATTCGTACATAGAAGCGCAGGTGTATGCACTTGATGCCTTGCAAGACGCGATGCGCATTTTGCCATCGAGTCCAGAGCTGCACTATTGGCGACTCGCCACTGAAAAATTACATGCGGCACTCTTCGATCGATTCTGGATCGGGACGCGTCAGACGTTTGCCCCTGCGCTCTTCATGCGTGGCCATCGACTGGCACCACTTGATACCGAGATGATCACGACGGGATGGGCGCTCAATGCATCATTTTGGGAGCACATGCCCTCGCGTGTCGATGAACAGGCGCATATCATCACGGTGGTCAAGCGATTATTTAGCGAGGACTTTTTGACCGATGTTGGTATCCGTACGCGCAGCCTGTCGACGAATGACCCGCTTGAAACTGTAATTGATTATCATGGCTCCGAGACGGTGTGGCCGATGTTTAATTTCATGGTGATCGAGGGCCTGCGTCGACACGGGTTGTACCGGTTGGCACGTCAGCTTGAATACCGCATATTGAATGGCATCAACGCGACGGGCGGGTTCCCGGAATTCATGATCGTCGATCGCGCGGGCGCCTTGTGTCGCCCGAGTAAACACGCACGACAATCGCGCTCTGCGCAGATGATTCCTGAGCAATCGATTGCGTTCACGGTCGTCCCGGCGATCACGCTTGCCTATCGTCATCTCTACAAACGACATACGCCAGCGAAGTCTGGCTGGAAATATGATCTAGAAGAATCGATCTTGGCGACAATTAGTGATGCGAAGCTCATCCCGGCGAAAGAAGCGGTAGAAACACTGCGCCCCGCACCGCTGCGCATTCGTCGTACGTGGGCAAGCATCCGTTCGGCGGCGCATATCGCGCCTGTTATACTGAGAAAACCATGAAGCAACTCCGCATCGTCCAAATCTCAGAAAGCGAATTTAGCGTCCAGGGACACGGCGTTCATACTGCGTTCGTCGAAACCGTGCGCGGTCTCGAACTACTTGATGACGTCAGCGTATCGAAAAATACCTATGACGCCGCCGACATACGACACATCCATACGGTCGGTCCATATTCACTCTTGCAGCTCATGCGACCGGGCGTGAAAGTTATCTCAGGACACGTTGTGCCCGCTTCGTTCGTCGGAAGTCTCGTCGGTGCAAAATACTGGCTGCCAATCGCCCACGCCTACCTTCGCTGGTTTTATAATCGTGCCAGCGTCGTCATCGCAGTATCAGATGCGACCAAGGCTGAACTCGAGGCGATCGGCGTCAAGCGGCGAATCGAAGTTGTCTATAACATGATCGATACGGCGCGCTACAAGACGACTGCCGCTGACAAGCGCGCAGCACGCAAGCAGCTCGGGATTCCAGCAGATGCCGTGGTGGTGACGAGCAACGGTCAGGTTCAGCCACGTAAGCGTGTCGATACCTTCGTACGGCTGGCGCGCGAGCTTGCTGACATGCAGTTCATCTGGATCGGCGGTATGCCATTCGGCAAAGTTGCTGCTGACGCCAGCAAGATGCAACGTGCGATCGACACCGCACCAGAGAACGTGACATTCACCGGAGTGATTCCGCTCGAAAAAGTGCGCGACTACTTCGCCGCGAGTGATATCTTCGTGTCGACCTCCGACCAGGAGACATTCGGCATCGCGATCGTCGAAGCTGCCGCCAGCGGACAACCGATTGTGTTGCGGGATATTCATGACTATGACCAGACATTTCGCCCTGATGCCGTCATGTGTAAAGAGCGAGAATTTGCCGATGAGATTCGTCGCCTGGCCACTGATACAAGTCATTACACAACGATGAAAAAACACGCAGCAATGCTCGCGAAGCGCTACGATAGTCGAACGATTGCGCGCCAACTTGTCGACATATACCGCTCATGTCTCGGCAATCGATGATATACTGGGAAGCAAGTAATGCGTATTGGATTATTTACTGACACGTACCGGCCGTCGATCAATGGAATTGTCTTTGTCGTCGAAACGCTGAAGAAGCGCCTTGAAGAAGAAGGCCATGAAGTGTTTATTTTCTGTCCGGCCAAATCGATTCGCCGTTCTGTTGATCTCGAATTTGAAGATGATCATATCGTTCGCTTTCCAAGCATCAAGGGGGCGTTTTTTGATGATTACGATACGAGTATTTTCTTTCCGCCACGCGTCGTGCAACAAATTCGTGATCTCGAACTTGATGTCGTTCATGTGTTTACGCCGTCACAAGTCGGACTCGTTGGTGTGCAGGCAGCATGGAAGAGTGATACACCGTTTGTCATGCAGCACTCGACGGATCTGTATGAGTTTGTTGAGCATTACCCTGTTGTCTTGCCGGGCATTCTCGCTTTGATAGGGATTGTACTGCCGTTTACACTTCGTCTCGGCGGTCAGGATATTCGTGAAATCTTGAAGCTATATCGCCCGCGCCGCGGCGTCACCAAGTGGAATCGTGACATTATCGAGCGCGCAATCACGCTGATATATAGCAAAGCGGACGCCGTTATCGCCTTGAGTCGCAAAAGCTCTGAGCAGCTGTGTTCATGGCAGCACCATGAGAATTATCGCTATGACGTCACCTTGATGCCAAACGGCGTTGACGGACTAGAAAAACCAGATGCCGCTACGATTCGCGAATTTCGTCGCTCATTCGGCATCGCCGATAACGAACAGGTATACGGGTTCGTTGGGCGATTGGCCGCCGAAAAGAATTTGGATATTTTGATTGACGCCGCTGAGCATATCGTCAGGACAAACCCTGGGAGCAAGTTGATGTTCGTTGGGGACTTTGAGTACCGCGAGACGCTTGAGGCGCACGCAGCGGGTTCGCGTGCTGCCGCAAATATTGTGTTCACTGGAGCGATGCCGCGGGAACAGCTTGGTGTGGCGTATGGCGCGATGGATGTCTTCGTCTTTCCGTCGCTCAAGGACACTCAGGGCTGGGTGCTTCATGAAGCAGCACACGCTGGGCTGCCAATTGTCATCATCGACCAGAAGCTTTCAGAGGTAGCTATCGATGGCGTCAACGCGCGCTATGCCAAAAATGATGAAGTTGATTTGGCGCGGCAGATACGCGCTCTGCTCGATGATCCTGCTATGCGCGCTGCCTACGGCAAGCAAAGCAAAAAACTGGCGAGCGAGTTCAGCGAGACGCGTCAGATCAAGTCGCTCATCGCTCTCTACGAGGACATTGTTGAGTGCCACATACCTCGACCCGAGTCGAAATTGCGTCTGCGCCTACGACGACGCGAAAAAGAAGTTGAATTTATCGAAGAATAAAAACTCCCCGGCATCAACCAGGGATTTTTTTGTAGTCTGACCGAATTACGCAGCGACGAGCTTGTTTGCGGCCAGAGCGGCTTGCAGCTTCGGGCGGTCGAAGCCGACGATAACTTCATCACCGATGAACGTTGTTGGCACACCCTGGAAGTTGCCATCGAGCTTTGCGAGCAGCTCGTCTTGTGCACCTTCATCTTCTTCGATGTCGCGGCTAACGTAGCTCACGCCAAGGCTTTCGAGCCATTGTTTTTCGGTGCGGCAAAATGCGCAGGTTGGTGTGCTGTAGATGACGACGGTTGCGTCTGACGTAGTGTCGGTCATGTTGTTTTTCCTCTTCTAAATTACTATAAGTAGTATATCACTTTTTGCTGGTGAGATGCCAATAATGGCATTGGTCACACTGGTACGTGTGTAACTCGACCGTTAGCGACAGCAACATCTGCAATTCTGCAGCTGACTCAGCATCTTTTTCGTTTCCAAACTTTCGCTTGTCACGACAGCTGGCAAGTTGTATGAGCTGACGCTGCTGTTTCGGGGTATTGTTTCGACGAGGCATTGATTGGGTATCCTTCTACTGGTATAGTATATGCGTACATGGGCACGAAGCCAAACAGAGACCAACCTACGACCGAAACGCCGCAGGCTGAAAACCAGGTGTTGATTGTATTTGGGGATATCATCGAAACCACCTGGCGGATCTTTCTCCCCCTCGTCGGTATGGCCGTATGCGGCATCTACGCCGATATGTCGTTTAATACGATTCCCTGGTATACGCTTAGTTCGATGGCTGTCGGCGGCGTGATAGCAGCTCTCCTTGTGCGACAACAATTAAAGGGAATTTCTAAATCATAATGTTGAATCAATTTGCCAGTACCGGTCTCCATATCGAAGTCAAAACGAGTGTGTTGTTCCACGTTGGCGAATTTGGTGTCACAAATGGCATGCTGACTGGGATCGTCGGTATGATCATATTCTTGGCGATCTTTTTCTATGTTGGTCGCAAAGTAAAACGAGGTCAGTCGAACCGTCTTGTTCAGATCGTGCAATGGGCGTTCGAAGGAATGTACGGTCAAATCGAGCAGATCATCCCCGACAAAAAGATTGCTCGCGGTATAGCGCCGCTTGCACTCTCGATATTTTTCTTCGTCCTTATCAGCTACTGGATGAGCGTTCTACCGGGTCTCGATAGTATCAAATGGAACGACGCGCCAGTGCTTCGCAGTGTTACTGCCGACCTGAACTTCACGTTTGCTCTCGCGATTCTTTCGCTGATTGCGACCCAGTGGTATGCCATCCGTCAGCTTGGCCACATCGGCAATCTCAAACGATACTTCCGCAATCCGATCAAGGACCCTATCGGTGCGTTCGAGGGTGTTCTCGAACTCATTGGTGAGTTTAGTCGCTACACTGCGTTGAGTCTACGTTTGTTCGGAAACGCCTTTGCTGGTGAAGTACTGCTGGTGGTGATGGTGGTGCTAACGAGCTACGGCGCGCTTATTACCCTTCCAGTATTTATCGCCTTCGAGATGTTTATCGGGGTCATTCAGGCATATATTTTCTTCATCCTGACAGTTATCTTCACCTATCTGGCCGTGCAGCATCACGGAGACGAGCACTCAGATCATTCAGCTTCTCCCGTACCCAGTGGCGACGAGCAGAAATGATACAATTAAAGGTAATTAAATCTATAAATAAGGAGTTATTAACACAATGGACGATCTAGGAATTGCACTTGCCTACTCACTCGCAGCCCTCGGTGGTGCTATCGGTGTGGGTCTTATCGGCATGGCTGCACTTAACGCACTCGGCCGCAACCCAGAAAAAGGCAACGACATTCGTACTATGATGATCCTTGCGATCGCCTTCACGGACGCCCTCGCAATTATCGGTCTTGTGCTCGCGCTTATCATTAAGTTTGTTTAGGTCTCTCTATAGATGCTAGAGACATTACTAACTCACGTTGCAAGCGCAGCAGAAGCAACCGGCGAAACGACCGAAGCCAGCGGTGACATCATGTCATCTCTCGGTATCGATTGGCAGATGCTGGCGTTTCAGATTATTGGATTCGCTCTGATTGTATTTTTGCTTGGTAAATTTGTCTTCCCTATATTGCTTCGTTCGATTGATGAGCGTAACGCCAAAATCGAAGAAGGTCTCAAAGCCGCTCGCGAAGCTGAAGACAACGCCACAAAAGCACAGTCGAAGATCGATGATCAGCTTGCTGAAGCTCGTCGTGAAGCAAAAGAGATTGTCGCGACCGCCAAGGATGAAGCGACGGCGATGCTAAGCAAGGCTGACGAAAAAGCCAAGCAAAATGCAAAGCACGTTCTCGACCAGGCGCACGATGAAATCAGCAAAGAAGTCATTGCTGCCAAGAAGGCTTTGCACAACGAAACGCTCGAACTGGTTGCCAGCGCAACCGAACGAGTCATTGGCAAAACACACAGCGCAAAAGCCGACAAGGCCGTTATCGCTGAAGCGCTTAAGGGAGCGGACAAGTAATGTCTAGCCACCTTTCGCGAACCAAGATTGCTCACTATGTCGCTGAGCAATTGCGTGCCGGCAAGCGCGACGTCGTCGCAGAACTTGCTGCATTTCTCGTTGAAGAGCGCCGCACCGGTGAGGCTGATTTGATCATGCGTTCGACACTCGAGCAGCTCGAGGCTGAAGGCATCGTCCTGGCGGACGTGACGTCGGCAACGGCAATCGATGAAGCAATCAAGACAGAGCTGCAGAAGTTGACGGGCGCCAAGCAATTGACGCTTCGTGAGCATGTTGACGAATCGGTCCTCGGCGGCATTCGCCTTGAGACGCCATCGCAGCGAATCGATGCAACGTTTGCTCATCGTTTGAGCCAGCTACGCGAAAGGAAAATTTAGGAGAATATATGACAGAAATAGCAGTTGCAGAACTTGCACAAAACTTGCGCGACGCAATCGCCAACCTTGAAACGACCGAAGGCCTTGAGGCGAACGGTATCGTGACTCGCGTTGGTGACGGTGTTGCATGGGTGCATGGTCTTCGTGAAGCTGGCTACAGTGAGGTTCTCGAAATCGAAACTGTTGACGGTGTTGTCGAAGCCTTCGCGCTCAACCTTATGGAAGATGAAATCGGTGCTGTGATCCTCGGACAGGATAGCAAAGTTGCCGCAGGCAACAAGGTGCGTCTCAAGGGTGTGATCCTCGATGTGCCTGTGGGCGAAGAGCTCCTCGGTCGCGTTGTGAACCCACTCGGTGAGCCACTTGACGGCGGTCCAGCCATCACGACCAAGCAACGTGGTCTCGTCGAGCGCGAAGCAATCGGTGTCCTCGGACGCAAGCACGTTCACGAACCTATGATGACCGGTATTATGGCAATCGACGCCATGTTCCCGATCGGTCGTGGCCAGCGCGAGCTGATCATTGGCGACCGTCAGACGGGCAAAACCGCTGTCGCCATCGACACAATGATCAACCAGGCCAAGCAAAAAACGGGCGTTATCAACGTCTATGTTGCTATCGGCCAGAAGCTTTCGAAGGTAGCTCGCCTTGTCGACCGCCTCAAATCTGAAGGCGTGATGGACCAGACAATTATCGTCGCCACTGGTCCAAGCGATCCAGCCTCACTTCTCTACCTCGCACCTTACGCTGGTACAGCTATGGGTGAATACTTCCGTGACAAGGGTGGACACGCACTCATGATTTATGACGACCTCACCAAGCACGCAGTCGCTTATCGACAGATGTCGCTCTTGCTTCGTCGTCCACCAGGACGTGAAGCCTTCCCTGGTGACGTCTTCTACTTGCACTCACGCCTGCTCGAGCGCTCAGCGAAATTGTCTGACGAACTCGGCGCAGGTTCATTGACTGCTCTACCTATCATCGAAACACAGGCTGGTGACATTTCTGCGTACATTCCGACGAACGTGATCTCTATCACTGACGGTCAGATTTTCATGGAAACCGACCTTTTCAACCAAGGTATTCGCCCAGCAATTTCGGCTGGTCTCTCGGTCTCTCGTGTTGGTGGTGATGCACAGACCAAGGCCGTCAAGAGCGTGTCTGGTCACCTCAAACTCGGTCTAAGTCAGTTCCGTGAACTTGCGAGCTTCGCACAGTTTGGTTCTGATCTCGACGAGGCAACCAAGAACCAGATCGAGCGTGGTCAGCGTCTGACAGAATTGCTCAAGCAGCCACAGTACTCGCCGCTTTCTATCTGGGAACAGTCTGCAAGTATTTTTGCAGTGAACGAAGGTGCGTTCGATAGGGTCCCTGCAGGCAAAATCAAAGACGTCCAATCGGCGCTTTTGACCAAGCTATGGGCCGACCACAAGAAAGACATGGAGACGCTTAACAAGGGCGCTGAAAAAGTCGAAGGCGATATCGCCAAATTGATCGAAAAAGTCGCCAAAGCGGTTGCGAAGGGATTTGAGGGCTAATGCCAAGCCAGCGCCAACTAAAAGGACGCATTCGCTCGGTCAAGAGTACCAAGCAGATTACGCGTGCCATGCAGATGGTGGCAGCGAGCAAGATGCGCCGCGCACAAGAGGCGCAAAAAGCAACGGCTGATTATACTGATGCTGCGAATGAACTGTTGTCGCACCTTGCTGGCCAAGGAACAACAGATGATCACCCGCTGTTCGCCGTGCGTGAAGTCAAGAAGCGCCTGCTACTTGTCATTACGAGCGATAAAGGTCTCGCTGGTGCCTATAACGCGAATATCCTGAAGCGCTATCTGAATGAAGTCCGTGCCGACCAGCAGGCTGATATCGAGACCGAAACGATCACAATCGGTCGCAAAGCGTCACAGTTCACGGCTCGTCTGAAAGACATTCAGATTCGTGGAACCTACGATGATATGAGCGAAGAGCCTGAGGGTTCGGAGCTTCACGCGATTCTGGCGACGGCAACTGACCTCTTCCGCACCGGCGAGGTTGATGCGGTTGACGTCATCTATACTGATTTCGTATCAAGCCTGACACAGACGGCGACCTTGCAGCGAATTTTACCGGCTGGCTACACAGAAACAGAAATCAGCCAGAGCGTTCGCAATGCGAAGTACGAACCGAGCACTGACGCTGTTCTCGAAGGCGTCGTCTATCGGCTTGTCGGCGCGCAGATTTACCAAGCATTGCTCGATGCTCGCGCCAGTGAGCACAGTATGCGCATGGTCGCGATGAAGAACGCAACGGACAACGCCACCGATTTGATTGACGACCTGACACTTGCAATGAACAAAGCTCGTCAGGCGGCAATTACCCAAGAATTAGCAGAAATAAGTGGTGGCGCAGAGGCAATGGCATGATAAAAGGAGGAACAATGAGTAAAACCACAGGAAAGATTACCCAGGTCGTGGGTGTCGTCGTCGACGTTGAGTTCGGCGCTGACGCACTACCTGCGATGTATGATGCACTAAAAGTAACCAATGGCGGGCGCGAACTCGTACTTGAAGTCGCACAGCACCTCGACGAACACACCGTTCGCGCGATCGCGATGAGCTCGACTGACGGACTCAGGCGTGGTCAAGCCGTCGAAGCAACGGGTGCGCCAATCAGCGTGCCTGTTGGCGAGCAGACCCAGGGTCGTATGTTCGATGTTGTCGGTAATGTTATCGACGGTGGCAAGCAGCCGACTGGCGAAACCGCCAGTATTCACCGTGAACCACCACGACTCGACGAGCAGAGCAACAAAACTGAGATTCTCGAAACAGGTATCAAGGTCATCGACCTGATTGCCCCACTCACCAAGGGTGGCAAAGCGGGTCTGTTCGCAGGTGCCGGTGTCGGTAAAACCGTCCTTATCCAGGAGCTGATCAACAACATCGCCAAGTTCCACTCAGGTAACTCAGTATTCGCCGGTGTTGGTGAGCGTACCCGTGAAGGTAATGACCTCTATCACGAAATGGAAGATGCTGGCGTGCTCGACAAGACCTCGCTCGTCTTCGGTCAGATGAACGAGCCGCCTGGAGCCCGTCTCCGCGTCGCCCTTTCTGGCCTTGCGATTGCTGAGTCATTCCGTGATTCAGGCAAGGACGTGCTGCTCTTTATCGACAATATCTACCGCTACACTCAGGCTGGTAGTGAGGTCTCGGCACTCCTCGGCCGCCTTCCAAGTGCGGTTGGATACCAGCCGAACCTTCAGCAAGAAATGGGTGCGCTCCAAGAGCGTATCACCAGTACCAAGAAAGGCTCGATCACCTCTGTCCAGGCTGTCTATGTTCCTGCCGACGACTTGACCGACCCAGCGCCAGCAACAACCTTCGCTCACCTCGATGCAACTATCGTGATGAACCGCGCACTGACTGAAATTGGTATCTACCCTGCCGTTGACGTTCTTGATTCAACATCAAGCTCGCTCGACCCAGAAATCGTTGGCGAAGAACACTACCAGATTGCTCGCGAAGTTCAGCGTATCCTCCAGGAATACAAAGATCTTCAGGACATCATCGCCATCCTTGGCATGGAAGAATTGTCTGACGACCAAAAGCAGACAGTTGCCCGCGCGCGTCGTTTGCAGCGATTCTTTGCGCAGCCATTCTACGTCGCCCAGCAGTTCACGGGTAACGAAGGTGTCTACAGCAAGCTCGAAGACACGATCCGCGACGCCAAGGACATCCTGAGCGGCAAGTACGACGACAAGCCGGAAAACTGGTTCTACATGGCGCCAGGCCCACTCAGCGAGAAGAAGGACTAAGACGTGAATCTACGATTAGTCACGCTCGCAGGTACCAAAGTAGACGAAGAAGTCTACGAGGTAATCTTGCCGACCGAAGACGGCGAAATCGGTGTTTTTCCAGATCACGAACCACTTGTGACGCTCGCAAAGACGGGCGTCATCCAAGTGCGCAAAGCCAAAACCGACCCTGACGACCGCATGGAACTGTTTGCGATCAGTGGTGGTGTCATCGAGATCGATGGCCAGCAGGTCAAGGTGCTCGTTGATGAAGCCGACCACGCGCCAGACATCGTCGAAGCTGAGAGTCAAAAAGCCCTCGAGCGTGCACTCAAGATGCGCGACGAAGCCACAAACCAGGTTGAACTCGAAAAAGCACACCAGCTTGTCGACCGCCATATGGTCCGACTTAAGGTTGCGGACTTGCAGCGTCACCGACGTCGTCGCTAATGTATGGGTATCAAAAAACGGGCCGCTAGGGCCCGTTTTTGTTTAGTCGAGAGTGTTGAGAATCTCGCGCACTTCGTCGGTGCTACGCGTGTGCATGAGCGTATCGCGCAGCGCACTCGCGCCGTCAAAGTCACGGATATATATTTTGAAGAACCGCTTCAAGGTTTCGAACGGGCGATGCATCTGTGACTGGTACTGGTCGAACAGGTCGAGGTGGAGGCGCAGAAGGTCTAGTAGCTCTTCTTTTCGTTTGGGGTTTGGTAGTACTGTCTGAGGTATCTCACAACCGCTCTCGTCAGAAACGGCTTCGCGCGGGACCTCTCTTGATTTGTCGTCAGGAGAGGTTCCGGCTGCAGATGTTTCTGGCGAGAGGGCTGCTCGCTCTTGCTTCGCAAAGCAATACGGGTCATGAAAGACGCCGCGGCCAATCATGTAGCCGTTGACGCCTGGATTCTCAGTAATAAGCGCTTCACCGTGGGTGCGTGTTTCGATATCGCCGTTGATAACGAGAAGTGTCTCTGGTGCAATTTCGTCACGGAGTGCGACGATTTCTGCTATCAGCTCATGATGCGCTGGCACCTTACTCATTTCCTTTTTGGTGCGTAAGTGAATCGTCAGGTTGACGATATCCTGGCGTAGGAGATGTGCAAGCCAGTCGCGCCACTCGTCGACGCGCGTATAGCCGAGGCGGGTTTTGACGCTCACTGGCAGTCCGGCAATCTTTGCCGCCGCAATTGCTTCGGCGGCAAGCTCGGGCTGACGTATGAGAGCTGAACCACCACTTTTGACGGCACTTTTGGCAGGGCAGCCCATGTTGATGTCGATGCCATTGTAGCCGAGGTCACGGCAGTGGAGTGCCAACTTTTCCATGTCGCCTGGCTCCCCGCCCCATATCTGCGCGACCATTGGATGCTCGTCGTCGGTTTTGACGAGTCGGCCACCTATAGCTTTTTCACCGGCATGCGCCCAACCTGTGGCATTGGTGAATTCAGTGAAGTAGATATCAGGTGGTGCTGCTGCTGCCACGACATGGCGGAATACGACATCAGTCACCGCTTCCATGGGTGCCAGTATTGAAAAAGGCTGTGGTAGGTCGTTCCAAAATGATTTCATCTGTTCCATTATCTCACAAAAGTTGAAGAGCCCCGGGTAAACGGGGCTCGGGTGCGAGGAGCTAGGCTCTACTCGCTGACGATATAGTACTCCGCCGGCATCCCGACGGCGAGACATACACGGGGGCGTGTATTGGGGAAATGTCTCGCCGCCGGGGCGGCGAAGATGAAGCTGAGTCCGCCCGGATTCAGCCTCATCTTCGGGGGTGTGTCGCTCGAGCCGTAATGGGCGAGCGACACCTACAGACTGCCGCACGGTTGGGGCGATGCAGGGGGCACCATCCCTTCCGCACGGAGCGGAGAGCTGACCGGACAGTGTCAGCAAACGCATCGATTGCTCGACGCGCTCTCCTATCTGAGATTGTGCGTGGACATCGTTGTCCTTGCTCGCACGTTGATCTCAGACTTGTGACCAGAGTCGGACTCGAACCGAGAAGTCTTGCTATGACTATTTCGACGGGAGGGGGATTCCGAACGAAAAAGCTTTCACAGGCGCCCAAGCCACCGGGCTTCACTGGTCTTTGCTGACTGATACTGCTATCAAGCCAGCGTTGGTGGACGAACACCGTGACGGATTGGCCGTCATTCGACTCGCGCACGTGCGAGATGTCGTCAACTACAGGCTGATTTACCGGTTCTTGCACGACGGGTTGTGCTTCGTGCCGTGGCACTTCGAACAGGGATTGTTCTTGCCGGCCATGCCGTCACGGACGTATCCGAGACCGCCGCATCCGCCGCAGCATGCAATGCATTTTGCCGTTTTGATCACCTACTCTCTGCCGCAGTAGCGGCGAAGGGTTGGTTGAGTACTATATTGTCAATGAACTCCACGTGCGGAGCTCAGCGGGCTGTTGTCATTCGCGACAGACATACCTACAGTGCTCAACGTTTTCACATGGAACGTCGACTATTGTATCAAGAATTTACACTTTTGTCAATAAGGTCTTGCTCGAACTGCTCAATCCCCTTGAGGGTTGGCGGATAGTCGGCGACATCTGGCAGGTCGAGGCGCATGATACACGTCCAGACGGCATGGATGAGCTGACGGAAGCGATCGAGGTCTTCGCTACTAAACGAATCAGCGAGTGACAGGATGTCCCCCGAGTGCGTTGGCTCGACGAATTGTAGCAGTGCTCCGCTGAAGGTATACGCGCTGTAGTCGCGAGAATTTTCGACGAGTAATTGGTAGAACATCAGCTGTTGACGATATTTGTGTAGCTTGATTTTTTCGTACTCGGTCTTCCCTCTCCAGTCTCGTGACGGATGGCCGGTTTTGTAGTCGGTGACGGTGATGGTCTTTTCTGATGTGTCGATATCGACGAGGTCGAGTGCGCCTGTCAGGCGAGCGCCTTCGATGACGACGCCTTGATTGCCGAAGCCGACTTCTGTGCGCTCGGTCTGGCTGAATGTGTCGTATTCGCTCGATAGGAACGCGCTGAGGCTGTCGATGCCCCTCGAGTAGAACGTGTCAAAGTCACTCTCGGACATATGCTGATCGCGCAAGATTCGCTCGTAGTCGCCGAGGAGATCTTCGAGTGGACGTTTCTCGCCCATCGCCTGATAAAAGTCGTGGGCGCGCTGCAATGTAGCGTGAATAGCGGTGCCGTACATGGCATTGGCGGATTTTGCTTGTGGAAAGCGTAGGAGGTTGTTGAGCAAGAAGTGCTGCGGGCCGCCCTGTGAGAGGTCGAGAAAATTACCAAGGTGTGTGGCTGAAAGCTTGTAGGTTTCGAGTGTTGGCGCCAGTAGGCTGCGTAAGTCGTTGTCGAGTGCGCCCGCCAGCCTGCCGCGCCAGTTGAGTTCGACGTGGTCTGTCAACTCTGCGATATTGTCTGACACGTCGTGCGTGATTGGTTCGACACCCGAGAGGAAGCTAGCGACCATTGATGTCTTGCTCGTGCCGTCAGTATCGCTATAGCTCATCGTGAGCGTCTTTTTGGCGCGCGTCATGGCAACGAAAAACAGGCGCAGTCGTTCGTCGAAACTATCGCCTGCCGGCGCGAGCGGTAAGTTGACCGGGTAGCTAATCAATCGACTACGTGTACGTACGCGTTCACCCCATGCACTATCGATGGCACCGATGACGAAGACGTGTTCGTATTCGAGGCCCTTCGATTTGTGGGCGGTCATGAGATTCACCTGGTCGTGCGAACCTTCGCCGCGACGGCGAACGGCGGTGATAGATGAGCCGAGCTCACGGTGCATCGCGAGGAATTCGAGGAACGTCTGGACGTTTGGCTGTTCGTGTCCGTAGTGTTCGCGGAGTTGGTCGCGAATCGTACGGAGTGCTTCGAGTGTCGAAAGGTAGGCGTCTGGCTCGTGAGCGAGCTTTTCTGGTGAGAAGAAATATCGATAGAGTGGGGAGCGGTACGCATCTGACGGCGTGTTCGCAATCGCATCGTCCCCTCGATTCAACGGCTGCGCGCCCGTTATCTCTTGACCTTGGTCAGGAGATAACGGGGCTGTAGATGTCTCATCGATTGCACGCTGTGATTGCTCACCCACGCCGAGGACGGTATCGATTTGCAGCTCGAGTGGTTCGACATGAATTGCAGCCGTGCGGATGATGAGCCAATCGGCGAATGGTTTGAATACGGGGTTTGTCTGCATGCTTTCTAGCCACAGTTGATGGTTGCGATAGCTCGCCAGACTGAGCTTGTAGATGTCATGCGGCGTGT
Organism: Candidatus Saccharimonadota bacterium; assembly: GCA_003246575.1. Lineage (GTDB taxonomy): Bacteria > Patescibacteriota > Saccharimonadia > Saccharimonadales > Saccharimonadaceae > SZUA-359. Next base: position 95,694 of record QJZZ01000003.1, on the reverse strand, counting down.
AGCCCCATGCGGGATGTGACAAGATTTCGGGAAGAAGTGCATCTGCTTCGTCGTGTGCGTCACGGTGGAGTGCGTCGATAATCATCATCACGTGTTCGATGAGTCGGATGATATCGTGATCGAGCACATTTTCGCGGCGTTCGTAGTTGACGGCTATATCGGCGTCCGCCAGATACGGAAGAAGTGCGACAAGCTCATGATGACGTCGAGCGAGAATCGCAATCGAATTCGGCTGCTCGCCTTTTGTGATGAGTGATTTGATCGATGCGGCGATACCGCGACGCTCATCATCGGTCGAAGCATACTGGTGGAGTTCGACGTGTGATTTTGTGGCACTGACGTGTGGGGTCAGCTCCTTGACGATATCGTTGTCGCCATTTTCGAGACGGTCCGATCCTTGGGTGATGACTGCTCGTGCGGCCGTCAGAACAGCTGGCGCTGAACGGTAGTTGTCAACGAGGACGATGATTTCTGGATTATTGTATTCGGTGCGGAATCGTTGAATATTGCCGACGTCGGCACCCTGAAAACTGTAGATAGCTTGGTCGTCATCCCCCACTGCCATGACATTTGGCGTTTCGACGTTGTTCGTCAGGTCGAATAGGATACGAAGCTGTGCAAGGTTGGTGTCTTGGAACTCGTCGACCATGATGTACTGGAACTTTTCTTGGAGGTTGGCACGAAGCTCCGGCTGGGTTTCCATAGCGTGTACCACTTGGAGGATCATGTCGTCATAATCGAAGAGCCCCGCTGCCTGCATGCGTGTGATGTACTGATAGTAGATATGCGACAAGGCACGAAGTTTGCCGTGACGCTTGCGATCCTTGAGGACGATATCGCCACTTTCATTCTTTTCGCACCAGGTATTTTTCCAGGCAGTGATGGGCTTGGTACTATCTGTGTCGATTGCAGCGTCGACGGCGTGCGCGATGGAAAGTGCAAATGCATTTGCATAAGGGGTGATCGCGGGCGGAAGAGACGGCTGAGTTATACTGGCAGCCTTTTGCGCGATTGGACCTAGGAGATGAACGGTAGATTTCGAGATGCGTGTCGAGAAGGCGTCGCGAATGTCAGCTTCTATTTCGTCGAGAACGAGATCGTTTGCATCGAGCACCGCGCGGAGCTCATCGCTCGTGAGACCGCTACGCTTGAGCTCAGAAATGACCGTTGTGGTATCGCGCAGGTGCGTATACTCGTCACCGTTTCTACTGGCGAGTGGATTGGTGTAGTCGAGCTCCTCGAAAATGCCGCGCATGATTTCGTACTGTGCAAGTTCATCGGCTGGCTGATACTGTGCGCCGTGGAAAAAGTGCTCCGTATTCTGGTTGATGATTTCGGTGCCAAAGCTATGAAAGGTATGGATAGCGATCTTGTACGCATCGGCTCCGATGATGTCGGCGAGGCGCTCACGCATGGCAGTTGCGCCGCTGTCGGTGAACGTCAGACAAAGAATACTCGACGGCAGCGTATCGGTCTTTTGGAGAATGTTAGCTGCGCGCATACTGAGCAGCTCGGTTTTGCCTGTGCCTGGTCCGGCAAGAACGAGGAGTGGTCCGTCGATCGTGTCGACTGCCTGTCGCTGTTTGGTATTGAGCTTCTGGTAGCGTTCGGAAAAAGTCATTGGTTTCATTATACCCCTGTATAAACAAAAAATCCCCTTTCTGGGGACCATAGCGAAGTTGATGGCCCGAGGTGGGCCGGCGGGTATCTAATCCGCCGGCCCACCAAGGGAGTCACTGCCTCGGAGGAAAGGGTCAAGCCAACATTCTTTCCAAGGCCATCCTAGTCGGCACCGCGTGCTGTGACCAGTGCACGAGATGTTTGGTTGAGAAATCTGCGTGAACAGACTGATGCGGGGTATTGGAGTGATGATTCCAACGTTCCGCTCGCCATGAGCCTACTGCGGTCCGCCATATGACCATAGCTCATGTCTCGCCGATGTGAGGGCATGTCGAAACTTCCGACACTACCACGGTTGTGGTGAATATAGATTCTAGGCGTGCCATCTAGACTTGTCAATACATTGTGGCAAAATATGCTACGATAAATACAAGATGACGACAGATTCTTTCAGCGATACGGTGCTCGAACGATCAACGCGCGAGCAATTTGGGGTCGGATTTGACGTCGACAAAGTGATTGCGCGCGATGTCGATGTTTCGCGATCAGTACAGGCAACCATCTATTTGACCAAAAAGAAACAGCTCTTTTGCTACATTCATGGTTCGGCAAAATTGACACTCGGCGACATACGCAAAATTGTTTCGCGCATGGGACTCAAGGCTGAGCTCTATGTGCCACCAAAAGGACAGCCAAGTTATTTTGATGATATCGCCGTCAAGCAATTCCGTTCAGTATTTCCTGGCAGGACCCCTGTCGCCGATGATGACCTCGCCTACTATCGTACGCTCGCGCCATACAATCCCGCGCTGATATTGATTCATGAGGTCAAGGACGGGCATATTTATCAATTCGATCCAGATGCACGAACCCACTGGCGAGTTGCGACCAAGTTCGCCTATCGTCGAATTTTGACAAGCTAGGTTTTGATATACGTTCGATTGACGTAGTTCGCGCCAAGTGCGATGCCAACGAGTATTAGCGCTGCCATGATGAGCGCGACTGATATTCCGAGTCCAGTGAATAGCAGGAAAGAAATTCGTAGTGCATACAGGACGAGGAAGAAAGCTGATAGGCCAAGAAAATCGCTGCGTTTTTTTAGAATGCTGACGTAGAGTAAGGTTGCGAGGGCGATCGGGGTGATCAGGAGCCATATGGAGGCGTATTCGCTGATGTATGACCCGATATAGACGACGGCCAGCATACAGAAGATTCCTGTTGTTGCGAATGCCTTGCGGACGTTTGTCTGAAACTTCTCTGGGTAGAAATAGGCTGCGATGTAACCTGCACCGATGATGCTCGCTCCGACGAGTGTGTAGATCGTTATCCACGCATCATTTGATACGGACTGCGCGTCGACGCTCGCGTGTATGAGTGCAGGTGGGAGTGTGACAAGTGCAAGTGATGCAACTGCACCCAGGGACGGTTCTTTGATGATGCGGTTATAGAGTGTGAATAGTGCAATGATGATGCCTGAGCCGGTCAAGATTGTCAGTGCGGAGCGATGTTCGGCTACGTCGATGAGTTGGTAGGCGGCCATGTAGGCGCCATACACGACGAGCGCCGAGCCGATACCTGTCAAATTGCCGCGGAGTGCACGATTGATCTCGCTCATGTCAGTCGAAGATGACGCATAGCGAAATGCCCAGGCGCAGAGTCCGATGATGATAATCGTAATGGCCTGTGCGAGTGCACTCATCATAATTTGATAGACGAATAGGACTGCTGCGATAGCGATCAAAATCGCCGCAATGTTGATGATGATGGTCGTTGCGCTCCGCTTATGGGCGGGGTGTGCGAGCTCGGTTGGTTGAGCAGAGGCTTGGAATTGATTCTTGGCAACGAGTGACCGTAGGTCGTCGACGGTGATCGCACCGGTATCGATACTGTGCTGAATCGTGTCGAGTAGACGTGATTTGTCGTGACCGCTCATAGTTCCCATCCCAAAATTGTTATAGATGTCGCATAGTCAGGGCCATTCGAAAGTGTAATTGGTTTTTCGAAACTCCCCTTCTTAACCACCCAGCTACTAGTCGATCCGCTGTCAAAAAACAGGAAGCCGCCGCTTGAGTTGCTACGCCCCACAGAATAGCCATCGGGTGATGCTGAAGATGAGCTGAGCGAGATAGCATTGGCTTGTTCGACGGAGATCGGACTGTAGGAGTCGGTTGTTACGTTGTAGAGATATAGCTGAGCTGTTGAGCCGTATGGGTATGAGCGAGAGCTTGTTGCTTCTGTGATTGCACCGCTTGCATCGACGCTAAAATAATTCGTGCACGAATAATCTGGGCAGGATGAAAATACGAAATTGTGTGCTGGATGCACGAAAAGGCTTGGCGTTGCGATGATGCCAAGGGCGATAGCGAGGATGATGATAGGAGCGCCAAAAAACAGGAGAGCCTGGAGGAGTTTCGAGTTCTGCTTCGACACCTTCGCCATGATGTCTTCAGTATACTCCAAGTTGCTTGTGCTTGTCTACTTTCGGTCAAGAACGACGAGGTGTTCGATGTGCGGTGTTCGCGGGAAGAAATTGTAGCCGCGATGTGCGCGGATGCCATATTTTTCGGCGAGCAGCGCGACGTCGCGTGCTTGTGTGACGGGATTGCAACTCAGGTAGACGATGCGAGCAGGCTCTGTTTCGAGCAATTTGTTGACTACATCGATATGGAGGCCGGCGCGTGGTGGGTCAAGAATGATTGTCGCGTCACCGTTGATGTGGTCGAGGGCTTTTTCAGCCGGTGCCAGAACTGCTGTCGCACTTGAGCCAAGTTCTTCGATGTTGCGGCGCATTTCGCGGATGGCGTTCTCGTCAATTTCGATAAGTGTACAGTTTTCGCCGCCGATTGTCAGGCCGATGGAGCCAACGCCTGAGTAGAGGTCGATTGTTGGACGTATGGCTCGCTCTGTCGCCTCGCCCTCAGACGCTTCGCTCCGGGAATCAATTGGGGCCTCTGCGCCCATTGATTCTCGGGCTGCAGATGCCGTTCGGGCTGAGCCGTCATCGCTCTGCACCCATCCCTGCATGTCGCGCAGTGCTTGTTCGTAGACGGGCACGTTGACCTGAAAGAATCCTTCGGTTGCGTAGCGGAATGGAACGCCGAGGATGGTGTCTGACAGTACTGGGTTGCCGACGCTCATGAGGCGCTTGGTGATACGGCTGGCTGGGCTGCGCGGGTCACTGTAGATGACTTCCCCGCCCTGAGCGGTGAAACTTTTTGCGTCGTCTTCTGAGAGCGCATCGAAATCTTCGTCCTTGACGTAGAGTTGCCATGCGCAGGTGCCTGATTGGTCGGCGCGGATAAGTAGGGTTTTGAGCTGTCGGGCGGTGACGCCTTTTGCGGCCAGATGGTCACGAATTTCTCGTGCGAGATTCATCATCGAATCAGGCAATAAGCTGAACTGGTCAACGGAAATCTTGCCTTTCGATCCGCGACGGAAGAATGCTAGATCTAGTGTTTCGTTTGCCTCGGGTTGCAGAGATTGTTCGGAGGCTGCTTCTTCGGGACGTTCGCCGTACCAGCTAAATTCAACTTTGTTGCGGTAGTGTGTCGTTTTGCCGTCACTGTACATATCGATGGTATCCGGCAGGACGATATCGTGGAGCTCGAATGCCTCTTCGACGAGCGCTGCTTTGTAGTGCTGCTCTGCCTCGAAGGTCATGATTTGCCACGGGCTAGTCGAGAGGTAGCTTCCTGGGTCGAGTGGCTCGACGCGTTCTGGACTAGTGGTCTGAATTTCGGTCGCAATACCTTCTATGAAGTTGGTCTTGCGCTTGGTCTCTGTGATCAGCGCCGTTTCGCCAGGCAGCGCACCCCAAACAAATGCCTTGCGGCCGTCTTCAAGCGTGCCAAGTGATTGTCCGCCGCCAACGATTTTTTCGAGAGTGACGATATGGGTGCGAGCTGGTTTTTTCATCCTGAGTATTATATCAGGCTGCGAGCGTATATGCGATGCGTCCGAGCACTCGCTGAGGCGTGGCGTCCTGCTTGGTGCTGTGCGATGGTGTGACGCTCACGTCTTCCGGGTCGCCTAAGTCTTCGATGCTGTAAACATCGTCAGGCTCCTGTATTTCTACTGGTTCATTTTCCGCTTCTTGTTCGCGATCGATGTACGCGGCGAATTGTGATTCGGGTAGGTCATCGCGTGGGTTCGTTTCTTGTTGAAGTGGGACGCTAGCAGGCGCCGTTTCATCCTGGTCTGCATCTTCTTCGACCCACTGATACGGGCATGCAGGTTCTTCGTCGATGCGTGATTCAGGCTCAGGCGTAGATTCTTCGGTAATATTCGGCTCGACGACTTCGACGTTCGCGGGAGCGTCCATGACTACGGTTTCGGCGATGATAGTTTCGGCTACGCTGTCCTGGGATATTTCAACGATTGGTGCATCATCGAGCGCAGGTAGCTCATTTAGGGTAATGGGCTCGGTGTTGTTTATCGTTTCGGGCAAAATCGTCGACTCTTGTTCGGTCGACATCTGCACCGGTTCGATATCCTCGAGTGGATATGCCGAGAGATCGGCTATCGGCTCGTCGATGCTTTCACTGACGCGTGGAAGTTCTTTCGGAATGTCGGCAGTTGGGGTGATGTCGCTGATAGGCGCTACTGACTCGCCTACTACGCCGATAGTTTCTGGTGCTTCGATGGAATCGACGAATTCGGTTTCGGGCGATGATGCAATAGCAGGTTCGTGTGGTGGCAGTGTGTATTCGGCGCCGTTCATGATGTTGACGGGGTTGCTTTCGATGGGCGCACTTTCATCGGACGGCTCGTCGGGTGCTGGTTTGTGCACTATGGTTTCGCCAGGTGCGTCGCCACTCAGCTCTACGACAGATGGTATCGCAGCCTGTTCATTGCTAATGGCCTGCGTGGTGGTTTCGGATGAACTATCTGAGTCGGTTGGTTGAAATGACGGTGTGTCGAGTTCTGGTGCGGCGGCAACAGTTTGACGCACTGTTTCGATGATTGCCGCTGGCGAGAGTTGCGGCTCGGCAATTGTGCTGGCGGCTGTTTGTAATGTTTCGATGGGAGTGGGAACGGTTGCTTGCGGCGTCTCGATGATGGGCGTTGGTAGTGGGCGCACGTCCACTTGCGGTGTGATGATAGGTTCCGTTGACTGTGGTGTCGGTGAAGCTGCGACCTCCGCGGCAGACTGGGTCGGTTGCACGAAGTCGATTGATTCGTCGAATAATTGCTCGCGGGGTGACTTTTCCGTTGCAGGCGGTTCAACGTCGCGAGGTATGCGAGCGAACGGGCAACCGATGACCGCCTCGCAACTTACACACGAAGTTTTGCCGATAGCACAGGCAACTTTCGATACATTTTCGGCACGAAGCGCTTCGAGCGGCGGAGCGTCGACAGCTTCAGCGGCCTCTACGGCAACTTCAGCAACTGGCACCTCTGCCAGCTCTATCGCTTCGACTGATTCTGCTGTAGCCACTTGCTCCATTACGAATGCTCAAAGAAAATTTCAGTTGATATTTTTTTGCGACTGATGCCCGCCGATTCGAGCTGACGGAAGATGTCGCGAACAAAATCGACGCTGCCACAGATCAGGTAGTGCGCCTCGGCCTCAGCTTCCGCTACGATGCGGGTGACTTCCATACGCCCGTGGTGATAGATAGTGTCGGCTTGGCGAGTGATGTAGTGCTCGACCCGTGTTTCGAGCTGAGCAAGTTCCTCATGAAATGGAATGTGTGAGTCGGTGATATTGCCGAAATGGAGGGTATGCTTGGCGTGATCGTTTGCAGAAATAATGCTCCAGACAGGACTGAGTCCGACACCGGCGGCGATGCCGACAAGTGCACTGTCGGTCTGGGGGTTGAAATGGCCGTAGGCGCGGCTGATCGCAAGTGAATCCCCTGCTCGCATGGCACAGAGGCGTGACGAAAACGGACCGCCGACATCCTTGACGGTGATGGAAGCAAATTCATCGTTTGGGCGGCTCGACAGACTGTATGCCTTCCCTTCGGGGACATCGACATCATCGAAATAGACCGAGATATATTGGCCTGCTGTGAACTCGAACGGACGCGTAAAATAGAGCGTCACGATGTCGGGCGCTTCGTGCCGAATGTGGTCGATAGTGACGGTTAGTGAATCACGCATTGCGTAACGTAGCGCTCCATGGTTGCTTTTAGGATTTGCAGTTCTTCATCGTTGTAGGTTGTCTCGCGTTCGAATTGCGGACTGAGTGTTTTGCCTGGCTGGAACCGTTGCAGCGCATAGCGTTTGCTGCCTTCGACGAGTTTTCCGATCAGTTCAAAATCTTCCATGCCGATTTGGCTACGAACGATTGTCGTGCGGAACTCGTGGTCGATGCCGCTGTCGATAATCATGCGCACGCTGCGCTGAATCGCAGCGGTGTCGATAGGACGCGCAGCGATTTCGCTGTAGTGTTCAAGCGGGCCTTTGATGTCCATGGCGATGAAATCGACGATCTTTTCGTCGAGCATTGTCTGGAGCATGTCGGGGTGCGTGCCGTTGCTGTCGAGTTTGACGAGAAAACCCATCGACTTGAGCCCGCGACAAAAGTCGATAAGGCCGCTGTGCATGGTTGGTTCGCCGCCGGTGATGCAGACGCCATCGAGTTTGCCTCGCCGGGTCTCGAGCCAGTCGAAGATATCTTCGACTGGAATGGTATCGAGAAACTGTTCCGGCAAGACAAGCTCTGGGTTGTGGCAGTAACCGCAGCGCATATTGCAGCCCATCGTGAAGACAGTAGCAGCTGTATGACCTGGGTAATCGACGAGCGTCAGCTTTTGAAGCCCGCCGATTGCCAAATCTCGACTATTGATCGATGGCCTTGTCATAGTGCTCTCGCATCGCGAACTCGGCCTTTTTGCCATTGTTCCAGTGCGAGGTTGGTCGCAAGAAACCAACGACACGTGAGTAGATTTCACAGGTCGTGTCACATTTTGGACAGTATTCGTGTTCACCTGCTTGGTAGCCGTGGGTTGGACAGACGCTGAAGCTTGGGCTGAAGGTGAAGTATGGCAGGCGGTAGTTTTCGCACACTTTGCGGACTAAACTCTTGAGTGCTTGTGGGTCGTCGACGCGCTCACCCATGAAGAAGTGAATCACGGTACCGCCGGTGTACTTGGTCTGGAGCTCGTCTTGGAGATCGAGCAGTTCGAACAAGTCGTCGGTGTAGTTGACTGGCAAGTGAGTTGAGTTGGTGTAGAATGGCTCGATGTTTTCGTCACCGCGGCCGTTGGCGAAGTTGGCGCGACCAGCGAACTCAGCCTTGTCGAGCTGTGCGAGTCGGTAGGTTGTGCCTTCGGCTGGTGTGGCTTCGAGGTTGAAGTTGTTGCCGGTTGCCTCTTGGTATTCGAGTAAGCGATCGCGCATAAAGTCGAGCACGCGCTCGGCGAATGCCTTGCCCTCTTCTGAGCCAATGTCCTTGCCGAGCAAGTTCATCGAGGCTTCGTTCATGCCGACGAGACCAATAGTTGAGAAGTGATTCTTCCAGTATTGGTCGAAACGCTTCTTGATATCGCGCAGGTAGAACTTGATGTATGGGTAGAGGTTGGCTTCGGTGAGCTGCTCGAGTACTTTGCGTTTGGTTTCGAGGCTGTCGCGGGCCATGTCCATCAGGTCAGCGAGACCTTCGAGGAATTCCTTTTCGTTCGTAGTCTTGAGTGCGAGGCGTGGCAAGTTGACGGTCACGACGCCAATACTGCCGGTCATTGGACTAGCGCCGAACAATCCACCGCCGCGGTATTCGAGCTTGCGGTTGTCGATGCGCAGGCGGCAGCACATGCTGCGGGCGTCTTCTGGCTTCATGTCGCTGTTGACGAAGTTTGAGAAGTACGGGATACCGTATTTTGCGCTGGCTTCCCAGAGGTTTTCGATGACTGGATTGTCCCAGTTGAAGTCTGGTGTGATGTTGTAGGTCGGGATTGGGAATGTGAAGACGCGGCCGTTTGCGTCACCTTCTGAGAGCACTTCGAGGAGGGCTTTGTTGAAGATGTTCATTTCGTCCTGGTAGTCACCGTAGTTGGTCTCGATGATGTCGCCGCCAATGATGACTGGCGTGCCGGCCATGTGGGTTGGGCATTCGAGGTCAAGGGTGATGTTGGTGAATGGCGTCTGGAAACCGACACGTGTTGGAACGTTCATGTTGAAGACGAACTCTTGCAGTGCTTGCTTGACGTCAGCGTAGCTCAAATTGTCTTGGCGAATGAATGGCGCAAGGAGTGTGTCGAAGTTCGAGAAGGCTTGCGCACCCGCAGATTCGCCCTGCATGGTGTAAAAGAAGTTGACGATTTGACCGAGGATAGCGCGGAAGTGCTTGGCTGGCTTCGACGAAACCTTGCCGGCAACGCCGGTGAAGCCGGTGCGGATCAGGTCAGTGAGGTCCCAACCGACGCAGTAGACGCTCAGGAGGTCCATGTCGTGGATGTGGAGGTCACCTTGCTTGTGAGCGGCACCGATTTCTGGTGTGTAGACTTTGTTGAGCCAGTAGGTCTTGGTGACGGCGCTCGAGATGTAGTTGTTGAGACCCTGGAGCGAGTAGCCCATGTTAGAGTTCTCTTTGATGCGCCAGTCGAGGTTCGAAAGATATTGATCGATCAGGTCGATGTGTGCGGCCTCGGTGATATCGCGGATTTTCTTGTGCTGATCGCGGTAAATGATGTAGGCCTTGGCGGTTTGCTTGTGTCCGCTCGTGAGCAGCACGTCTTCGACTGCATCCTGGATCTGCTCCACGGTCGGGGTCTTTGTAGTGATAACGGTCGCGGCTGTTTCGATTACCTTATTCGTGAGTGTTTCTGACTCAGCCTCGCTGAACTCACCTGTCGCGTGACCAGCGCGTTCGATGGCGCTCATGATCTTTTCTGGTCGGAACTTTACGATTCGACCGTCACGCTTTTTGATCTTAGAGAACATATAACCTCCCAATTCTCTGGTTAGGCATCTCGAAACAGACCGGTGTACTAAGCCGGTGGGTAGTTGACGATGATGTCTTTTTATTTTGCCGTTACACTATATGTAGTGCTATACACAGCCTACGCCCCCCATATATGTGGTGTCAAGAAAATTCACGTTGTAAAATAAAAACACAATCAGTATACCTCTGTTGCGCGTAAATACGTTTACCTTGGTGAAGTTTTGTGCTACACTATCCCCTAGTCAAATCCGTACTGGGGATTCGCCAAGTGGTAAGGCGCCGAGGTCCATCGTCCCAGCATTCGGGGTGAGAACTGCCGGTGGCAGTTCGCAAGGCCGGAAGCCGGATGAGGTTCACCCTCACCGACTGAGGCGAGCCTACGAGCGATTTCGGCGAAATCGACGAGTAGGTCGAATCCCACTTTGACAATTCGATAATTTTCTTCTGGTAGACATTGGGGTGTCGCCAAGTGGTAAGGCACTGGGTTCTGGTCCCAGCATTCGGGGGTTCGAATCCCTCCACCCCAGCCAGAAGAAAGTTATTGATATCCCTCATCCCCAGCCAAGTAAAATCTCGTAAGCCTTTTGTTTACGAGATTTTACTTTGTCTCTGGGCTGGGATCTGAGCGCTCGAAGTCTTGCGAAGCAAAACAATTCGGGGGTTCGGCGTGGCGTAGCAGTATCCCTCCACCCTATACTAATATGCAGATGCTGCTCCTTGAGTCTCATCGTCTCACCAATGGTGATTGTGCTGTGGCATTTTGCTACAATGATTTCATGAATAAACTCAAAGAACAAAACTATTGGTTCAAGACGCAAAGTCATATATGGCAGCCCATTTCATGGCAAGGGTGGTTTACGGTACTGTTGTTTGCTGCCATTGTGTTTGGAAACGCGCTTGTTGTCGTTGTGAGCCCATACTCAAATGAGCTCCTATGGCTGTACTTGAATGTCTTGGCGGTCAGTGTGGCAACTGTTCTTTTTGTCGCCTACGCAAAAGGTCCGAAGGCGGAATAGCCTCGGTGCGACTATGGGCGCCAATAGTTATGCTCGCGCTGATTGCGGGCTAGTTCGAGAGAACGACCGATAGCGCGCGCTAGTCTGACATAGTTTGCGCGGTTCGTATCCCAATGCTATTCTATCTGTATGGAAAAAGCGCCAAACACACCTGAAGCCGAAGAGCGCCAGGCTGTTGCTGCGAATCTTGGATCTGAAGCTTTGAAAGTAGTAGCTAGACCAAGCGGGCGAGTAAAATTCCGTCCCCCATTTCCTCGTGGCGTTGTGTACCGTCTTGTGTTGCCAGGTGATTCGCCGCACTTTCGTCATCTTGGCAATGACGCAGACAAACTCACATAGGGCCCCTCTGCTATACTGCGAATATGAAAGTATACTTCGCAACCACAAATTCGCTCAAATTTGATATTGCACGAAAGTATTTCTCTCGCATCGATGATGTATATGAACTTGTGCAACTCGAGGTCGAACCGCCGGAAATTCAAAGCACTTCTGTTGAAGAAATTGCGCGACACGCCGCGGTAGCTGCGGCACAGTCCACTGGTGCGCCGTGCATCAAAATGGACGTTGGATTCAGTATCGAGGCGCTGAATGGCTTCCCTGGTCCATTTGTAAAATACGTCAATGACATGCTTGGTGTGCGAGAGTATCTTCGTCTGATGGATGGTGTCGAGAATCGAAACGCGCATTTTGTCGACGTGACAGCGATTGGCTATCCTGATGGAAGCTCTGTTGCGTTTGAGCGCAAAGAAGCCGGGACGCTTGCACTTGATGGAGATACCGATGATCCGTGGCCAGCAAACGCACTGTTCATGCCAAGCGGACATGACCGCCCGCTCGGGTCACTTTCCCGCGAGGAGCAGCTTGATTTCTGGGGTGATGGCAATTGGCCTGCGGTCATTAATCACTTGAGTGCATAGCGTCAATCGTAGTAGCTTTAGTCGTACTGCCGCTGTGGCTCATTGTTGGTCGGGCCTCACTGGGAAGTGTCGGTTGGGTGACGATTTTCTATTTAATCACAGTTGTTCCTCTCTTGATGACTGCACTAGTCTCGTATCTCATACTGTTGCGCCTACGCAAAGATGTGCGGTTAACGAAGACAGTTAGTTCTCTAGACTCTGGATTGTTGCTATCGATGTATGCGTTGGTATTCGTTCATGGTGTGTTTTTGGTTGACGTCGGTGATACCATAGAGAGCAAAAACTCTGTGGCGCAGTTACACTTTAATGTACCACTGGAACTGTCCGGCGCCATTGGTGAGGTTACGGCATTTGCGATCGTTGTCTTGGCTATGGGTACGTTTGTGATATTTCTGCGCAAGGCACGTATAGGCCGTCGAAACGCCACTATGCGACCGAGCGGGTCTTTAAATCGGAGTTGATACTCTCGCGAAACGTGCGTTTCTGAGCAGCTTGAACATAAGCAGTATGTTTGGTACTCTACGGACATATGAATCTGAGTCGCAAAATAACAAAAAATGGCTTTACTCTTGTCGAACTCCTCATTGTAATCGTCGTGATTGCCATCCTCGCCGCTATCTCTGTAGTCGCCTACAATGGTATATCGCAAAGAGCCAGTAAAACGGTTATTGCGGCGAACATGAAACAGCTACGAACAGCGGCTGCGATTTACCGCACTGAGAATAATATCGATGATTGCCCATCGGGTTACTCATTTGTCTATGGCAACTCGGTCCTTGGCACTTCACCATTCTGCGTCATGAAGTATGAGGCAAAGATTGTCGGCAATGACGATGGTACCACAGCATATGACGGGAATATGACCGCAGAATCGCGTGCATCAGGTACTCCTTGGACGAATATCACCCAGACTCAAGCTATCACCGAATCCACTGAAATTGGCGGACACCTTCTGACTGAGGCTGAGTGGATGACTATCGCTGCCGATGTGCTTTCGATGAAACAAAACTGGTCTGGCGGCAACGTTAATTCGGGCATTATCTATCAGGGGCACGTCAATAACAACCCGGCTTCAGCCCTCGCTGCTTCGGATGATGATATGGACACTTTGAGCGGAATGAGCGGTGGTATAGGCAGTACATCGGGTAGTAACAGTTCTCGCGTCCTGTATCTTTCAAGTGGTGATCCGATCTGGGATATCAGCGGTAACGTGTGGGAGTGGACGCAGCAAGCGATTGGCACGCCGACTCTGACCTTGAGTAACGTTGGTGTGCCTGGCGATACTGGTCTTAACTGGCGCGACTATACGCTTGGATCATTGAGTCTTGGTAATCTTGCGAATGTTAGCAAGCCCACGATTCTGAACGGCTGGACGAACCCGGTGAATAACGCCAGCCTCTCGGGCATCACGTGGGACGGCAGTAAGGGCGTCGGAAAAGTGTACGCGAATTACACAGACTCTGCTACTCGCGCGTTTCGACGTGGCGGTACTTGGGACGCCGGCTCCTATGCGGGCGTTTTATCCCTCACTTTGCATTATGCTGCAACATTCTCGAATACGCTCATTGGGTTTCGAGTCGCTCGCTGATAGTTCGAATGTGCGTACTTGATGAGTGCGCACACGAGGCTAATATTGACAAAACACTAGCTTTTTGATATAATATTTCTATGCTCCATGGATGGAGCAAGAAGTACTAGGAGAATGGAGTCTCCCATGCACACCTTGAAATTCGAGAGAGTGACCTCTAGGGGTCAAGTTCCAGATGAGATTGTGGTCACCCTGAACCCTGGGTGGACACTGCAAGACGCTGGATGCAGCGCCGTCATGTTTATGGATGGTCGTCGCATCAGCGGCGGCACTCTCGCTACCGACGAATTGAAGCAAGCATTTTCAGCGGTAGTTTTCTCGGCAGCGGCGTTTGACGACGCCCACGCCAAGATGGAGCTACTCGAAGCTGCCGAGACCAAGGATGAAAAGCTCCTGATTTTCACGGATAACCCTGAAGATCGAGCCAATATTCCTGAGCGTCGACGCCTAGAGCAGGATATCCGCAGTGCGGAGAAACTGTATCTGGTTGCGGTCGAACTGTTCTTTGCCCTTTTCGATGAGCGTCCGCTGGATGTGGACGTGTATCGGAACATTGGGTTTATGGCCAAGGCCTCAACGATGGACGATACCAAGCGCGACGTCCTCGTGAACTAAGCGTGCAACCAGCGGCTCGCGGATACCACTTTCGGTATCCGCGAGCCGCACTCACAACTTCTCTGCCCTGTCGGGGCTTTTTTGTTTTTCGCTTGTGCTTGTAGACGCAGGTATATGCGCGCATACTCGCTGTATATAATATCGACAAGGGAGAGCGGCGGAACATCTAGAATTGCTTTTTTATTGCAATTGTGCTATAATAAAAATATATAGTTTTACAATAGCTAAGACCATCTGGGAGATATTGCTTGGATAGAGAACAACAACCAGCATCGATTCCGCCGCTTCCATCTGGATGGAAGCCTGTTGAGGTGCGGGTTGTTGATAAAGGCGGCGTAGATACTGGCGAGCGCAGGACAATGGGGCATTCTCTACGACCTCAGTCAGAGTGGGAAGCTGTCAAAGATGATGTTTCTTCACTTGCGCTTAAAAACATAATTGACGCACTGCGTCGGAAGTCGGAAACTGACGACCTGACGGGGCTACTTGGACGTGATGCGTTTTGGGATACTCTGAACGAAATAGTCACTCGCGGACCTTCGCTTTTGATTCATATTGATGTCGATGGCATGAAGACGTTTAATGATATTGGCATTGAGTCGGTTGAGGAAATCAATACTGAAGATCAACCGTGGGTCGTTGACTATGTCGAAGACGAGGAGGTGCTTGATCACTCTGTGGGCCATGCGTATGGTGATGCCGTACTGATCGTCGTCGCTGAATTTCTGCAAAGCATCAATTTGCGCGGACTTAGCGATGAAAAGTCGCAGGTTGGTCGAGTCGGCGGTGATGAAATGTGGGTTGCTGCACTCATTAACGGCTTTGACCCAGACAAGGTGGATGAGCGCCGTCGGCAAATCGTTCTTCATGATGAAGCTGGCAACGTGATTGCCTACCATGAAGCGGCCGTCAGGGACAGCATTCACGGCATCCGTGATAGAATTATCACTGAATTCCAGACCTTCTTGACGAACTATAACGGATCGCAGCTTGATAAGATTAATGTTATTCGCAGCCTTGGTATTCCTATTACAATCTCGGTTGCTGCGATTGTTGTGCCGCAGGCCGCGAATGCCGCCACTATCGAAAAGGCAAAAAGTATATTGGACGCACAGGTTACCGCGCAAAAAACGCAGAAGCAGTTCAATGCCCTGTCGGCCGAGGACCAAGAATTTATTGCCGGGGTCGCGGAAAAGGCCGATGAACGCGGCATGAAATCACGACAGTTTGCTCGTTTGGTGGCCGAGGCGCTCAATCATCAGGCCTTGGGTCGCCAAATTCTCGATGGTCAAGTACAAGAATAACTATCGTATTTTTCACGTCATTTTCCTCTTCACGAATTGACGTCCTCGACCTATACTAGTTATGGCTATGTTAGTACTGGTGCGCACTGTACCTTTTCACTACCAAGCCTTATCGGCGTCATTGACGTCTCGTACATTGTGAATGCAGTAAACAAGGCGGTCTCGAGCGGTTGACTCCTCTATCTGTAATTCGCCCACTCCAAAATCCGTTCGCTAATCAAATTTAGCCTTTTGTCCAACCGACAGAAGTCAGGAGTGAAAACTATGACAAAAATGATTAACAAGACGGTCAACGTTACTGCCCTGAGGTTCAGCAAGAGCCTCGTGGCATATCCGGCACGTGTTGAGTGCGACGGTCGAACCTACGAGTTCGTCGACGCAGGTCTCAGCCTGACGGTGCGTAGCGAAGGTGCGATCAGCAAAATTCTGACACTCACCGATGGTCTGCAGCAATTCCGATTGCGCAGCGATGGCCGTAGCAGCGACTGGACACTCGTGTCTATCACGGGATGAACCGGATCGCCGCACAATCAGGCGCCCCCCACGGGCGCCTTTTTTGTTTCGGTGAAGATACTGTCGAGCGGAATGTCGTGTGGTTCGGTAGGGATTGTTTCGAGTTCTTGGATAGAAAATGCCAGACCGATCTTTTTGGCGGAACGTTGTGTAGAGAGAAACCGATCGTACCAGCCTTCGCCTCGTCCCAGGCGATTATTCATCGCATCATAACCGAGAAGTGGCGCGATGATGATGTCATAGTGTGTCGTCGGCTGCGCGGCATCTGGGCTGGGTGCTGGCGTGTCGATGGTCAGATGCGGGTAACGCTGGCGCAGCGCCGCGAGAAGCTCTGAGGTATCAACTTCGTGGAGGCTGTCTTGCGACTGATAGCAACTGACGCGCATAGCCGATGACCAATCGATGGTCGCCAGAAGTGTGGCCGTGCTACGGCGGCTATATTCGGCACGCTGCTCGTGCGTGAGTGAGTCGAGACGAGATGCGCAGACGGTGCGGAGTGACGGTTTGTCCATAGTATCTATTGTAACAGTGGTACAATACGAACATGAAACGACGTCATGAGTATGATCAGCACTATCTGAGTGGTCCCCGCCTTGTTGCGGAGTTGATCGGGCACAGCAATTTGCGCAAGAACGATCTTGTGTATGACTTCGGTGCTGGAAGCGGTGTGATCACGAGCGTGCTAGCGCGTCGCGTTCGCAGTGTCGTGGCTGTCGAGCTCGAGCCGAATGCGCTTGAGCTTTTGAAGCGTAATGTCAGCCAATTCGAGAACGTCACAGTTCTTCGCGGTGATGCACTCGGTGTGTCACTGCCGAACGAGCCGTACAAAGTCTTTGCGAACCCGCCTTTTTCTATCACGGCAGCACTTATCAAGCGACTCTCCGAGAGTGCGCTACCGCCAAAGGCCATGTATTTCGTCGTGCAAAGACAATTTGCGCGAAAGACGGTACCGAGTGACCAGCACTTTACGAGTGCACTTGGCATTGCGCTGTCTCCTCTCTATACGGCACGCATCCGCAAGCCACTTCACAAAACTGACTTCACTCCACCACCCGCCGTCGATACGGTACTACTCGAGTTGAAGTTGCGCGAGACTCCATTACTCGAACCTGCACAGATGCCGGCCTATCGTGAATTTATTTCGATGTGCTTCGCCGATCCAAAGGTATTCGCACGCACGCCGCGCCAGCGTTTCGGCATCTCTCCTGAGCGTAAGCCATCTGAACTCACGCCCGAGCAGTGGATTCAGCTCTTTTTAGGATAAGCGGCTTGCACCTCTGTGAGTAGAGAGGTATACTCTGGGTATGGCGACAAAAAAGAAGACACCTACATCCCGAAAAGCTCCAGCCAAACGGTTGAAAGCTGCGAAGTCGACAGTGAAGAAGGTCGACTATTATCCCAACCGCGTACCGTTTCTCGTAGCGGTCGTTGCGGTCATATTGCTACTACTGGTAGCGTATATCACGAGTAGAGCCTCGATGTAACTGGGTGAACTGTAGTATACTGAAATCATGAAACTCCACATTGAAATCGACACTCGTACGTTCGTCCGGTTTTGGCTTGTTGTCATCGGATTTGTCTTCGCTATTTATCTCATGTATTTGTCTCGAACGGCGCTTGTCATTCTCGCCAGCGCAGCTTTTTTGTCACTTGCGCTCAGTGGTCCAGTTAATTTGCTCCGCAAATATATACCAGGGCGTAGTCGTATCGGCGCAACGGCCCTCGCATTCCTTGCAGTTGTGATATTCCTTGGCGCGTTCTTTTTCATCGTTGTGCCACCGATTGCTCAACAAACCGTCAAGTTGATCGATAGCGCACCGCAGCTTGTGCAGGGTGTCGCGGCGCAGTCGAGTAGTGTAAGTGATTTTATTGATAAGTACCAGCTTCAGCCACAGATTGATACTGCCATCGAGGGGCTCAAATCTGAGTCGACGGCATGGCTATCCCACTTCAGTAGTGGTCTTGTGTCGCAGGTTGGGTCATTCTTCGCACTAATCGGTGCAGCAATCCTGACGCTTGTCCTCACTTTCTTGATGCTAATCGAAGGTCCAGAGTGGATGAAACGAATCTGGAATGTCTACGAGGACGAGGATCGCATGAACTGGCACCGTTCGATTGCCACGCGTATGAACAAAGTCGTATCTGGGTACGTCACCGGACAGTTGACCGTATCAGGCATTGGGGCGCTCGCAAGTGGACTAATGGTATTTATTATTAGCCTCGTGAGCACTGGTGTTGATGCCAGCCTGGCACCGCCGGCCATTGCAATCGCGTTTGTGCTCTCGCTGATCCCGATGTTCGGTGCGACAATCGGGGGTATTCTGATTACCCTGCTGCTCATGATCAACAGCGTTCCTGCTGGTATTGCTTTCATTATTTTCTTCATCGTCTATCAGCAAGTCGAAAACAACTTCATCTCGCCAACGATTCAGTCGAAATATGTCGAGCTTTCGCCGCTCGCAGTGCTGGCGTCAGTGACAGTGGGTCTGTATCTCTTCGGCCTCGCCGGTGGTATTATCTCGATTCCAATCGCTGGGTGTATCAAAGTGCTGATCGAAGAGTATATGGCGCACAGCAAGAAGAAGCGTGAGCACAACAAGCAACCGATTCAGAAACTACTCAAGAAATTGCAGGGCGAAGACTAAGTATACGACCAGATCGTTCCATGAAGGGTGTCACGCACAGTGACACCCTTTTCGAAAAGCGCATCACGTAGCTGGTCGCTCTTCTCCCAATTCTTGTCGTCACGAGCACGTTCGCGTTCGATGATGAGTCGCTTGGCATCTTCATCGATGTCGGGCGTAGAGTCTATCAGGTGAAGGCCGAGGAGCTCGTCGATTGTTTCGAGCAATTGTACGAGGGCGTGTCGATGAATATTGTCAAGTGATTTGTTGTCGAGACGACCAAAGGCTTCGTCGATAATCGCAAGTGCCGCAGGGGTGTCGAGGTCGTTTGAGATTGCTTGCTGGATTGCCTGGCTCGTCGCGAGTAAGCTCACGCTATGCTCGTCGGTCGATTTGTCGTCATCGTCACGCAGGGTGTCATGGGTTTGGTGGCGCAAAGCCGCGATGTCACGCCAGTTGTTGAGATGGTTTTGGTGGGCGCTCAGTATATCCCAGGTGAAATTACCTTCCGTACGGTAGTGTTTGCTCAACGCAAGTAATTTGAACGCGTCGAGGGCGTACCCGCGGTCGAGAATATCTTGCAGTGTGAATGTATTGCCGAGTGATTTCGACATCTTTTGATTATCGACTTTGATGTGGTTGTTGTGTACCCACGCCTGCGCGAATTGTTTGCCAGTGAGGCTTTCGGTTTGCGCGATTTCATTGGTGTGATGCACCGGTATATGGTCGATGCCGCCAGTGTGAATATCGATTTGGTCACCAAGCGTTTCGCGGGCAATCACCGAACATTCGAGATGCCATCCCGGGAAGCCGGTCCCCCATGGACTGCTCCACTCCATATCGCGAGTGGCGTCGTGCGGGCTGAATTTCCAGACGGCGAAGTCGGTCGGATTCTTTTTGTCGGCCATGTCGACGCGTGCTCCGGCTTCGAGTCCGGCGATGTCGAGACGAGCAAGCTTGCCGTAATCGTCGAGCTTGCTGGTGTCGAAATACATACCGTCTTCGGTGCGGTACAAAAAGCCTTTTTCATCTAATTCGCTTGCGAAACGAAGTTGCGCGTCGATGCAACTCGTGGCGGTGACGAGGTGGTCGGGACGGATCAAATCGAGCAGGTCGTAGGCTTCATATTCGGCAACGAGTGCGTACTTCTTGGCGATATCCCACGCAGTCAGGCCTTCACTGCGTGCGCCTTTCTCCATTTTGTCTTCACCGCTGTCGTCGTCACTCACAAGGTGTCCGACGTCGGTGATATTCTGCGTACGCGAAACAGTGTAGCCCTCGGCACGCAGTACGCGAACGAGCACATCCCAGTAGATATAGCCGAGCCAGTTACCGATGTGCGGTTGACTGTAGACGGTCAAGCCACAGGTGTAGAGCGAAACACGATTTTCTTGAAGCGGTACCAACTTCTCGGTGGAACGCGACATCGTGTTATAGAGTTTCATTACGAGTCGGCCTTTTCGGCATCGAATGCCTTACTGGTTGCGTCGACGAGTTCGCGTACGATGGTGTCGTAGTCCTCATAGACACGGAATCCAGCGGCGTAGGCGTGGCCGCCGCCGCCAAAGTATCCGGCAATGGTTTCCGATACGGGTACGCTTGAACGTAAGCGCGCGGTGAGTCGACCGTCTGGATAGGTTTTGATAACACAGCTCACTTCAACGCCTTCGACGAGACGGAGTTCGTCACCGATGAGAGCGCCTGGGTTGTATTGGTCTGAATACGCTTCGATTTCATCAAATGGTACGTGTACGAGCGCAAGTTTGCCGTCGAGGAGATATTCGACGCGTTCGATCAATTTGCCTTTGTAGGCGAGAATTTCTGGTGACTTTTTCATGAACTCGCGACGACGTTCTTCGATAGCGGCATTTGAAGCGCCAAGCTCGGTGAGTTTGCTTGCGACGAGAAAGGTTGCGGCGGTGACATTTGGCGTCGTGAGGCCGAGGCTGTCGCTCATCATGGCGGCCATCATATTTTCGGCGGCTTGCGCATTGATAGTCCAATCGGCGCTGCTTGCGAGGTTGTAGATGAGTTCGCCGGTTGCGACGACTTGTGCGCTGACCATGGTGTGGTCGAAACTCAATGTGCTTTCGGTCGCGTGATGGTCAAGCACCAGGACGGGATGACTCTCGAGGAATGAGCGTACGCCTGGTGTGTCGAGGACTTTTCCGAGGAGAACATCTGCCGATGTGTCGACAATAATCGCTAGGTCTGCCTGCGCGTCAAAGACATTTTCGACACGATCCCAGCCACGGAGATAGCGAAGGTATTTTGGCGTATCAACCGGGCAGTACATCGAAACATCCTTGCCGAGGTCGCCAAGAATTTCTTCGAGGGCAAGACTCGAGCCAAGGCTGTCGCCGTCTGGGTTTTCAGCCTGAATAATGACGATTCGTTTCGCGGTGTCGATGAGGGTGTGTGCAGTGTCAAACATTACTATCAGTGTACCAGAAAACTAGAGTTTGCGGCGACCTTCAAGGGCATGCGCCAGCGTGATTTGATCGGCATATTCTAGGTCGACGCCAACCGGGATGCCACGTGCGAGGCGTGAAATCTGCGTCTCTATCCCGGCGTCGCTGATTTGTCGCTGGATGAAGAGTGCTGTCGACTCACCTTCGACGCTGGCGTTGGTTGCGATGATGACTTCACTTACCTCGTCTTCCTTGAGGCGACCGAGGAGCTCGGGGATGTGCAATTGTTCCGGCCCAACGCCATCAATTGGTGAAATAACACCGCCGAGAACGTGATAGGTGCCCTTGAATTTGCCGGTACGTTCAAGTGCGACGATGTCGAGCGGTTCTTCGACAATTGCAATTGTCTGCTTGTCACGGTCGGCACTGGTATAGAGCGGCGAAAGAGATTCATCGGGATTGATCAGCGCGAAGGTGCGCGGGCAGACTTTGACGCCGGTCTGAAGCTTTTCGATAGCAGACGAAAGTTCGTGAGTGGTGCGGGTCTGTGTGCGCAGCAAAAAGTACGCATACCGCTCAGCGGTACGCGCACCAACGCCGGGAAGGCGTCCAAACGCTTCGATGACATCGAGAAGCGCGCTTGGGAGTATTTGCGCCACGTGGATCCCTATTAGAGTCCTAGGTTGCCGAGTCCGCCCATGAGAGGCTTCATTTTTTCGGCAGCGATTTCTTGTGCTTTTGCCATGCCGTCACGGATAGCAATTTCGAGCCAGTGTTCGAGTTCGCTGATATCGTCGAGATCGACCATCGATGGATCGATTTTGATTGATTTCACCTTGAGTTCACCGTTGATCTGTACGACAACAGCGCCGTCACCTGCTTCAACTTCAACGAGTTCTTTTGCAAGGGCTTTTTGGGCTTTACGCAGGTCATTCAGCATCTTCATTTGGTCTAGGGCCATGGTAGTTCCTCCTAAATAATTCTTGTTCTATTGTACGCTAGTCCTAGAGGGATGTATAGAGGTAGAAGCGGTCGCTGTGCTCGCTCAATGGACTGGTGAAGATTTGTGTGGGCTCTGATTCGATCGTCGAGCGTTCCACGTAGTCGCCTCGTACAACCACTGGCACGACCGTGCCGATTGTTGTCGATGGTGTGAAGTCGTCGTTGTAGAGTGCGATGAGCGCATAGAATGGCAGCTCCTCTTCGTTGACGACGACATTCGGTTTGATTTCACCCGTGACACTGGCAGCGGCAACGGCTTGTTCGACGAGCACGATATCATTGTCAAATTGTCCGGCGATGCTTGGTGAGTAGTTGTAAGCGAGTTCATACCGTGTTAGGCCTGATATTGCGATGCCCCCGACGATGAATGCGAGTGGCATGAGGCCAACAATGCGTGCGTACGGGTTGCGCGGAAACAGCCGGTACCATTCGTGCATCAATGTACTGAGCCCCATCGCGATCATGAGGATAGTGAGCGGAATGATGTAGGCGATGTAGTTTTGGTTGAGGTATATCAGTGGAATAAGCGTCAGAGTCCAGAACCAAATGATGTAGCTGCGCGCTGTGTGCTTGATGGTGATGAAACGGTAGACGCCGATGATAACAAGCGCCAGAATACCGAGAGAAATGAGCGGCGGAGCAAGCGGCGCAGCATCATGACCGTAGTTGCCGAATATCGTTGTGCCAAAACCGAGCACACTTTCCTGAAGTGATGGGAGTTCGCCAGGGACGCCAATCAACCGAGCGCCAACTTCTATATTCATCACAACACTATAGATAAGCGGCGTGATGACAATGAGGCCGATGAAGCCACCCGTTAGAAGACGTCCGAGACTCATGCGGCGCGTTGCCAGGCGGACGTGTGGATGAAAAATGAGTGTCGTTAGGATGGCGAGATCGAGGTAGACGCCGAGTGGAATGTAGAGGTTGATGCCAAGCAGTGCGAATGTCATTATTTTCCAAAAAAGACGAGGCGCGTGGCGTCGTGTCACGTGTGTAGCGCTCAGGAGGAGCCAGATGGATACAGCAAACATGAGGATGGTTGGCGTGCCGTCTTGTGAGGCAAACATGATCGCAGGCATTGTTGTTGCGATGAGGCCGGTGGTGATACCGACGTTTTTTCTGAACCATTCTTTGATGAGGAGGAAAATACCGAGCACAGTCATGATGCCAAGCACAATCGACGGAAGCTTGATAGTAAATGTCGAAATGCCAAATACTTCAAATGCAGCTCGTTGCAATCCGAGGTACGGCAGGTTGATTGCAGACTCAGGCGCAAATTCTTTGTAGCTGAGTGCGCCGCTCGCAATAGCAGTTGCTTTTTCGGCCACACGCAGGCCATTCGGTAGGTAGAACGCAGCGAATACGAAGATTGCTGTTACGACGACTGCCGCAATCAAATAGCCAATGATGTAGCGCCATCGGTACAGGAAATAATCGCTAACGTGTGCTTTCATATAGTCCCCACCATTTTAGCATACTGCTCTACTCGTGTTTTCGGTCGAGCGACATGAAGCGGAGGCGCTCTGGGTGGAAGTAGAGCTGGACTTTTCCGACCGGACCGTTACGGTGCTTGGCGATGATAAGGTCAGTAATGTTCTGAACTTCGGGGTTGTCTGGTTCATAGTAGCCTGGGCGGTAGATGAAGCTGACGATGTCGGCGTCTTGCTCGATAGATCCAGATTCACGGAGGTCAGAGAGCTGCGGCACTGGCGGTGTGCGAGTTTCAACGGTACGAGACAGCTGACTCAGGGCAATCAGCGGTACATTGAGCTCGCGCGCGATCAACTTGAGGCCACGGGAAATCTCTGAGACTTCTTGGACACGGTTGCCTTGGTGATTACCGCTGGCCTGGAGGAGCTGAAGATAGTCGACGATGATGAGGCCGAGCTGTTGCTCGTGGTGCTTGCGGCGTGCTTTTGTGCGCATCTCGAGTACTGAAAGACCTGGTGTGTCGTCGATGTAGATTGGTGCCTCAGCCATCTCGCCCATTGCTTCTGAGAGCTTGGCGAAGTCTTCGTCGCTCAGGTTGCCTGTGCGGATATTCCAGCTGTCGACACCAGACGCATCAGCAAGCATACGGTCAACGAGCTGCTCCTTACTCATCTCAAGCGAGAAGAAGAGCACGGGTTGCTTGGCGATCGTCGCCACGTTGTACGCGAGGTTGGTCACGAGCGTGGTCTTGCCCATGGCTGGACGTGCGGCGAGAATGATAAGGTCACTGCGTTGGAGGCCAGCGGTCATGTTGTCGAGGTCGCGGTAGCCAGTACGGACGCCGCGGAGTTCGCCTTTGTTGCGATGCAGCTCTTCAATACGGTCGAAACTCTCCGTCAGGATGCTCTCGATGCTGACGAGATCTTGCTTAAGTGATTGGTCGCTGACGCTGAATAGTTCGGCCTCGGCTTTTTCGAGCAGTTCTTGAGTGGTGGTATTCTCGTCGAAGCCGAGTTCTGAAATATCTGCACTTGCTTTGATGAGACGACGACGTACGGCATTAGTTGCGACGATTTCGGCGTAGCTGCGCGCGTGTGCCGCAGACGGGACGTAGTTGGTGAGCTCAGTCAGGAACGCTGAGCCGCCAACGGTTTCGAGCTCGTCTTTTTTCTTGAGTTCATCAGTCAGCGTGAGGAGATCGACTGGTTTGTGTTTTTCATACAGGCGCATCATGCCGCCAAACACAAGGCCATGATGCTTGTCGTAAAAGTCTTCTGAGCTAACCAGTTCGGCAACATCAGCAATCACCTCTTCATCGATGAGGCAGGCGCCGAGCAGGCTTTTTTCTGCATCAAGATTTTGTGGCGGAATTTTCCCCGCTGGTACTTCTTTAGTTGCCATGTGCTAACTCTACTTCTTCTCCTCCGCCCATGATAGCAGCTACGCTAGCAAGTTGCGAATCTTTCGGGGGTGCTTTCTCGGGTCTGGCATCGACCGTGAGGCCGCCATGGCCGATAGATTGCAACGCGGCACTGAGTTTCGGTAGTTGTCGTGCGCCGGAAAGCTTGCCTGCATTGAACTTTGTGCCGCAGTAAATGATTAGTGTGTCATCTTTGATTTCGTACGAAGATTTTGCCAGGAGACTTTTGAGAGCGATATCGTCACTAGTTGCTTCTATGAGCTGGTTCCAGTCAAAATCCGCCGCGTCGACAGTCGATTGCATAACCTGAACCGGCTGCGGTGCTGGTGTTGCCGGCACTACGGGAGCGGCCTTTTTTGCAGTCGCCGGTTTCGCTGATGCTACAGGCTTTTGCACTGCTGCTGGTTGTGCGGGCGTTTGGACCGATGGTGATGCCGTGGCCATGGCGACGGTTGTCGTGCGGGTTGGCTGTGCGACATTGCGAGCTAACGCGCTCAGGAGCTTGATATACGGATGCGAGCTGCCGTGTACGGAAAGTAAGTCGTCAAGTAGTTGGAGATCCTCAGGATGATCAATGATGCTCGCATGGAGTTGTTCGATGATTTGTTCTGCGGCAATCGAAGCCTGCACACCAGACGCCTCAAGTGTACGAATGACGCCCGCGAGTGTCGAGAGGTCGCCGCTGCGATAGGCATCGATAAGCGTTTGTATACTCTCGTCGGCGGTGATGCCGAGTGCTCGGCGCACATCTTCTGCATCGATCGTTGATTCGTTTGCGTGCTGGAGTTGGTCGAGCAGCCCGATGCTGTCACGGAAGCTGCCGCCGCCATGACGTGCGACGATTGCGAGTGCGTCGTCAGTGATGTCGATATTCTCTTTGTCGGCGATTGAGCGCAGGTGCTTGATGACATCACCGGGCGTGATCGAACGAAAGTTGAAGCGCTGGACGCGGCTGATGATGGTTGCAGGCAATTTGTCGGCGTCAGTAGTTGCGAGGATGAAAACGACGTGCTCAGGTGGTTCTTCGAGCGTCTTGAGGAGCGCGTTGAACGCCTGGCGTGATAGCATGTGAACTTCGTCGATGATGTAGATTTTTTTCTCGGCAGAACTTGGTGCGATGTGGACTTTGTCGCGGAGATCGCGAACATCCTCAACGCCATTGTTGCTAGCCGCGTCAATCTCGATGATGTCGAGGTGTTGCGACTCGTCGTCGTAGGGGAGCTTGTTGATCTCGTGGGCGATGATACGTGCAATCGATGTCTTGCCAACACCGCGTGGGCCAGTCAGGAGGTAGGCGTGAGAGACGGAACCTTGAGCAATAGCGCGTTTCAATAGCGACGTGATATGATCTTGCCCGACGATTTCATCGAGCGTCTTCGAACGGTACTTACGATAGAGTGCTTGGCTCATACTCCCCTTTGGTACTATTGTACGCTATTTTGTTCGCGGTGCACGTTGTGGTTTTTGTCTACAGTCGAGCTACATGTGGATTCGATACTGAAGGGTTGCTGCTACGTGACCGTGCCTAAATAGTGCCACCTTCGCGGACGTAGCATTTGCCACATAGGCTGTCGTAGGTGACGTCACCTTGCTCGATCGCGACTTGATCGCCGTCGAAGATGTATGCGCCGTCGACTTTGCGTGTATTGAATTCGGCCTGGCTTCCGCAAAAACACATAGTCGGAAGTTTCTCGATATTGTCGGCGATTTCGAATAGTCGCGCACTGCCTGGAAAAAGCGCAGTACGAAAGTCGGCGCGCAGGCCGTGGCAGATGACCGAAATATTGTGTTGCTTCGCGACGCGGTAGAGTTGACTAATCTGCTCGCCAGAGAGGAACTGTGCTTCATCAACCAAGACGACAGCTACATCAGGTGTCTTCATAACAGCCACTTCGATATCAAGGTCGACATCGGCGATGATGTCCACGATTCGTTCGTGTCCACCGCGTGCGACGACCTTGTCCTCGCCTTTTGTATCGACACCAGGTTTGATGACGATAACTTTGAGCCCGCGCTCTTCGTAGTTGTAGGCGGTTTTGATGAGTGTGTCTGATTTGCCGCTATTCATAGCGCCGTATTTGAAGTGAATTTTAGCCATTACACTTAGTATACAAAAAAGCGACCAGTTTTGGTCGCTTTCGTGTACGAATTGATGTGCGCTACAGTGCTGCCTCGACGGCTGCCCATGTTGCATCTGGGTTGTCTTCTGGAACAATAATGGTGACTTGGTCGCCGATATTGATACGGAAGTAGGTGACGCTTGCAAGGAGGATGCGGTATTCGCGTCCATTTGCTTCGACGTAGTATGCGCCATCGTGCTGTGTAAGTGTGCCGATGATTTGCTTGCGTGGAATTGGGCCAATTTGCTTGTAGATGAATCCACCGTCGTCGGCAATCGTAAGCTTGAGGATGTCGCCCTCAACAAGCTTTGACTTGCTGGCGTAGTTGGCTGGAACTGGGTAGGTTTTGCCATCGGGGCCGGCCATAATTTGGCCGTCGAAGACGCCTTCGATGACTTTGCCGCTTACCTCTTCGCGAGCCGAATGAGTGTTTGACACAATCATATCGTCGTCGCCGAGAACGCTCATCAAAAGTTCTTTGGCTGCCGCAAGGTTTGTTTCTGCTTCAGTAATAAGTGATTTCAGTCGCTTGACTTGTTTCTCTGGTAGTTCAGACATTGCTCGCATTTCCTTGTCTGTATTTTTTTGTAATATCAGTCTTAGTTGTACAGGACGCGCGAGTATAAGTCAATGAATCCTGAGTGTCAACCGCATTTTTTTGCTTCATATCCACAGTCCGACAAGTGTAGTTGGAGAATCCGTTGTAAATATTGTTGAGCTTCCACAATCAAAAAAGCCGCTGACATGCGTCAACGACTTTTTTGAAATTTCGTTACGAACGGCCCATATATAGGGTGAAACTAGACGAGCTCTACGCTAGCGCCAGCTTCTTCGAGCTGCTTCTTAGCTGCTTCTGCTTCGTCCTTAGGAACGTTTTCCTTGACGTTTGCAGGAGCGCCGTCGACGATAGCCTTAGCTTCGCCAAGGCCGAGGCCTGTGATTTCCTTAACTGCCTTGATAACAGCAACTTTCTGTGCACCTGCGTCAGCAAGCTTCACAGTGAATTCGCTCTTTTCGTCAGCAGCAGCTGCGCCGGCGTCGCCAGCAGCAGGACCAGCAACAGCGACAGCTGCAGCAGCTGGCTCGATGCCGTATTCGTCCTTGAGGACGTTCTTGAGTTCGTTTACTTCGAGAACTGTCAACTTAGTCAGTTCTTCTGCAAGTTTCTTGATGTCTGCCATGATGGTAGATCCTTTCTATGCAAATTGTACTTGGTTAATGTACAGCGTATTAGGCTGTAGCTTTGGCTTCGATGCCATCGAGCAACGCGTGAAGGTTGCCAGATAGACCGTTGGTGATGTCGTTGACTGGTGAAAGCAGTTGTGCAACCACTTCGGCGATGAGCTGCTCTTTGCTGGCGAGGCCTGCAAGGGCTTTGACTTCATCGACGTTTAGGAGTGCGCCGTCACCTGAAATAGCACCGACGAATTGTAGTGCATCGTGTTGTTTCGCAAACTTGTCGAGTACCTGAGCTGGGGCGACTTCGTCGCTGTCACTTGTTGCGTAGACGAGCTGGCCTTTGAGGCTAGAGGTATCTACGTCTTTCAGCGAATCGTTACCAGAAAGTGCAACGCGAACCAAACGGTTCTTGATGACCTTGATAACAACACCGGCGTCACGAGCTGCAGCACGAAGTGCCTGCAGATCAGCAACGCTGAGTCCCTGGTACTGTGCGAACACAGTCATTTTTGAGTTGGCAAGCAACTCAGTCATTTCACCTACCAAAGCTTGTTTTTTATCGCGTGAAATAGCCATAAAAATCCTTTCGGTTTCAGCTTGGGTTTGATTGAATGGGCCGTATTGTAAACGTCCGACATAGACGAACAATGGTTCGTACCGGTGACAATACTAGAGAAGATGATTCCCTCGGTAGCGGATTAAGTCTTTTGGACGGCTACTGTCTTTGGTAATGTCTGAGCGTCAGTATAGCACATGTTTCCCCGTTCGACAACACCCCGGTATGGACATAGACGGATATTTGTTGTATTATACATAATAAATGTCCCGACCTACCGAACCAGTCCCGCAGCAACCAAAAATCATGAACGAATACGACTCATGGGTTGCTTCGCTAAAAACTATAGATTGGTACCGTAACGGCGAGGGTCTGAATGAACGCACTGATTTTCTTGAGCATGCTGGACGTGTGTCTGAGATTGTAGATAAGTTTGGGCACAACCTGGTCCCAAATTCTCTTTTTGAGATTGCAATCCTTCATGATCTTCCCGATCGTCTGCTCGGTGATGATCAATCGATGGCACGACGTAAGCGTGCCGCTCAAGCGCTGGACGACAGGTATCACTTGCCCGGCATGACACAAGAGTCAATCGAGTATTCTGCGACAATTCTCCATGACCTCATGATTATCGAGACAGTCGCTGAGCGCTACCGCACAACGCTTCAGATTGATACAAATGCTGCTATTCCTCCGGAAATGTTCCTGAAACTCGGGAACCCAGATCTCGTCGGGCTTCTCGATATCGCATCGAATACCAACATGGAGGCGGTAATTCTCAAGGCGGCCGAGTCACTCGACAATCTCATGCACCCACCGAAATCACCACGTGCACTGCTGCACGACCTCATTGAAGCAGAAACAGTCTATGCGCCACTCCTCGAAATTTGGGGGCTCGATGCAATGGCTGCTCGTCTGCGCAGTGAGGTGTGTAAACTACAGCTGGAGATGACTGGCGGTCAAGAATATCTAGCGACCGCAAACGATCTGCACGAACGCACAGTTGGTATGGGCGCAGACAAAGCACTTGAGCTCATCTTTGGTGAGTATTCTGGTGACGTTGAGTATCGATCAACGGGCTTGTCCGAGGGCGAGACGTCTATTTTCGTAACTCGCGAGCTCAAGACCAACCAGTTTGATTTCACGAAAGTCATACACCGTATCAAATCAATCGGATCACTTGCCAAGAAGATTAAGCGCCAAGATGGCGAGCTTCCGATGGATGTTCTCGGCGTCACAATTGTTGCCGATGATGAAAGTATGGCGCATGATTTTGGTGCGTTGCTCGATAGTCTTGGTGACAATCCGAGCGTACGTCTACAGAATGCCCCATCGAAGAAATTTCCTGTTTGTGTGCAGGGCTCTCGCGAGTATTTAGACCGAGCCAAGGATGTACTTGATGTGTACGGGGTCACTGATATTGATGAGGATGAACGTTCATATCAGGTGCTCAAAGTCACCTTCATGGTACTCGGCGAAAATGGCGTCGAAATCCCAGTTGAACTTCAGATGTTGACGAGCGAAGATCGACGTAATTCTCGTGTCGGGCCTGCCGCGCATATATTGTTCAAGCAGTACTCCGATCATTCGATGGACGCACCAGAAGAGAAGACGCGTATGCTTGCTATGCTTGAGGCGATTGCTGAGCGTCGTCAGCGTGCCGAGCAGTGTTACGGACAAGATTGTGGCGCGCGCGTACTTGATGGCGACACGGTCGAGGGCGGACGCTTCCTTCTGGATATAATTCGTCGAACACTTCAGAACGCCTAGAGTTTAAGCAGGTCTCGTATTGATGCCTGAATATCGTCGATAGGACGTAGTTGCTCGTCACTCATGCAATTGAGTGCCGTGAATTCATTTGGATATAGTTCGCAAATTTCTTCGTAATTGCGCTTGGCTTTGTCGAGATGGCCCGCGTCGGCTTCGTGGATGTCGCGCTTGAGTGCGGTGTAGCTGCGAGCGGCTTTCTTGTCGACGTTCGCCTGAGAGATAGCTGACGGAACAAGGAGTACGATATTGAGATCAGGACGCGGAATGCCGAGGATATCGTATTCGGTGAGCATCGTGCGACGATAAAATTCTTGACGCGTATCAACTTCATCAACTTTTGTACCTTGGTGCGCGAGATTGCTTGCCATGTACCGATCGGCGATGACGAGTGACTTGTCTTTTGCGAGGTGCGCTGCGATATCATCACGGGCAGCAAAACGATCAAGTGCATACGGGAGAATTCCGAGCTCTGCCGGGACATCTTCGGCTGTGCCATAGGCACCGTTCAGGTAGCGCTCGGCATAGTAGGCCGAGTCGTTGCCGTAGCGTGGAAAGCTGACCGTGAGGACGTCGTAGCCCTGTGCGGTCGCGTATTCGGCGAGAAGTTTCGCCTGTGTTGCCTTGCCTGACCCGTCGCCGCCTTCGATTGCGATGAAGCGTCCCATGCTATTTGATGCCCTCGGCGAGTCCGTCGATAGTTGGCGCTGCTTTGCGCTTGTCTTTGAACGCACGTGGCAGCATCATGTCTGGACGCCAGGTAGCGATGAGTTCGTCGAGGTCATCAGTGTGCTGGTACTTGCCGCTCATGCCGCCGCGACCAGATGCGTAGCCGCCTTCGACAGGACCGGTGTGATGGAAGATGAGCTGGCCGACACGTTCGCCGACGGGGAGTACAACCGATTCGTGCATGTTAAGGTTGTAGATTTCGAGGGTGATGCGGTTGATGTAGCCTGGGTCAACCCAGCCTGCGTCGAAGCAGACTGCGACGCCGTTGCGCCCCCAGCTGGAGCGGCTCTTGACTTCACACGCACCGCCATGTGTGCGGATACCGACGAATTCGTGAGTGTGTCCAAGGATGCGTTCGCCCGGCTTGAGAACGATGATCGGGTGGTCTTCGGGAATATTAGCAAAGAGCGGAACGCCCTCCTTTTCGCACCACTGCTTGTGTGGCATGGCTTCGAGCGGGCCTTTGAAATAGCGCGCGACGTCAGACTCATCAAATGGATTGTAGATACCAGTCGACTCTGATTGAAATTCTTGCTTGTAAAAATAATGACCAAGTGTAAAATCGAGACTTGCTTCGGAAATGTGGTCAGGATTGAACGGCGTACACACGATGCGACCATCGTCGATTGCCTCCCGAATCTCGGTGTTGCTATATACTCCCATAATCTTGCTCGATTATAGCATGCTGTCTTCGCTGGTTGCCATAGCCTGTTTCTCGTGGCGGATGAAATGGCCGTGGTGGTGTGCCACGCTGCGGCGGCCACTGTCTGGCGCGCGCAGGACGAAATTGTATTCGCGTCCTTCGTATTCGGCGATCAGGTCGACGAATTCTTTGCGTTCGGCGTCATTGCATTCGCCAAGTGAGCGAATGTGTCGCTTCGAGACGACGAGGAGATGTTCGGCCACCTTCTCTCCATCGTAGGCATAGTACGGATAGTCATTTTTCAGGATGAGAAAATTTGGGCGCTCGGCGACGATTGTCTGCTCATGGTCACAAAACGGACATTTGTCGTGCGGCCAGGAAGCGCGAAACGTCGTATAGGCCTGTTCGTCGGCTTCGCTGCGATAGGATTTTGTGATTTGTAGACTCATGCCATCAGTCTAGCATGCTAGTATAAGGACATGAAAACGATCATCGCCGCGATTGGGCGCAATAACGAACTTGGCGCAAATAACGACCTGCTGTGGCATTTGCCTGCCGACTTTGCACACTTCAAGCAAACGACTACAGGCGGTTCGATGATTATGGGACTCAAGACATTTCAGTCGATGAATAGTCGACCGCTGCCGAATCGCGAGAATATTGTTCTCAGCTCGGAGCCGACGGGTACGGCTGGCGTATTGACCGCTCTCTCGCTCGACGCGGCGTACGCGCTTGCGCGCTATCCTATCTTCATTATCGGTGGCGGCAGCGTCTACGCGCAGACCGTCAACGACGTCGATCGACTCGTTATCACGCATGTTGACGCAGAGTTCTCGCAGGCGACTATTTTCTTCCCTGTTATTGACCCTACGGTCTGGCGCGAAGTCTCACGCGAGCATCACGATGCGGATGAGCGTAATGAGTTTGCATTTGATATTGTTATATACGAAAAAAATCGTAAATAATTCTTACAAAAATCTATTGTACTGTGATATTTTGTATCGTATATTGAGCGTGTAACTAATTGGGGGATGTGTGATGCGAAGAGCGTCTGTGCGTAGGTTAGTTCAGCGAATATTTCTTGTGGGTTTGGTTGTCGTGCTGACGGCAACAACGTTTCAGCCATCTACTGTGATGGCGTTTTTTAATATAAATCATCCACGCGCAATCCAGCGAAAGTATGTTGGTCCGATGGAGACGGCGGCACTTGCAACGATTGCCCAGCCGCTATCGCTTGATCAGACGGGTATCGTATCGCTCGATAATGACCCGGACCACCCGGCAACGCAAGTTCAGCAGACATCATCAAAACGCGTTCGCGAAATCACGTCGATGCGTACCGCGTATACCAGTACATATGAGAATGCCGATGGCACTCGGACACTTGAGTACAGCACGGACCAATTGAACTATGAATCGAATGGTAAGTGGCAAAAAGTCGACAACCAGATTGCTCGATATGAGTTCAACGGCAAGCAATTTTATGCCGGTAATGCTGGCGACACAAGTGTGGTCCTCGGTGATCTTGGTGACGGTATCGACATATCCGTTCCGGGTACCTCTATCCGAATGAAGCCTGCGGGTGCAAAGACGAATGCACCAGTTATGCAGGCGGGAAACTCTGTCATATACAAGAACGTATGGCCTGGCGTAGATATTGAATATGAAGTCCGTGGCGAATCTGTCAAGGAAATAATTATCCTCAAAAATAAGGCCGCAAAGACATCATTTGACTTTGATGTTGTGGGCGGAAAAGTTGTTGAACGTGATGGTCAGCTAGGCATCGAAGGTCTTTCAGACGAATACTCGTTTAGTCCTCTCAGTCTTGACGTGAATGGACGTGGAGTCATTAGCGAACAGCGTGTAACACAGACCCCTACCGCATCTGGCATCCGCGTCCAGCTTGATGCCGACTGGTATAAGTCACAGCCGGCAAGCGCGTTCCCGATGCGCATAGACCCTAGCTTTAGCCGTCAGCCATCTAGTAACTCATACTACAAGATGTATAAGTCGGATGGGTATTCCTGTAATGGTAACGTCTGTTACGCAAATACCGGTACGCTCTATGACAATGGCTGGAAGAGCTGGCGTACGTATATTTACTTCCCCTACAGCGACCTAGACAACAAGACGATCATTAGCGCACACCTGATAGGTGGATTCAAGAGTGGTATTGGCGGATCTACCACTACAAGCACCATGTACATGAGCCAGGCTTCGTGCAACTCGGGCTATAACTGTGTGGGTGTCAATATCGGCAGCCAGTCGGGAATGACCACTAACTTCGATATTGATTTCACGGCCGGACTGCAGGCTGCCGTTGATCGAAATGAATTTGGAAACTGGTGGGGGGTACAGGGCAAGGAGATCGCCGCCCAGACCTACAAGCCGTACAGTACAATGACGGCTAATGTTACCTATGACACGCCGACGCCTAAGGCTACACAGACTTCTCCGCTCAATAAGGCCGTCGTAGCTACAACTCAGCCAACGCTCAAGGTTAATCCTGTCACGGATGCGGATGGCGATGCTGTTCAGTATTACTACCGCATAGCTACGAACTCAGATGCACAGACGGGCGCCGTGATTAACTCGGGCTGGACCTCATCGACTCAATGGAAAGTTCCTGCAAATATTTTGCAAGACGGGCGAACATATTACTGGAAGGTATACACAAAGGGCACACTTCAGACAGATCCGACGGTCATTCAGTCATTTAAAGTCGATATGCGTACTGGCAAAGACAGTTCTCAGGCGTATGAAGACGTGGGACCGATCTCGGTTGACCTAGCAACGGGCAATGCCACGACGAGCACAGGTTCGCACAGTATTTCTGCGCTCGGAGGCACTATCGGTGTTGCGCTCAATTACAACACCCCTGCCCTTGTGCAGTCTGGAACATCCGAAAAAACAGCTTCCAAGTATGGCCTCACTGGCTATTACTACAATGACCCGTCGAAAACGGCAGCATTCCCGACGAGCCCTACGGATAGCAGCCGTCTGCTAATGGTACGACAAGATGAAAAGATCAACTTCAACTGGGGCGCCGGAGCAGCCTCACCTGGTCTTCCGTCTGACAATTTCCTCGTCCGCTGGAAGGGATATATCACCGTACCTGTATCCGGAAACTACACTATGGGTGCGTCGGGTGATGATAATATTCGTATAAAACTCGGCACGGGTTCGAGCGGAAGCGATCAGACAGTGCTGGATAGCTGGGCGAATGCTGCGGGAAACCGCTGGGGCTCCTCGAAGTATCTGTATGCGAATCAGCCAACACCGGTTACGGTAGAATATTACGAGAATACCGGGAACGCATCGTTCAGGCTACTTGTTCGTGGTGATGGCGTCAGCGAACAAGAGATGCCATCGACCTGGGTTGCGCCAAACGCCAATGTGCTTCCTGACGGATGGGAGCTTGCGACTGGTGATGGTAGCGCAAATTACGAGCGACTCCAGATTCAGAGCAGTACGGCAACTCTCTCCGATAGCACAGGACAAACATACGAGTATACCTGGGCATTAGGTGCTTACAAGCCACCAAAAGATCAAGAGGCTGTCCTGACTCGCAACGCAGATAATACCTACACGGTTCTCGATACTGATGGACGTAGTTACATCTTCAATGCCGAGGGAAAGCTGACATCGGTTAGTTCGCCGCAAGATGACAAACAGCCAGCTGCACTCAAATATATCTATTCAGGCAATCCATCGCGGCTCGTCAAAATCGTCGACGGCGTCAATGATCAGCGCTACGGTGAGCTGCACTATAGTGGTGACAGCGCCTGCGAAGTCATGTCAGGGTATAGCGCAGCACCGAGCGGCATGCTCTGTGCGTTTACGACGAGTGACGGGCAGAAAACGACGTTCCAGTACAAAAATGGCGGCTTTGCTCGTGTTGCACAGCCTGGCGATGCCAACGAAGATTATACCTATGATGGTCTCGGGCGCATAGTTAGCTATCGCAGTGTGCTTGCGAACGACGCAATCGCCTACGGTGTCCGCAACAATGACGCAGAAGTCACGAACGAAATCAGCTATGACAGCTTTGGCCGCGTAGTGTCGATCAAGGATGTCGCGCCAACTCCTGGCGCTACTCGCGTCGAGAGTACGCTCACCTATCAGTCGGGCAAGACAGACTTTCATGTGGTCGGTGCGAATGAGCCGAATGGATTCTCCAAGCGTGTCACGTATGATACTGACTTTCGAACTTTGACGGTAACCGACCTTGCAAACTTGACGACGAGCACTGAGTGGGTTCCGGGTCGAGATATGGTCAAATCTGTCACTGATCCGACCGGGCTCAAGACGACAACTATCTACAACGACAACGACATGCCGATCGATAGCTACGGCCCTGCCCCAGCGAGCTGGTTTGGCACCGACGACAAGCCGCTGGCGGATAAAGTCGATCTCGTGCCTCACGTGAAGACGGGATACGATGAGGGCATCAATGGTCTCGCGGTTAATGTATATGACAACACCAAGATGCTGCGCGATCCAAAACTTGTCACCACGGGCATGAATGTGAACACGACGGACGCCATCTACAGCTTGAACGTGACGAATAGTGATGTGACACCGACGGATGGTATCTCGGCGCGTGCAACCGGCAAGATTCGCTTCGATCAATCGGGTACGTACAAGTTCCGTATGGGGCACGCAGACGGTGCGCGCCTGTATATCGACAATCAACTAATTATTGATAACTGGTCGGATGGTGCTGAACGCGCGTCTGCAACGGTGTCCTATACGGCGACGGCTGGCAGCGTTGTTCCGATTATGGTTGAATTTTACAAGAAAGGTACTTCTGGCACAGGAACGGGCGGCCGACTTGTCGCTCACTTGTATCAGACGGTACCTGGTGGAGTAGAAACGCCGTTATTTGCGAACAATCTACTGACGGACTACGGCCTCGTCACGAGCACCACTGCCTACGATAGCCAGCTTGGTAATTTGACGACAACGACGCAGTATTCCAATCCTGCCTACGGCACAGTTTCGGGTACGACACTTGATCCAAGCGGTCTCAACCTGCAATCGAGCGCCACTTATGAAGCTCCTGGTACGGCATATCTTCGCCAGACGAGCAAGACACTTCCTGGAGGCACAACAACACAGTACGAGTACTATAGCGCAACTGATACCCGTGATAATCCATGCACGCCAGAAGTTGAGAGCTTCTTGCAAGCTGGTTTCATTAAGGGTAAAACCGAGCAGGATCCTGACGGTTCTGGCTCGCAAACCGGTCGAACGACCGAGACGGTGTACGACGCCACCGGCAAGGTTGTGGCCACAAGGTACAACGACGACCCATGGACGTGTAGTACCTACGACGCACGTGGTCGCTTACAGTCAACATCTGTGCCAGTTATCAATGGTCAATCTGGTCGAACGATTACGAATGACTACGCGGTTGATGGTAATCCGCTCAAGACAAGCACGTCAGATATAAATGGCATGGTTGTGACCGAAACCGACATGTCGGGACAGACGATCGCCTATACGGATGTTTATGGTAAGGTAACGACGACGAGTTACGATGTCTACGGCAAGGTAACGCAGACGTCGAGTCTGAAGGGCACTGAATCATTCGAGTATGATCAGTACGATCGCCTATCGACGTACAAACTTGATGGCGTGACGTTCGCCGGTGTGAGTTATGATCAGTACGGCCGGATTGACTCGATACAATACCCCGCTGGAGTGGCCGTCTCTATCACGCGAGACGCACTCGGCAGAGAGAACAGTACAACGTACACAGTTGGCGGCGATACGGTTACCGACCAGGTCGAACGATACACCTCTGGTGACATCAAGAATGGTATCGAGAATGGCGTAGCGAAGTCCTATGGCTACGACTCTGCGGGTAGGCTAGTCTCTGCGGATATCGGTGACAACCACTACTCATACTCATTTGCCGATGCTGACGCAGCATGTTCTAGCCTAGCAGGTAATAACCAGAGTGCCGGCAAGAATGGCAACCGAACGAGCTCGGTCGTCAATGGCGTGACAACGACCTACTGCTACGATGCCGCAGACAGACTCTTGGCAAGTTCCGACGCAACGCTGACAGATGCGACATATGACGCGCATGGCAATACGGTTAGCTTGGGCGTTTCTGCGAGCAAGACACAATTTGCGTACGACTCCAGTGACCGTAGTGTCGGAATATCGTCTGGCAGCAAAGAGACGACCTATATGCGTGACATCACCAATCGCCTCATTTCTCGAGAGACCAAAGAAAACGGAACCACCACAGGAACGAGCATCTACAGTTACGGCAGCGGTGATGATGCGCCTGATGCCGTGCTGAATAGCGCAGGCGATGTAGAGGAGTTTTACCTCACGCTACCAGGTGATGTGCTGGTCACAATTAAGCCAACGCACACCAGCGCAGGCGCGACTACTTACTCCCTTCCGAACCTTCACGGCGACACCATGGCTACCGTCAACGCTGATGGTACTCTGACAGGGCGATTTATGACTGGACCGTTCGGTGAGGTACTGGCTGTAGTTGCCTCTGCCCTCTCGGCGGACACGCCAACTAACACCGTCGACGGAACATCCTACGACTACGTCGGCCAACACCAAAAACTCACCGAAACCCTAGCCTCCCCTATCTCTGGTGGTATAATCCAAATGGGCGCACGAGTATATATACCTACTCTAGGCCGGTTCCTTTCTGTAGATCCAGTCGAAGGTGGCACAGACAACAACTATGCGTATGTGAATGATCCGGTCAACAACTACGACCTTAATGGTATGTGGGGATTCAGTTGGAGCGGTGTCGTAAAGGCTGTTACCAACGTAGCCACAGTAGCTTCATTCATACCTGGCCCGATAGGAATGGTTGCCAGTACTGTCGCTGTCGCGGGTAATCTTGCTCAAGGGAACTACAAAGGTGCTGCGGCAGCTGCTGTAGGATTCATACCTGGAGGCAAGTTGGTAGCAAGCGGCTTGAAGATGACTAAGTTTGGAAGTAAGGTACTTACAAAGACGCTTTCATGGCAGTCGAAAGCAAGAATCATAGGAAAGAAAAGCTACTTATTTGGCAATAATGCTTATCGCAAGAACGAGGGACTGCTTAACGGTAGATATGGAAGTTTCCTGAAGGCTGGCTGGTCTCATAGGGAAAATTACCTGCGATTTCGATATAAGGCAGGGGGGCATGTGTATATGGGCAGAACGAACTCAATTAGAGTCAACTTTAAGAACTACGGTAAGTCGTATAGGATATTATGAAAAAGAGAGGAGCTGCATGATGTTGTCGTATTACGACATGTTACTCTCGGACAGTCGGATACGTGCAATGCTGTCTGGTAACCTTATATCTATCGAGAATGTCGATGTATATGGAGCTGAGATTAATGTTATAGGAGGAAAGGGCTATCCATCATTTGGAAGATTTCTTTTAGCTGATGGCTATGAGGATCCATTATATATTCAAATCTATCCAAATGTTGAGATAGAGGTTTATGTCCAGGACAAATTTAAGCTTGACTCCTCTGTAAAGCAGGAAGAGAAGGTCGCGGGGGTTAGTCGGCTCGCGGGGCTAATTGGCGATATTGTCGATAAATCCTTAATAATCGAGCCGAAACGGTTTGGGTATGTATCACTTTCTGGCAGCTTTGGTATAGTGCGTGGTAAATTTGTGCGCAAAAGCAGCTAAGCGCGGCATTTTATCTAGCCAGTAACCGAAACCCTAGCCTCCCCTATCTCTGGTGGTATAATCCAAATGGGCGCACGAGTATATATACCTACTCTAGGCCGGTTCCTTTCTGTAGATCCAGTCGAAGGTGGCACAGACAACAACTATGCGTATGTCAATGATCCGGTCAACGGATTTGACCTGAACGGTCAATGGGGTTGGTTCGATAATGCACGCAAGGCAGTTGCGAACACTGCAAAATCTGCATGGAAAACAACAAAAACCGTCTACCATGCCGTCTGCGGTCATGGTTGGGAACAGCTCAGCTGTCTGCCTATCGGTGGTGGCGTGGGTATCGCGGCGAAGGTTGGGATTAAGGCGTATAGGATTGCGAAGGTTGCGAAAGCTGGCGGTAGTCTAGCGAAATTCGGCACAGTCGGAAGAACAACATCGAATCTTGCTGGAAGAATGTATACGGGCAGGTACTTCGGGCCAGTAGGCAAGCGCCTTGTGAGTAGAAACGGGTTGAGAAGCTATAGACCACCGATGTATAAGGTCAGGGCCAATCAAGTACAGTCGAATTTTCAAATGCGTGGCTCGACAGCGTATAAATGGAATAACGCCAATCGCCCAGGCTACTATAATGGACACCTTAGTGTATGGAGATAGCGAAATGATGAAGCCAAAATATGACGGTTATACTGTAGACACGTCCTGGGACTCTTCCGACGAGCTATGGTGGGGTAAGTACGTGTCTGTTTACCTAGTGGATGCTAGTATTAGCAGATTTTC
This sequence comes from Candidatus Saccharimonadota bacterium, assembly GCA_003246575.1. Classification (GTDB taxonomy): domain Bacteria; phylum Patescibacteriota; class Saccharimonadia; order Saccharimonadales; family Saccharimonadaceae; genus SZUA-359. Next base: position 54,906 of record QJZZ01000003.1, on the reverse strand, counting down.
GTTAAGGAGCGGGCATAAAAGAAACATCGGACCACCGCTTTCGCTCCTTGTGTGTAGCCCGTCCTTCAAGCAGTCCCCGAATGATCAAGTGTCCAAGGAGGAATTAAGAAAAGCATATGTGCAGGATAAGTTCAAAGGCGACGATGTTGCGATGTTCTTACGTAGGTCAATTGATGATATTGGGGTAGTTGAGCTGGGAGATTTTGAACGAAAAGCGAGTGAGATCTTCGTCATGACTGAGTGGCTTGATGAGGAAAATCAGGCAGGATAAACCAGGTGTTAATTATTGATTGGTTCAATTAACAATAGCCAAACGCTCAGCATCAAAAACTCACCGAAACCCTAGCCTCCCCTGTTTGTGGTGATGAATCTCGAATAGGGGAACAGGCTTACACCGCAATAGGTGCTTTGATCGGCGGGTGTGGGTCGTAGCCTTCGAGGCGGATGTCGTCGAAGGTGAAATCATCGATGCTTGTGATGTCCGGGTTGAGCCAGAGCTGTGGTAGCGGACGCGGTTCGCGTGAGAGCTGCTCGTTGACTTGGTCGAGGTGGTTCAGGTAGATGTGTGTGTCGGCTAACGTGTGGACGAACTCGCCTTGCTTAAGGCCGGTTACCTGTGCGACCATAGCAAGCAGTAGCGAGTAGCTCGCGATATTGAACGGTACGCCAAGGAAGGTGTCGGCTGAGCGCTGGTAGAGGTGGAGACTGAGCTTACCGTCAGCGACGTAGAATTGGAATAAGCTGTGGCACGGCGGCAAGCCGCCGATGCGCACGATCTCATCGATCTCGGCTGCGTTCCAGGCGCTGACGATGATGCGTCGGCTGTCTGGCGATTTCTTGATCATCTCGATAGCGTTGGCGATCTGGTCGACGTGTCCCCCATTGCCATCTGGCCATTTACGCCACTGGACACCGTAGACGGGACCGAGGTCACCCCATTTCATGGCAAAGTCGTGATCGGTGGCGACGCGAGAAATAAAGTCTTTCATCTGCGCCTTCCATTCGGCAGAATTCACTTCGGGAATTGGTAAGTTATTTTTCTCCAAGAACGCCTTGAATGGCCATTCATCCCAGATGTGGACGTTATTTTGCGCGAGGTATTCGATGTTGCCGGTGCCCTGCAGGAACCACAGTAGCTCGTGGACGACACTATTGAAATAGAGTTTCTTCGTAGTCACAGCAGGAAACCCATCGGCGAGATCGTAGCGTACTTGGCGACCAAAAACGCTGATCGTTCCCGTGCCGGTCCTGTCAGACTTCTTCGTGCCATTCTCTTTGATATCGCGTAGCAAATCCAAATATTGTTTCATCTATCCTCCATATATAACATTAGTATGTCATATATGGAGGTTATCCGGTAGTCCATGGTATACTTGTAAAAATGCATGAAGTAATAGGCCTGGAGCGGGGCAGAGTACAAAAGAAGTCACGGCTTGTAGGGATGGCTGCGATTCTAATACTTGTTGCGGTTGCTGGGGTATTGGGTGTTCGAAACATGATTTCGACTTCCGAAAAGACAGAAGAGAAGGTATTTATCGTAAGCCGAAATGGTATGGGTGACGGTGCTTTTTGCGCATACCGTGTTAATGATAGCAGCGATGAGCCGTGCTTATCGAATGCAGAAAGTATCTGGGCTAACGTTGGAGATGAGCGCACAGATCAAGATGATTGGTATGAAGTTACTGCAATTGTCAGTATCGCAACCGAGACATATACCAACTCTGCGAACCCTCCGCAGTCCTCGAAGATTGAGACATGGCATATTAATGAAATAAAAAATATCACCCAGCAGTAAGCCTGCTGGGTGATATGAGCACACGTTCCGCTAGAACTACTGCTCGACCTTGATGCCAGGGCCCATAGTGGTGCTGACAGAGATTGAGTGGATGTAGTTGCCCTTGAGGCTTGATGGCTTCTGGCTTGAGAGGCTGCTCATGAACTCACGTGCGTTCTCGAGGAGCTTTTCGCTACCGAAGCTGACTTTACCGACGCTCAAGTGAACGATAGCTTGCTTGTCGACGCGGTATTCGACCTTACCGGCCTTGGCGTCAGCGACAGCCTTAGCGACGTCAGCTGAAACGGTGCCAGACTTAGGGTTTGGCATGAGGCCCTTAGGACCGAGCGTACGAGCGTACTTGCCGAGGCGTGGCATGAATGCAGGAGTTGCGACCAAGATGTCGAAGTTGATGTCTTCGCGATCGAGCTGCTTGAGGAATTCCTCGTCACCGACGACGTCAGCGCCAGCTTTCTTTGCAGCAGCGTGCTGGTCTTCTGGGGCGAAGACAGCGACGCGGATGGTACGACCGGTACCGTGTGGCAATGCAACGGTTGCGCGGATGTTCTGGTCGGCCTGGCGTGGATCAACACCGAGGCGAACGTGCATTTCGACACTGGCGTCGAACTTCGCAGGGTTGGTGTCGATAGCGAGTGCCATCGCGTCAGCGAGTGAATAAACTTTGTCTTTCTCGACTTTTCCGGCTACCTTGCGGTAAGCTTTCCCGCGGCGTTCGATAAGTGGGCGAACCTTTGGTGCTGGGCCTTTCTTTGCAAGTGCTTCAGCTTCTGGGTCCTGAGGAGTCGTGTCACCAGCTTCTTTGCGGGCTTCCTTCTCTGCTTTTTCTTCAGCTTCGTCGATAGACTTCTGGCTGCGCTTGCCTGCCTTGGCGACAGTTGCTTCGCGAACTTCGTGGTTCTCGGCGTTAGCGATTGCTCCTTCGATCTGTGCGATCGTGTTTTTTTCTGAAACTTCAAGCTTCAGTTCTGCCGCTTTTTCGAGCAGTTCGGCTTTTTTAGCCATAGGATGAATCCTTTCTGTGGTGCAAGCGGCGTTTCGAGCGCCTCCCAACATTGATATTTGTGGAGATAATTATAGCAGATTTTGTGAACGATAGGAAGGGCTAGCGTGTCAGGTTGATTATGCCATGGCCCGAGAGCAAAATCATGTTTGGCGCAGCCCGGTAGAGTCTCACTGGCTTGCCGTCTACATCGGTTGCTCGCCATTTCGATGAGTAGCTTGCCTTGATGAGAATGACCGTATCAACCTCTGAGTTGACGGCGATGGAGATGCCACTGTGATTCCATTTGGTCACTTTGACGTCAGTAGGTTGCGTGGAGCCAGCGATCTCTCCGTTCGCAGCGTTGTAGAGCAGGCGTTGGACAGGCCCCTCGCGTTCCCACCAGTCGAGAACAGCCGTCTCCCAGTTGCCCGTGATGGGCTCGAGTGCAAATGGACTTACTTCGGCGAGCGGGCGACTGCCGCGGTCATTGACGTGGTAGTATTTGGTTGTTCCGTCGTAGACCCAGGTTCCATCTGCATTCGTCCGATTGTCATTGAGCGAGACAGTATAGCGAATGCCGAAATAATCGAGTAATTGCTGTCGGCGTTCTTGTGCTACGATCACCTGCTCTGGCCGGCAATGGATCTCTTGCTCGTTCAGTGCGGACATCGGGTTAATGCTGACGCTGAGTGATTTTATGAATGGTGCATTTGGCTCTGACTCGATGAATAGACCGTTCGCCCACATTGCGTCAGGGTTATTGCGCAGTAGCTGCGTCTGGAATGTGTACGGAGCTGAGCCGGCTTCGGTGCGGTAGAACGTCTCGATGAAGCGTCCATCAACTGCGTCCATATCGTAGAGTGTGACGATCGGCTGTGTGGGCATGGTCGGGTTTTTGACCAAAAGTGGCAGAGCAACCAGGATGCAGATGACAGCCACTGCCAGCTCGAGACGATGTTTGAAGCGAACGTTTATCTTGAGTGTTGACTGGAGTGCAGCCAAAGCGCCGATGCCGACAAGGAGGATCATGAATGGCTCAAGTCGATAGAGATAGAATGCGCTCACGCCTGAATCGTAGGGATGCGCATGATGAGTAACTATGTCGATCGTCGCGATGGCGATCAGTGCAAGGCCCGTACCAAGGGCGATGCTCGGAAACGGTCGTTTGGCTATGAATAAGTAGACGAGAATACTCGTCGCTGCGATGAGCGTGGCGCCAGTATAGGTCACGTCTGACGACATAGCGCTCGCATTGCCCATTGTCCTGCCGAGATGAAGCAAAAACGTGAATATAAACGGTGCAGCTACGATGAAAGCGATCGCCGCTCCATAGAGTAGACGAAAGAGCGCCTGGGCGTTACGTTTGATGGCTGCATAGCCGAATGTTACGAGTAAGTATAGCCCGCCAGCGATTGCGCCGACTACGTGTGCCCAGATGAGGAGGCCGAATAGGATACCTAAGAGGATGAACCATCGCTTCTGCTTCGACTCATATACGATGTGGGCTAAGGCAAATGTCGCAAAGACGAGCGGCAGTGAGACAAAGCTCGTTATCATGCCGAGATCAAATAGTCCGCTCACTGACCCACCCAAGTGAGCTGGGAGCAGCGATAGTAGCACGAGGCTACCTATGAGGGCTGGCCAGCGTAGAATTGGATCGAGCTTCATGCTGCGTAGCCAAAGCCAGAGTGTAAGCGGAGTTGCGAGCAGCGCCAAGATGACGAGTGTTTTGAGTGCCGCGTTGGCACCGATCAGTAGTCCAAGTCCCGCTGCTGTCCAATGGACGAGCGGCGGGTACAGCGTTCCCTGTGCCCAACCGAGAAGTGTCTCGGGCTGCCAGCTTGCGAGTGCAGGCCAGGTTTGCATCATGCCGTTGACCGCCTGGAGGTGTCCAGCGGCGTCATAGACGCTGAGCGTATCCATACGAATGTACTCGATACCATAGAACAGTGTAATCACTGTCGCTACGACCGTTCCCATCCACCCAAGAGGAGAGATTATGTGCGCAGTAGTGCGTTTCCCCCGCTGTTTCATGAGCGTAGTATAGCAACTCTGATGACAAATTCGCAATGGTTGTTATGGTAATTTGCACGCTTATGGTTTACGAAACGACATTTTCAAGGTATAGTCAAGCCCAGCACTACCTTTACAATACGACTACTATCCGCGAGGGGCGGTAAAGAATGAACATCCTGAAGAGGTCAAAGGCGGCTATGGGCATCGTCATGATGGTGATTGCATTGTCACTGACAATCGTGCACCCGCTAACGTGTCTCGCGCTCGTGTTTGTCTTGGTGGTGTGGTTCTGGTGGGAAATCCAGGCCATGGTCGGTGCGATGCACCTGAACACACTAGTGATTGCGGAGGTTGTCATCGTGACACTCGGTGGCTCGCTTGCCGTCTGGATGCGCTTCGAATCGCTACGTGTGTTCCTCGCGACGCTCCTGGCTGTCGTCGCGACGGACACGTTCGCAAGCGTTGGCGGTAAGCTCTTCGGGCGCCGAGTGATCGCGCGTGGCTTCTCGCGCTACTCGCCGAGCAAGTCCTGGGAAGGCGCAGCCATCGGCCTCGTTGCCGGTGCGGCCGTCTTCGCACTTGTCCTGTGGGGCGATTGGGTTGGTTGGTGGTTTGGCCTCGCGCTCGGCGCCGGCGTCGCGACCATCGCTATCCTAGGAGACCTGCTCCAGAGCGCCATGAAGCGTTCGATGCTGTTAAAAGACACGGCGTCCTCGCTCGGTGCTCACGGAGGTATCTCCGAGCGCGCCGACAGTCAGACAGCTGGCTTCATCCTGGTCGCTGTCGTGTGGTTTGCAACAGCATGGGCTCCTGCGCTCGTGTAGTACTGCGATGTGTAAGGTGGTGTCCCCGGGCGTGTCAAAGCGCCCGGGTCATCCCATATAGTTTGTTATAGTTCCCGTATCGGGAACTTTTTTGGTGCAATCGAAGCGCGGTATGGTGGCCCCTAGGGCCATCGCTGTATTACCCATGATGATTTTGATCTCTGAATCCAAAAGTAGACACCATCGTGCTGAAATGACAGTGTGCCGTCGACGGTGCCGCGTTCGACATTGACCGACCTACCGTGTATGTTGATGCGCGTTGGATATCCGCGTTGGGTGTCATCGAACGCGTAACCGGTGACTTCGATGGGGTGTGAAGATAATTCACGAGACATAGTAGCTCTCCTGTTTAGATTGATTTCGTGATGGAAGAGCTACAAGGCGACTCTGGCCTGAAGTAGCATGATGCGACGTGTGTCGCGTGGTGATAGATCTATTGTACTCTGCTTATTTGGTGCGCCGTCAATAGAAAAAACCGTGTAGTTTGTACACGGTTTTTTCGGAGTGAGGTCGAACGAATTAGTCTTTGACTTCGACGCCCATACTGCGAGCAGTACCGGCGATAACTTTGACGGCGCCTTCGAGATCGATCGCGTTGAGCTGATCCATCTTTTCTTTCGCAATCTCTTCGAGCTGTGCGCGAGTGATTGTGCCAACTTTGTCGGTGTGTGGCTTTGGGCTACCTTTTTTGATGCCGATCGCGGTGCGGATCATGTCATCAACTGGCTGACCAAGGCTCTTCCAGGTGAAGGTGCGGTCTTCGAAGACCTGGATGTGAACGATAACGTCCTTGCCCATCATGTCTTTTGTTGCGTCGTTGAACGGGTTGATGAAGTCCATCATGTTGAGACCCCATTGACCGAGTGTTGAACCAACTGGAGGACCTGCGGTTGCGCGGCCAGCTGGGATACGTAACTTCAAGTTACCGATGACTTTCTTTGCCATTGTGATTATTTCCTATAGATTATTGAACTGCTAAATAGTTGAAGCTTTTGCAGTGCGTAACGGATGTGTATTGTAGCAGAAAACGGTATGTTTGTCTACTACATTGATTGTGTCGCAGCGGACTCGAAGTGGCGCTCCAGACGGATTGCTTCTCCGAGAGTTAGCTGCTCACCTCTGAGTGCTCTTTCGGCGATTTCATCAAGTTCGGCGCGCTGACGTGCAAGAGCTTGCTCGCTTACTTCGCGCGGATTCGCATTGTACGCAGTCATTGCGTCGCCGATTGAATCTGTTGCAAGATCACCTGATATTCCTGACGGTACGAGTTGTCGCTCTGTCATCCCTCTACTCCCCTGTGTTTTCTATCTAGAAACTATGATACTTTTTTGACCTGGAGTGCGTCAAGCTCAACAGGTGTATCGCGGCCGAACATACTGACCATGACACGAAGCTTACCCTTGGCGGTGTCGATTTCAGAAACGGCGCCGTCGAAGCCCTTGAATGGACCGTCAACGATACTGACGACTTCGCCGACAGCAAAGTCGATCTGGTGCTTTGGATCTTCGACGCCCATGCGCTTCTTGATCTTGGTGATTTCGCTATCAGAAACAGGAGTTGGCGTGGTGTTGGCGCCGACAAAGCCGGTAACGCCAGGGGTGTTGCGGACGATGTACCATGTTTCGTCGGTGAGCTTCATTTCAACGAGTGCGTAGCCCTGGAAGATCTTTTCATCGACAACTTTACGCTTGCCGTTCTTGATCTGGATTTGCTTTTCTTTTGGCACCATGACGTCGAAAATCTTGTCAGCCATGTCGACGGTCTGGATGCGCTGGCGGATAGAGTCAGCTACTTTTTCTTCGTAGCCAGAGTAGGTGTGGATGGCATACCATGCACGGCTATCATCATAACGGTTGGTTTTTGACATGTAGTGATTCTCCTTATGAACCGATCATTAGTTGGAATAAGTATTTGAACAATGCGTCGAGTAGCAAGATGATGACACTGATGAATACAGTGAAACCGATCAGTGCGCCGGTCATCTGCCAGGTTGTGGCGCGGTCTGGCCAGCGAACCTGGCGAAGCTCGTACCATGAGCCCTTGAAGTATTCTTTCATTGCCCGCAGCGGTCGGCGTCGCTTGCCGCTGGTCTTTTCGCTGTCCTGTTCAGCCTTTTCGCTGCGTCGCAAGCGGAAACGTGGAGCCTTGAGCTCTTTGTTTTCGGTGATGTCAGCTTTTTCTTTGGCGGTCAGGGTATGTGCTTTTGTTTGAGCGGCTTTTGGTGCTGCTTTTTTGGTACTGCCACTGTCCTTGGCAGTGATACGAGTTACTTTCGTCTCAGAGGAGACGCTTTTTGTGCTCGCTTTCTTAGCTGTTTTTTTGGTCGTGGCCATGTAGGGTCTCCCAATTTAAATAGTCTGGCTTAGGCCAGACTGTCAACTACCACTATAATTGACGAACGCAGAAATGTCAAAGGGTTATTTCTTGGCGGCGGGTAGCGCAATACTGAAGGTTGAGCCATGGTTGAGTCGCGACTTCATGTCGATTGATGTGCCAATCTTTTTGGCCAGCTTGACGGCAACATAGAGGCCGAGGCCGGTGCCGCTCGTTTCGCGAGTTCGATAGTCTTCGGCACGATAGAACTTCTCGAAGATGCGCTTTTGGTCAGCCTTGCTGATGCCGATGCCGGTATCGCTGACAGCAAACGTGATGAGATCTTCACGGGATTTCTTGACGTCGATCGTGACGGACCCTTCTTTGGTGTATTTGATCGAGTTGGTGACGAAGTTTTGCAGGAGTTCCTTGAGGTAAAGGCGGCTTGTCAAAACGGAACCGACTTTTGCCGGCATGTGCAGATTGAGTTGCAAACCTTTGGCGCTGGCCTGCGGTTCGTATTCGTTATACATATTGTGGATGAGCTCGTCGACGTCGATATCTTCGGCGTCACCTGCAACACCTCGCTCTGCACGACTGAGCGTGCTGAGGTCATTAACCATTTTTGCCAAGAAAATGATTTGCTCGTGCGCCATGTCGACAGCGGGTTTAAGCTTGTCGAGATGCGATTCGCCACGTTCCATCATGAGCTGAACGTTACTTACTGTCCCTTCGGCGACAGTAATCGGCGTGCGGAGCTCGTGGCTGACGACGCTGATGAATTCGTCGCGCTCTTCTTCGAGACTTTTTGCTGCCGTGACATCGCGCATGATAAGGATCCAGCCGGCGTGTTTGCCGGTGTCTTCGAAGGAGCTGCGTATCGGCGAGATGGTTAGTTCGAGACGGATAATCTCGTCGGAGATGGTAGTGTGCAGGTCGTCACGGATGGTGACCGCTTTGATAGACTTGAGCTCATTGCTGAGTTTAATAGGTTCGTTATCGCTATTGATGAAGCTAAAAATAGTGTCGATGTACTTGTTGTCGATCGCTGCGTTGGTGTCGAGGAGGCTCAGCGTTGCGGCGTTGTAAAGCGTAATCTTACCATGTGAGTCGAGGTTGATGATGGCATCACCGAGATTATTGATGAGTGTTGTGATGCGTTGACGTTGGAGCTCGGATTGCTCACGTGCGGCATCGAGTCGCTCTTGGTCTGAACTCGCTGCGCGGATGACGCTCGCAGCGACACCACCGATGATGGCGACAATCAGGCTGTAGGCGAGATTTTCATTAAGAGTAATCGACGCAAGGTGTCCGAGCATGCTGTCTACGAGCCCTGTTGAAAGTAGCAGGACGAGGCTGAGCGTGAGGCCTTCGAATTTGAAGTAGACATAACTACTGAGAAGGAGGATTGACCACAGGTAGACAATTGGACTGCCAAAGCCGGTGACAAACAACAGAAAGCCTATCATTAGAATATGGTATGAGCTAAGCCACCAGATGGTCTGTACACGATAGCGCACTTTTGTGTCTACGAGATAAATACCGAGCGCGACCCATCCGAGTGCGGCGAGAAGGATGAGGATTTTATTGGAGTCGTAGTCGCCGCGCAGCACTTCGGGAAACGCGAGGACAAGATACACGAAAACCGCCAACGGCAACAACGCGCTGCCGAGACGCGTCACTCTCATGAGTTGCTCGCTCGTTGTCTCTCTCTGTTTGAGGGCTTTCATTTCCTCATCAGTATAGCATAAGCGCGTTCTCAAATGACTGGAGAATACGATTTCATCTGACGGCGATGAAGTTTGTAGCGAGGGTCGTGTTCTGACACCTCCTCCCAGAATTCCGCAGAGTGGTTCATGTGTTTTGTGTGCGCGAGTTCGTGCACGATAACGTAATCAATGAGCTCCAGGGGTAGCTTCATGAGCGCAATATTGAGACTGATGGTTCCCGAAGTGCTACAACTTCCCCACCGGCTCGTCGCATGAGGAAAGCGTACATTTGAGTAGGCGTAGCCGTAACGATCTGCCAGCGTGGCAAGTCGCCGTGGCAGATAGGCCTTAGCTTCTTTGCGAAGAATCTTTGTCACATGATCACGTATCAAAGCCTGGACAGTGGCGTCTTGAATAGCTACTTGGTGCGGGAGTGTGACGACGAGTTTTCGCCCGCTCAGAGAGATGCGGACTTCATGCGATAACTCCGATGAGACGACAGCAAGCGTGTGTGACTGTCCGAGCGCTTGCCCATCGATATACTGCTCCGGCCCGGCCTCGGCAAGCATCTCGATTAGTCGGCCGCGTGAATTCTTGACGGTTTGTTTGATAAAAATGAGGGGTGTGTGATTCGGTACAGTGGCAACGATTTCACCACGCGCAGATAGACGCATACGAATCGAACGTGACAACGGATTCCGTCGGACGCGTATGGTTCCGAGGATTTCATCTGTGAATTGTTCCGGCATAGACACCTACTGTACGAGTGGGTTGTTTCGTCGGCGCTTGAGGCCTGATGGGCGCTCGGTTGGCGCGGGAGTTAATTTGACTCTGTCTCGGCCAGCGCCCTGCGCGATTCGTTTCAGGACGACGCGCATCTGTGATGCTGTTGTGTGGCGTCCGCTGATGACGATCGGCAGCTCTGTTTCTGTCGGTGCTGCGAATTCGGCAGCAGCTTTGGCAAAACTGGCTTTGGTATGGATTGCAGGCTGCTTTTTGGTCGATGTCGTCGAGCGTTTTTCGGCAATCTTCGGGTCGATTTGTACCCACACGACAAGTGGAGCAAAGCCCGCCTCTTGAACGCGTTTGATGAGCTCTTCGCGAGCCTCTTTGCCGCCACTTGGCAGCTCGATGACGAATGTTGTATTCGCCTTCATGACTTGTTTGATCAGCTCGTTGACGAGGTTCTCTGCTGGAAACCCATCACTGACATACGAGCGGATTGCCGGCATGTCAAGAAACGGCGCGTCGAAGGTCTCGGTGAAGGCTTTTGCAAAGGTTGTTTTGCCACTACCAGGAAGTCCAGTCACGATTAAACAGTGTGGTGTCGAGACGTGCAATTGCTTCATGGAGACAATTATATCATGACCTGGCGAGATTGCACTCGAGGCCACTACTGGCGCGGTGTCGGACATGTATTTTTGAGGCAGTTTGCGCTATACTGTGACAAAGAAATGCAACTTGTGACAACTGATATTCTCGAGTTTTTTACGCAGCCGAACGCCTATCGTTCGGTTCTTATTTTGGGCGCCTCGATTGTCCTCGCCTATATATTGAGTAAGTTTTTGGCGGATTTTATTATCAAGATTGCCCAGGCGGTGTCTGCACGTTCTGACAAGGAATCGAACGAAGAGCGATTTATTCGTCTGCGCCAGGTTGAGACGTACTTGTCTGTGTCGATCGCGGTGATTCGTGCGGCCGTTGTGGCGGTCGTCGCCTATGTTGTCTGGATGATCCTGAGCCCTGTCGCCAGCAGCGGTGCGGCAGCGATCGGAGCCAGCGCCTTTTTCATCGTATTCGCCGGTCAGACGCTTGGCACGATCTTGCGTGACGTGACCGCGGGCGCGATTATGATTATCGAGCAGTGGTTTAACGTCGGTGACTTCATCAAAGTTGAACCGTTTATAGACGTATCTGGTGTCGTGGAGCGATTGACGCTGCGCTCTACCAAGCTGCGCGCGCTCAATGGTGAAGTAATTTGGATTCACAACCAACAGATTCAGGCGGCACACGTGACGCCGCGCGGTGTTCGGACGATTGCCGTCGATGTGTTTACGCGCGACAAAGAACGTGCACTGACAGTTCTCCAGGAGCTCGTGCGTGCTGTGCCGACGGGGCCTACGATGATCACGAAGCCGCTCAGGATCGAAAAGCCGGAGGAATGGGGTGATTCCCTCTGGCGAATCACGATTATGGCCGAGACGGCACCTGGGCGCGAATGGTTGATTGAGAACTTTTTCGTCAATACGATCAAAGAGGTCGACGCTGGTGTGCGCGCCAAGGCAAAACGGACATTTGTGTATGAACCGATTGCTCGCTACGCAGACCCTATTGCGGACAAAAAATTCCGGCGTATCGTACGCTCCGACCACTCATAGGTATAGACAAATTTACACAAATATGCTATAATGTACATACTTGCGATAGTTCGCAGGTGTGATTGGAAGTATATATGTCATGCGACAGAGAAAAACGTGAAGCTGTCTATGGCCCTCAGCGCCCATTTTTTGAAGTGGGATCGGTGATTCAAGGTTTTAAGCAGCTTTATCCTGATCATGCCGATGACCTCATGGAGACGATGGGACCCGAAATGTTTGCCCTTATTCGCGAGGTCTCTGAATACTACGGCCCGGAAGATTGCGACCAGCTCAGGCTTGACCTCGAAGGTGTAATAGCCAGTGATGCGGCAACCGCACTGAAGGCGCTTGCGAAGTTATTGCCTACGCTACGTTCACCTTCGGCTGCATAGTCTCTCGAATTTTTCGCTTCATTCTGCTACAATACGTCTCTGTACAGGGGCATAGTACAACGGTTAGTATATCGGTCTCCAAAACCGACGATCTAGGTTCGATTCCTAGTGCCCCTGCCAAGACGCTTACGCTTGATTAGACTACGGTTTCGTGGTCTAATTTTTGTATGAGATTCTCAGTTGTTTGTTATCTAGATTCAGACTCGACTAACACTATTCGTTCTATCCAAAAAAAGCTTGGCGAGCTAACTGGAGCACGGGCGTCGCTAGATTTATGGAGGCCACATATAACAGTCGGTGATGGCATTGAAATTGACGATAGGGAGCTTGTGGCGGTTAGGTCTGCATTTGAAAATAGTATTAAGAATACGAATTCTTTTTACATATCTATGTATGACATCTTGAAGATTGATTTTCGTGAGGGTGGAGTGGGTGGGACAACAACACCCTATGGCCCCTATTTGGACGTCGTTCGAAATGACGATTTATTAGGTCTCGTGGAAAAGACTTCAGAGGTATCAAGACAGTTGAATAAATGGTACTTTATGCCAAGTCCGTACCATCCACACTGCGCACTTGCATTTAAAGATCTTAATGAAGAAGGTTTTATTAAGGGAGCGAGGTATCTTGACGATCAAACGTTTAATATAAAAGCAAAAATTGATCACATAGCTCTTGTTGAAATGCTGCCTAATGAGACTCGTGAATTTTGTAGATTTAATTTCGCGTAAAAGTTCTTAACTCATCGACTAGGGGCTGCCAAGAAAAGACGGTCAGCATTTGCTGGCCGTCTTTTGTCGTATTAATTTTCATTTTGCTATACACTGTGGCTGCGCGTGTAGGTATTCATGCAGCCACTCGCGCAGAAATAATGCTCGCCCTGGCTATCGGTAATACTGTCAAAAGCATCCGCGGCGCTCAGTCGCATTCCGCACACGGGATCGATAACGAAGGGAAATACTGAGCGAGTAGGAGTCTTTATGTTATGGCGAATTGAGATGAAAGCATGAATGCTATCCATGGCATCAGTAATTTGGCCGTTGCTAATTTTGTAGTAAATCTCACGCCCCCGCTTTGTTGTCGTCACGAGGCCAGTGCGTTTGAGAAGCGCAAGATGCTGAGAAAGGTTTGCCTGTCGCAAACCTAGCATCGTGAGCATCTCTGATACGTTGCGCTCGCCGGTGCGTAGTAGCTGGAGAATTTCAAGTCGCTTTTCGTTTGCGAGCACCTGAAATATTTCTTCTTCAAACAAGAATAATTGTCCGTACATATCAATACTATACCATGTAAACGGCAAGTAGTTATAATATATTCGAATACTTGAATATATTAAATCATACTGCTATGCTTACATAATGAAGCAAAAGACTGTTCAAATTGAGGGTATGCACTGCCGTTCGTGCGAAATCATGATCAAAGAAAGGCTCGAGGAGCTTAATGGTGTTACGAGAGCAAAAGTAAGTCTAAAAAATGAAGCTGCTACTATTAGCGCCGATCAACTACCGAGCGATAGCGAGATTGCGGGAGCGGTTCAGCGCGCGGGGTATAGCGTAAAGGGTGCACAGGCAAGCGATGCACACCCTTCATTCATAGCAAAAGACTCTGCCGTTTATCGCGATATTATGATTGGAATCCTATTGGCGGTCGCAGTTGCCGTTATTTTTGCCGTCAATAATTTCGACATATCAAAATTTGCATCCAGCGGTTCAAACCTCGCCACGACGGGGCTCATCATTGGTCTCACTGCGGGCATTTCGACGTGCATGGCACTGGTGGGCGGGCTCGTTCTTGCAATATCGGCAAAACACGCCGAGCAGTATCCGAACGCGACGACGACGCAGCGTTTTCGTCCTCATATTTTCTTTAATGTCGGACGTATTGTCGGGTTCACCCTACTTGGTGCACTGATCGGCGGACTCGGTTCACTGTTCCAGCTTAGCGGATCAGTACTGGGCTGGCTTATGATTATTGTGAGCTTTGTGATGATCGTCCTTGGTCTTAATCTTACGGAGCTTTTCCCAAGACTGAACAGCATTACGTTGCCATCCTGGCTGTCTGAAAAGTTGGGTATCATGGACAAAAGTAAGGGTGAATACAAATGGTACGGAGCGACGCTTGCGGGTGTATTAACCTTCTTTTTACCATGTGGCTTTACGCAGGCGATGCAGCTCATGGCCGTTGGTACCGGGAGCCCTCTACTCGGTGCGGTTATTATGGGTACGTTTGCAATCGGAACAGCGCCTGGGCTCATGGGTATCGGATGGCTTACTTCTGTTATCAAGGGTGCGTTTGCAAAATCACTTTTCCGCATAATTGGTGTTGGGGTCATTGCATTGGCGCTCGTAAATTTATCAGGTGCAATAACCCTGGCGCAAATTAAACTACCCGATTTTAGCAGTGTGTCGAACAATGCTACTGCGCTGAGTGAAGATACGGTGCGCCTCGATACTGTATTTACACCAGGGCCCGACCCTGATATTTCACCAAAGGACTTTACTGTGAAGGTTGGCCAAAAGGCTGCGCTTGTTGTCGATGTCACCGGAGACGGTATTGGCTGTATGAGTACCATCATGATTCCCGGGCTTTATGACAAACCGATTTTTTTGAAAAAGGGGGAAGATTTGGTACTTGAGTTTACGGCAACTCAACCCGGAGTTTATCCGATCACCTGTGCAATGGGTGTGAAGCGCGGCGAAATAGTAGTGGAGGGATAGGTAGCATGAAGACGAAATTGGCAATATCTGGTATGCACTGCGCGTCGTGTGCGGGAATTATCGAACGAGAACTTGGGAAGGTTGACGGCGTGGAAATGGCGAGTGTTAACTTTGCAAGTGAAAAAGCATATGTTACGCATAATGATTCTGTAGCGGTTGATGCACTCGCAAGTGTCGTGAAGAAGGCGGGGTATGCCGCCGAGCCGATGACCCACGGGGACTCAAGTGCACACAGCCATATGCATGATCATTCGGTGCAGCACGTAACTCGCAAGGTGATCATCTCAAGCATACTGAGTGCTCCAATGCTCTACTTTATGCTTCTTGACTTTCTGCCATGGATGCCTGGAAATGGCATTTTACCCTATGCGGGTATACTCTCGTTGCTCTTGACGACGCCAGTACAGTTTATTATTGCCCGTGATTTCTATAAGGGAATGTGGTCGGGCCTGCGCATGCGTACATTTAATATGGATTCGCTCATTGCTATTGGAACCTCGGTGGCGTACTTTTACAGCCTCGTCATCTACCTTGTCTACGCGGCGACTAACCGATCACTGATTGGAATTGATGGAATGATGATTGAGGGGCTCTATTTTGAAACGGCCTCATTCTTAATCACTTTTGTGCTCATCGGCAAGCTTTTGGAGGCGAAAGCAAAACACAAAGCCTCATCCGCTATCCATAAATTAATGGAGTTGCAAGCCAAAACGGCACGCGTTGTTCGTGACGATAAGACGATTGATGTTGCGATCGACCAAGTCGTGCAAGGTGATATCGTTGTCGTGAGGCCTGGCGAGAAACTTCCGGTTGATGGCATTATCATGTCTGGATATTCGTCTATTGATGAATCGATGATTTCAGGCGAAAGTATACCCGTCGAAAAGAGAGCCGGTGACAAAGTCATAGGCTCGACGCTCAACAAAAACGGCGGGTTTGAGTACAAGGTAACGGCTGTCGGCGCAGATACAACACTTAGTAGGATAATTGCATTCGTAGAAGAGGCGCAAGGATCAAAAGCTCCTATTCAAGATTTTGCCGACAAAGTATCGAGCTGGTTTGTTCCGGCTGTGTTGATCGTGGCGGTCCTGACATTTATTGTCTGGTACTTTATTCTGGGCGCCAGCTTTACTGCTGCGCTTATGACGTTCACCGCGGTAGTTGTTATCGCGTGTCCGTGCGCACTGGGACTTGCGACACCAACTGCGCTCATGGTTGGTGCGGGTCTCGCAGCTGAACAGGGAATTCTAATAAAGGGTGGGGAGCCGATCGAGAAGGCAAAACGCCTTACAGCAGTTGTATTTGATAAGACTGGTACTCTCACTAAGGGAGAGCCTCGCGTGACCGACATTCACGCTCAAGATGGCTACACGAAGGAAGGTGTCATGCTTGTTGCCAGCAGTCTTGAGCGCTACAGTGAACACCCGCTTGCGGAGGCCATTTTGGATCGTGCGAAGCAAGACGGAATCGACAACTCACCTGTCGAAAACTTCTCGGCGCATCCTGGACGGGGTATTAGAGGTACTATTAATGATGAAATCTATCAGCTTGGTAGCCCCAGCTACATTCGATCAATAGCAAAAATCGACAAATCATCGCTCGGAGCAATCGAAGCACTCGAAACCGAAGGCAAGACTGTTGTTGGACTTGCGAAAGAGGGTCAATATGTCGGGAGCATCGCCGTTGCTGATATGGTGAAGTCGACATCCAAGCAGGCAGTGCGGGAGCTTCGTGCGCTTGGCATTGAGACCTGGATGATAACAGGAGACAACCAAAGAACAGCCCGAGCGGTCGCGGCATCAGTGGGTATCAAGAACGTGATCGCCGAGACGAAACCTGAAGATAAAGCTGCTGCAGTTCAGGAAATACAGTCTAAAGGCAACGTTGTCGCGATGGTGGGTGACGGCATTAACGATGCGCCCGCCCTGGCTTCGGCGGACCTCGGGATAGCGATGGGAAGCGGGACGGACGTGGCTATGGAGACGGGTGGTATTGTTATTATGCGCGACGACTTGCGGGGTGTCGCGCAGGCAATACGCCTATCGAAAGCGACAACAGGTAAGATATATCAAAATTTGTTTTTCGCGCTTATATACAACGTTATCGGTATTCCGATCGCTGCGGGTGTATTCGCAGGCGCAGGGCTTGTGCTCAAGCCGGAAATTGCAGGGCTTGCTATGGCGCTAAGCTCGGTGTCTGTCGTGACGAGCTCTCTGCTGCTCAAAGTCACTGCGCCAAGGACCATATAGCACCCCATGATACTATCAATGAAAAAGATACTATACCACAATAGGTTTGGTAATTGTCCTGGAGCCCCTGCCAAGAACGCACAAATTAAGCCTCCCCCTCGGAGGCTTTTTGCTATACTGAATCCATGAAATTTACTCGTGTAAAGATCGTCACATTTGTACCAGTTGAATATGCCGACCAGGTGCGTCAAGCGCTTGGTGACGCTGGAGCGGGTACTATCGGCGAGTATAGCTACTGCAGCTACTCGGTGCTCGGTAAGGGGCGTTTCACGCCATCGGCGGATGCTCATCCTGCTATCGGTGAGCCACTCGTGCCTGAAATCGTCGAAGAGGAGCGCATCGAAGTTGTTTGCTTGCGCGCTGACGCGAAGGCGGTGATTGATGCAATGAAGTCCGCGCATCCATATGAAGAAGTTGCGTATGATGTCTATCCCCTGCTCGATGACTCGGCGCTCTAACTAATGAAGTGACTGATGCTGTTTGCTGCTGAGCAGTATGGACTCTTCGCGGGGGCCTGCTATAGTGGAGCCAAAGCATAACGTAAATGAAAGAACAGTATGGACGTAGCAGGAATAGCCAATAGACGAATCCGCAGAAGCATAATACTCGCAATCATCTCGCTTATTTGGGTTGCGGTATGGACGTTCACTCCTCCGCTATTGACGCTCGCACCTATGATCTTTGTCTCGGCTGCGTTACATGGAGGTAGTCCGGGGTATGTCTTTTATGGCATCGGCGCCGGATTGGCGGGTATGGGACTCTATCTTGCACTGCGTGCGGTCAAGCAGCTGAGAAATATACGCGTCTTCGTGGCGATTATCCTGAGCGTCCTAGCGTTGGTCGCGTCGCTGTTTGCACTTAGCGCTACAATTAGGTATCAGATGGACTACGCACGAAGTAGCGTGGGCTGGAAAGCTGAAGATGCCGTCTGGAAACAGGCTAGGTCGTATCATGACCAGAACGGGGCCTATCCGAGTCTCTCGGAGCTCAAAACGCTACTGCGTACGAATGGATATGGCGACATCACCGTCGCCGAATATTCTACGAACCCTACAGCAGATATTTTGTACGAAAAATGTCAGACTGACGGCATGATTACATGGACGTGGGATGCATCGTACGATGACTATTTATGGATGAAGATAGGCGATACGACCGGTTGCGCATAGTATCGATAGCTAGAGACTAGCACCCCTTACTCATGTACTCGACAGTAAATCGAGGTGAATAGAGGATATTTATGGCGTTGTCGAGATAGCAGTGGGTACTGTAAAGTTCGCGGCACCAGAGCCAGCACCAAGTTGACCGTTGGAGTTGTTGCCCCAGCAGTATGCTCCGACGCTAGTGATTGCACAGCTATGGTACCCTCCAGATGCAATGCTAGTAACAGTACCGGAGAGCGCACCAGCGCTGACCTGGACCGGCGTTGATGCTGCAACTGCTTGCGATCCATCGCCCAGTTGACCGTTCGAACCGTAACCTGCGCAGTACGTATTATCGCCTGTCGTAACGCATGTGTGGAAGCCATTGGCTGCGATGCCGGTGACGGTACCGGGTATCCCGCCAGATCCGAATAGTACGGGCGATGTTGAGTTTGTCTCATTGCCATTTCCTAGTCCGCCGAATTCGTTTGAGCCCCAGCAGTAGGCGTTGCCTGAGGCGAGCGCGCATGTGTGTCCGCCTCCGGCGATAACGCGAGATACAGATCCGGATATCGCGCCGGTATTGACGGCAACAGGCACCGTTGATGTGATCGTTGTGCCGTTTCCAAGCTCGCCGAACCCATTGTAGCCCCAGCAGTACGTGCCATTTGTAGTCAGGGCACAGTTGTGTAGGTCGCCGACAGAAAGTTGGGTTATGGTTCCCGATAGTGCACCTGTGCTAATTGCCGTCGGGTTTGATGAATTCGAGGTGGTGCCATTTCCAAGTTGGCCATCAGAGTTGTAGCCCCAGCAGTAGACTCCATTCGTTGTTCTAGCGCAGGTGTGGTAGCTCCCCGCCTGGATATCGTTAACAGTTCCAGACATAGCACCGCTGTTGATAGCAACGGGGCTTGACGCGTTCGTTGTCGTGCCATTGCCGAGCGCGCCATAGGTATTGCGGCCCCAACAAAACGCGCCGGAATTTGTCAGCGCGCATGCATGATCGTAGCCTGTCGATATAGAAGTGACGGCTCCTGACATAATTGACGTGTTGACTGCAACTGGCGTCGATGAGTCAGTTGTCGTTCCGTTGCCGAGTTGACCTAAGTTATTTTTGCCCCAGCAATAGGCCGTGTCGTCCTTTATGCCACAGGTGAAGTAGTCGCCACCTGCGAGCATTGACCAGTTCGAGGGCCCGGAGCCACCGCTCGCAATATGTCCAGCGCATGCCCCTTCCTGTATCGTGCCACCATTGGCACTGTCAATGTGATAGGTGTTCGTACCGCTCGTAGAAGAAGTTACTGTGATGCAATAACTCGTGCCATCTGAGGTGTATTGGAACGCGTTATTTGCACTCGTCTTGAGGTTGGCGGGCACTGTAGGTCCTAGGGGATATATGCCGTCGGTTGCGTTATCGAGCTCTAGCTGAGTTGAGGCATTGCGGAGGTCGGATTGCAGCACTGTATTGTGTGCTCGTGTTTGGATGCCGTTATATGCGACTACGGAAATTGCGGCTAGGATAGCAATGACAACGATGACGATAAGGAGCTCAACAAGAGTAAAGCCCGCTAAGCGTTGACGTGTTATTGGATGTGATTGAGAATGCGACACTACGCCCCCTAGTGAATCGAACTTAACTATATACACAGTTTAGCATACGTCCCACTACTAGACTACCGTTGCGAACGAAATAGCTGCGATAGTTTGACGCTTTGCGCGAATTCGAGTGAGCCAGCACGAAACGCTTTGATCGCAAGATAGAACGAACCTATGGCATAGACCGCGAGTGCAATGATAACGATGATTGCACTAACAATATCGAGACTGCCGACGGTATTGCGTAGCAGGCTGGTCATAGGCGCTGTCAGTGGAAAATACGTTAGGAACCCGACGATTGGATTGCTGGCGTCCGTGATGATGAGTTCCGAGAAGTAGATTGGGATGATCGAGCCAATGATAAATACACTTGAGAAGCCGTTTGCTTCCTTGGCGGTTGGTGCCATTGACGCGACAACAATCATGAGACCTGCGTAGACGAAGAAGCCAAGCAGAAGTATCACAAGAGACACGGCGATGACGGCAGGGTCAAATGGAATTTGTGCGAGGTCAATGCCGAGCGGCAGCGCTGGAGCTGTATCGCCTGATTGCAATACCAAAAACGCAATCGCGGATAGCGCAGTGAAAAACAGGATTTGCGTGATTGTAACGAGCGTCACGCCGATGATTTTGCCGATAACGAGATCACGTGGATTGACGTAGGTTAGCACCATCTCCATCGAGCGATTTTCTTTTTCTTCGCTAATACTGACAAGCATGAAGCTCATCGAGAAGCTAATAACCATGAAAAACAGTGCGGTAATGAGGCCTGGCACGATGTAATCATTGAACCCGCCGGTTTGTTCACCTTCCTCGTAAAACGTGAGGTTTGCAGTGGTGTTTGTCTGTGCTAGTGCGATAATCTCAGGTGAGCCGAGCGGAGCTAGTACGCTAGCGCGAAGGAGTGAACCCGCGGTTGACTGTACGGCGCTCATCACGCCAATATCGGCGGTACTGAGGTATACGTCGTAGGTGGTCGTCTGCGGCAAATCTGACGGGTAGACAATGAGGCCGCTGCGCTCCCCTGCCTTGACCGACGCCATGAGGCTGTCCTGTTCGGATGGGTCGTGCAGCTTGAGTCCACTTTGCTCGACGATGGACGAATCTATGAGACCCGTTTCATCGATAATCGCTACGTCTTGCAGGTCTTGGCCGATTTGATTGATGCGGTCTGAGCTGGATTGTGACGAGAAATGGTTAATAGCAAAAATGAACCCAACGAGTGCCGGAATGATGAGCATCATGATCCAGAAGCTCTTTTGTGAAACGATTGAGATATATTCGTGGCGAATGATCGAGCGTAGCTTATTCATTGTCAGCCCCTTCGTATACGTGAATAAAGACCTCGTCGATTGACGTAGCCTTGAACTGCTTCTTTAGCTCGTCGACGGATCCATATGCGTGTGTCGTACCGTCTTTGAGGATGAGGACGCTGTCTGCGAGTTTCTCAACCTCTTCCATCAGGTGGGTGGTGTAGATGACGGCGCATCCTTTGGCCTGACGCTCCTGCACGATATCAATCAGCAGGTGTCGGTTCATCGGATCGAGGCCCTTTGTTGGCTCGTCGAGAATCAGCAGTTCGGGATCACCCATGATAGCAACACCAAGCTGAATCTTTTGTTGCTGTCCACCTGAAAGTTTTTTGAGCTGTGTGCCTGCCTTGTCGGATAGCCCAACACGTTCGAGATATGACAGCGCAAATGCGCGTGCGTCAGGGCGACTCATGCCTTTGAGCTCGCCGAAGTAGGTCATGACTTCTAGGACTTTTGTGCGAACGTAGAGCCCGCGCTCTTCTGGAAGATATCCAACGAGACCGGAACGTTCCGGCGTGATTTTCTCGCCGTTGACGTGAAGTGTGCCAGAGCTGGCAGTATAAATACCGAGGAGTGAGCGTATAGTGCTGGTTTTGCCGGAGCCGTTCGCTCCGAGAAGTGCGAGTACCTCACCCGCCTTGACGGTGAAGCTTACGTTCGTGATGATTTTTTTGTCGCGTATCGTGAGTGCAAAATCACGGACCTCAACGACTGGCGTTGCATGTGTTTTGGGCATGTAGACAGTATAGCATCTGTCGCTTCGTCGGATACGCGCGCGGCACCTGTCTGCTGCAAAAATGTAATGTAACGGTATTCTATTCGCTAGGAGACGTTTGAAATCTCGACAGGCACAGACGAGTCGGTCGTAGTGCCGTTTCCGAGCTGCCCATATGCGTTAGATCCCCAACAGTATACGTTGCTTAACGTGGTGGCACATGTAAAGTTAGTTCCTGCCGCTAGTCCCTCTATAGTTCCCGAGACGGTCGCCGTATTGACCACAACTGGCACAGTGGAGTTCGTCGTTGCACCATTTCCGAGTTGGCCTGAAGTATTCATACCCCAACAGTATGCATTGTCAGCTGCTATGGCGCAGGCATGGAAGTATCCAGCAGCGAGGCTTGAGACGCCGCTCGTCATAGTTGATGAGTTGACCGCGGCCGGCACGAGGCTATTTGATGTTGAGCCACGGCCGATCTGACCTGATGATCCATAACCCCAGCAGTATGTGCCGCCAGAGGTTGTGGCGCAAGAATGCTGGTATCCTGCCGCAAGACTTGTTGCCTCCCCCGACATGACCGCCGAGCTGACGGCTACTGGTGAAGATGAGTTTGTAGTCGATCCGTTACCAATTTGGCCGTATATATTCCAGCCCCAGCAGTAGACGCCACTCGTGGTTGTTGCGCAGGTGTGATTGCCGCCCGCATCGATTGCCGTTACAGCACCCGACATCGACCCAGCGCTGACGGCTACAGGTGTCGATGAGTTTGTTGTCGTGCCATTTCCTAGCTGCCCGTAGTTGTTGTATCCCCAGCAATACACGCCAGTCGCGGTCGTGGCGCATGCGTGGTCTTTTCCGACAGTAAAGCTTGTTACCGCTCCCGACATTGCACCGGTGTTGACGGCTACGGGTGTTGACGAACTTGCCGTCGTGCCATTTCCGAGTTGCCCGTACCCGTTGTAGCCCCAACAATACATGCCACTCGCGGTCGTAGCGCAGGTCTGATCGGCATTGGCCTTAATTGCCGTTACAGCACCCGACATTGCCCCGGTGTTGACGGCTACAGGTGTTGATGAATTTGCCGTCGTGCCATTTCCGAGCTGCCCGGAAGTATTGTATCCCCAGCAATACGCTACCTCGTCCTTGATGCCGCATGCGTGTAGCCTTCCTGTAGCTATTGCCGTCCACCCGCTCGGCGCTGGGCTGCCAGACCCACCTACGATATGTCCGTCGCAAGCACCCTCTTGAACGGAGCCACTCTCATCGACGTGGTATGCCACAGTGCCCGGAGTAGGTGATGTGGCTGTGAGGCAAAATGTAGTGCCATCTGATGTATATTGCAGTTCGTTGTTTCCGCTAGTTTTTAGACTGCCCGGAACAACGGAGCCAGACGGGTATGCCCCATCGATTGCGTTTAATGTACCAAGCTGCGTTGCTGCATTCCGTAGGTCGGATTGTAATGCCGCATTGTGAGCACGAGTCTGGATTCCGTTGTATGATACGACCGCAAGGGTTGCAAGGATCGCGATGACGACAATAGTGATGAGGAGTTCAACGATCGTAAAACCAGACGGGTGCTGTCGTGTTTTGACGTGTAATTGAAAATGTGTCACTGTGCTCCCTAGTGGATTAAACTTGTTATACTCACAGTTTACCATATGCGCTATGACGTACGGTAGCGAATACTCGTTGACCCGTGCTATTAAATCTCGACGGAATATTACTCTACGCTTGCGCGCCTAGGCTGGCGCATATGCGAAAGTGCACCTCGTTGCGACTGTTGAAAAAATAATGCTTATGTTCAGTTCGGAAATGGTACGACGACCAATTCGAACGTGCCTGTCGCGGTAACATTCTAGGTAGGTATTGTGCGCATTACCACTCTTAATGTATACTTAAAACAGTTATGGCTACATCAAAAAATATCTCTACGCCTCTCATTATCACCGGCTATGTCTTGTACTGTATGCTAATTATTGCAGTGCTGCTATCGACAACCATACCCTTTGGTATGCTTTTGTCGAATCCGCATGTCGTCGTGCCGAACGTGATTGTATCTATGACCGCCCTGACTGTCGGCGCTCTTTTGCCTGCACTCATCGGCTATATAGCGGGCAGCAAGCAGACGAAGTCAACGTCGAAAGTGAGCCATCATTTCAATGGAATGTTATTTGGTCTTCTGGCTTTTTGGCTTGCGCAGCTCATGTCCATGTATCTAACTGTGCCTGTTGCGATGTATGCCAATCACCTGCTTGGTATAGTTGCCGTCAACGTATTGCCGAGTGTTGGTGTGATTGCCTTGATCGCTGCCCTAGCTGTACTTCATAGGGGGAGCAAATATGCCAAGAAAGACGTTATCGAGTACGTTCCGTTTGCCATCACACTCATCGCGACCGTGATGCTTGTTACCCTCTTGCCGACAGTGACTGCACTTGTCAATGAGACGTTCAGTCTAGCCCTGGCGCTGCCGGCGGTGTTCATTGTGTTCTCCTACGGCTTGGCGTATTTGTCTATCCTAAAAGTCCGTATGGCCGGACTGCTCAGGGCCACGTGGGCAGCTGTGGCTGCGTCGGTTCTCGTTTTTGCCGTGTATGTGGTAACATTGCTAGAATCTTCCGTGAGCGTCTATATCAATCCTCGTCCGACTGAATTAACTCAGACGGTCGAAGGAATTCTTTCACTCATATTTGTACTATCGATCTGGCTATTGTATTGGATTGTTCAGCGTCGCAGGCTCGTCGCGAATGCACGGAAGCGTCGTGCTTCGCACGCGTAGGCAATGTTGACTGTACTTGCGTGTAGCGGTATCACATTTTAGACTGAGAGAATGAGTGAGCTCAACTATCTTGTTGTCGACATTGGAGATGTACTGCTGCTGAAAAATGATTTGTCTATCGGTTTTGATCAACTGCTCATGAATGAACTTGGTGTGAGTGAATCGCTCGCGCACCGCATAAACGAATTGCACTACACGACGATGGAAACGCGGTATGTACCAGAAGAAGAGTTCCGGTCTCGACTAGAGAGCGAACTGGAGTACGCGGCACCTCCTGGCATATATTCATATTTTGAGAACGCGTATCGCAAGCAAGTGAAAGTGAATTCCGAGCTACTGTCGTTCCTGGGTGAGGTCAAAGATCGAGGGATTCGGTTGGCTATCTTATCGAATACGATTGCGATATACGAGAATGTGCAATCTGAACTCGGTATCAATCGAGCATCTGGGTTTGATCTGATCGTCCTGTCGTGGCGCGCAGGTGTCGCGAAGCCGGACAAGCGGATATATGCGCACCTACTCGACACTCTCGCAGTTGAGGCGAGCACGGTACTATTTATCGATGACAAGCAGCGACATCTCGATGGAGCTGCATCAATGGGTATGGATGTGCTACGATTTGCTTCCACGGAGCAAGTAATACGTGTGTTGCGTAAGCGCTTAGATGATCTGGGCCTGTAATTTTATACAGTACTGTGTGATGATGATTCTGGGAGAAAAGAATGACGAACTATACTATATTTGATCAGCAAGAGGTGCGCAGACTTGTAGGGCCATTTATTGCTCTGTCAAATCAGCTCATTACCCCGCTTAAATACGAGGCTATTAGTCCGGATGTTTTTGCGCTTCTTGTCAGGATATACGACGAACGTGAAGAATATTATGTTTCCTTGGAGTTTGACTACATGGGTAGCATTGATGAAGCGCGCCGAACTATCGAGCAATGGCACGGCGGATTAGTAGTGGGGTTTGTCGAAGTGGATGGCGCCATTGTGATTGACATGCCGGGATCGTACCGCGCGGTCCTTGCGCGAGTATCGATTCAAGGAGACTCATAGACAGGGCAGTGTTTCTTGGTATAGTGAAAATATGACTCCTGAAGCGCCGGTTGAATTCTGGAAAAATGCAGACCTTGTATCGCTAGCTGCGATACTTTTTGTTGTGGGCGGATCGCTGTTGCTCTTTCGCTTACGAGGCGGCACATTCGGGGTGACAATTAGCGACACGGTCGCACGACATCGATGGCTACTGATTTGCTTCGTGACGGTGATGTGCGTATTCTTCCCTATCTACTATGCGTACCTATGGCTTTGGCTGCTGCCATTGACGGGCACGCCGGTCTGGATGTATGGAATACTGTTACTCGCTGGTATTGCAGAGCTTGGATTTGTCCTGGTTCCGTCACGTCACGGCTGGAGACGGCGTTTTCATCAAGTCTGTGCAAGCATCACCGCGGGTGCTATGTTGCTACTCCCGGCTGTAGTTGTGAGTTACGGCAGCGATACACCGGGTTGGTTTGCCATATTCACAGTAGGTTTCTACGTGATTGCATCCTGGATGCTGCTACGACTGCGAAGCCAACGAGAACGATTATTTACATATGAGACAGCGTATATTGTGTACTTTTTGATGCTCGTATCACTCGCGGGGCATGCACTACCGGCTTAGTGGCCAGCTGCGATTTTGAGCACTACAACGCCGAAGCCGACAGCAATCTGGAATGCAATGAGGGCAATGAGCGGCAGTGTTCGCGAATGTAGCGGACGAGCAGAACGTATCGACCATCCGATCATCAAGAACACTGTTGACGCAATTGATATATTGACCGCCCATAGTAATGAAATAGCACCCATGCCCGAAATCCCTATCATTAGAAGAGGAAAAGCGAGCGAAAAGAGCATGGGCGCATGAACGGCGAGCTCACGTCTGAGGCTTTGCTCGTGATTTTTTCTGTTCTTGAACACGATGCGACGTGACATGCTCGTGGCAACGATGCTTGCTGCCCATAGAGATGCAATTGTTGCCGAGATTAGTATCGCGGCGTGACTAGACGCAGTGTGGTCTGTGTCAATGGTCGCAAGCACAGCAATGAGTGCGAATGTCGCATATATTCGTTCTTTGAGTATATCTGCCATAAACTCAAGCCGGCTCGAAGAGTGTTCTGCTGTTTTTGTCATGAATATATACTATCAAATCTTCTTATGCATATCATGTTTCGGCTGTCGCAGGATATTGCATTATCGCGGCAGTACGAGTATTATCTATACTAGACATCTATTATCTATAATAAGCGACTTTGTCGCGCTGAGGTGAAGCATGAAACTATCACGATCATTCGAGCAGGCCTGTGGTGTTCTTGCGATTATTGCTGAGCATAAGGGTCATCCTGTCACGAACAGTGATCTAAATAAACGACTGGGTGTATCGCCTAGCTATTTGATGAAAATTACCAGACGCCTTGTTGTGGCTGAAATCATCATGTCGACACACGGTGTTGGTGGCGGATATGTCTTGTCACGAAACCCAAGTGAGATTAGGCTGAGCGATGTTGTACGCGCGACGGAGACAGACGAGGTATTCTTTGCAGAGACAGGCATCATGAGTCGCGTATTTCCGGGTTCTGCACTTGCGCAGCAGGGTATCTCTGTCGTAGGCGAGGCCCTTGAGCGCGCAGAGGCTGTGTGGTGGCGCGAGCTTGCAAATACAACGATGCAGGACGTGATTGATGATGCCAGCAAGGAGGTTTCAGATGTTTGAATCGCTCAAGGCTGAATGGCGTCACCTATCGAAAAATAGAATCCTCATCGTATCTATGATTGTAATGCTGTTTATCCCTATTATGTATGGCGGCTTCTTTCTTGGGTCTATATGGGATCCATACGGCAATACCCAACACTTGCCTGTTGCGATCGTAAATAATGATGAAGGCGCTGAAGTGTCTGGAAATAAAATAGCTGCTGGCGATGAACTGGTTGAGCAGCTTTCTAGTGACCGCCAGATGGACTGGCAATTCGTGGATACCCAAACTGCGGCCGATGGTATAGAAAACGGTGAGTATTATATGATGATCGAGGTTCCATCTGACTTTTCGGCGAGCATTGCAACGGTTACAAGCGGTCAACCGAAGAAGGCTGAACTCCGTTATACAACAACACCTGCACGTAACTATGTCGCCTCACTGCTGACACGCCAGGCTGCCGAGAAGATCGAAGCGTCTGTGTCGGAAAGTGTGCGCCACGCATACTTAGATACACTCGTAGACAGTATATCGAAATTGACGGATGGCGTTGGTCGCGCGGCGGATGGCGCGGTACAAGTTGTTGATGGGCAAGCCGAACTCTCGGATGGAATCATCCGCTACACAAACGGAGTCGTTGCGGCGCACGACGGGCAAGAGTCACTCCTTCAGGGTGTGCGACGATTATCCACGGGTGCCGCATCGCTATCTGACGGACTATATCGGCTCCAGAACGGGTTGCCGTCTAACACTGACATGCAAACACTCAGAAATGGACTTGCTGTGATTTCGGCGGGATTGTCCGAACTGCACAGCACGCTTGCGGCCCCAGACTCCACCATTGCTGGGCTGCAGTCGGCACTCCAGTCTAGCGTCTGGGAGCTCCAAGCTGCGCTAAATGAATATAGCCAAACTCGAACAGACGCGTCGGCAGATATTGTCACGATAACTGCACTATCTCAGAGTACGGAACCGACTGTTAGTGTCGAACCTGTTCAACTGGCGCGTATTGTTGACTATATCGATGCCGCGGATGCGCTTCCTGACAGGGTCGGCAATCTTCTTGTCGCGCTTACAAACCTACAGTCTGCACTACAGACCCAGCAAAATTCCCTGCTCTCTTCCGTTGGTTCGCTTGATGGAGGTATGGGGACTGTTGCTCCGCTCGTGGACGACGCGCTGGGTGGGTATGCTGCCGTGGACGGCGGTGTGTCTGAGCTTCGTGCGGGCGCAAGTGAGTTGAATGCCGGGCTTGCGAACGCAGAAGATGGTTCTTCGGAACTACTTAACGGGCTTGGCCAGCTTACTGCGCGGAACGCGAAACTAGTATCCGGTACAATCGACCTAACCAATGGCGCGCGTGAATTAAGCGATGGGCTGACTATGATTCAATCTGAACTGAGCGCTCAAGTGATAGATAGCTCATTCGCGGAACAAGCGGTTGAACCTGTGACGCTCCGCGAATATGTCGATGGGCATGTCCCGAACTACGGATACGCGCTGTCGCCGTATGTGCTGTCGCTAGGCCTATATGTCGGCGCTCTCGTCTTTAACGTCATCTATCCTATTCGTCGTCACTATGACCGTCCAAAGAACGGTCGTGCATGGTGGATGGCGAAGATGTCGGTTGCAGGCACCGTGGCTATTGGTCAGGCTCTCGTCCTTGACTCGATCATGATCCTTGGTCTTGGTCTGCACCCAGACAACCTTGCTCAGTTCATTCTGCTGAGTCTTGTTGTGTCAGTCACCAATATGTCGATCATCACATTCCTCGTACTGACACTCGACAATATAGGGCGCTTCCTCGCGATGTTACTGCTCGTTTTGCAGCTAGGATCATCCGCGGGTGTCTTCCCTATTGTCCTGTCGGGTCAATTCTTTCAATCGCTGAATCCGTTCATGCCGATGACGTACTCGATTTGGGCATTTAGAGAGTCTATTTCCTCTGGAATGGGCGGTGATGTGTATTGGAGGAATCTGCTAGTGCTTATCGCAACAGCGGTTGTCGCCAACGTGCTTATTGTCGCGTTCCTGCGACGACATGGGGTTGGTCATTTCGCGCATGAATCAGTCGATGACGATGATTAGGCGGTTGCGTGATTACCGAAATAACCGGTATAGTTGATGTATGTACAACGAAATTGAAGTAAAGTTTGCCGATATCATCATCGACGATATTCGAGCGAAACTCACTCAGCTTGGTGCGCAGTGTGAGCAGCCGATGCGGTTGATGAAACGCGTGGCGATTCATACGCCTGAGATGATACAAAACGAGGCGTACATACGCATTCGTGACGAAGGTCATCGGACGACCGTGACGTACAAGCAGTTTAACGGCACTGACGTTGACAGCGCGTATGAGTATGAGACAACCGTTGGTGATTTTGACACGGCAGTGAATATTTTTCGTGCGGGCGGACTTCCCTACGACGCCTATCAAGAAAGTCGTCGTGAAAATTGGAAGCTTGGCGATACCGAAATTATGATCGACGAATGGCCATGGCTACGTCCATATATCGAAATCGAGGGCAAGAGCGAAGTGGAATTGAAAGACTGTGCCGAGACGCTGGGGTTCGATTGGGCAGATGCAATTTTTGGCGGCGTAGCGAACCTCTACGTGCATCAATACCCACATATCGGTGACGCGGGTATTGAAGCAGTCAATCATGGATGGGATCATTTTTGTTTCGATGACCCGGCACCAGAGATGCTAAAAAGCTAGTCAGGCTGGTCTGCTGTCGCTAGCGTCGGTGTGCGCTCGCTATTTTCGGACTTTGTTTTGCGGCGAAGCACGGCGTCACGAAGTGAGTAGAGTGCGAACCCTCCGAGTGCGAATGCAAAATCTTTGGCTGTTTCAGCGCGTTGCGATGCTTCGTAGAACGGGTGCGCGGTATTCTTTTCGATATCCTGTGCGAACTCGGTGGCAAAGTTGAGCGTCGTCGCGCCGGCCAGGAGTATCCAGTGGTGCGCTCGCGGAAACTTATCTGCGAGCATGCTTGCCGACAGGGCGCCAATGTATCCGAGCGAAGGATGCGCGAGACTATCATAGGCTGGCTGTGGCAGATAGTCTGGAACGGGATTATGCGCTACTTTGGAATAGAGCGCCACAAGCGACAATCCCGCGGCGACTGGTGCCTGTCGTGCAAGACGTTCGCCTAGAGTAGCTTTTAATTCCCTTGCCTCTGTATTCATTCTCTCACCAGCATAGCATTGATTCGCATTTGAGAGATGCGTACATTATCCTGTAGACTAACTGGTGATGAGAATATTATTCATATGCAACCGAAATGATTCGTATAGCCAGATGGCGGCAGCGATATACAATAACCTCACGACTACGGGCGGTGCGCTATCGGCTGGACTGAATGTCTATGTCGGTGCGCCGGTAAGTGTTGAGGCTGCCGAGTCCATGAAGAGAATCGGTATCGATATATCACAAAACACGTGTCAGCTCGCGAGTGCAGCGATGGCCAGTAGCGCAGAATATCTCGTTTTCTTTGAGCAATTTGACCAACTACCCGACTTTTTGCAGGAGTATACGGAAAACAGTGAATGTTGGCTACTCGATGTAACGGATATAGATGCTACGCGTGACGACATACGTCACCGTGTCGAAAACTTGATCGAACGACAGAGGTCTGGTCAGCTGACCGAAGATATGGTAAGGTAGAACAATGGCTAAACATCGTAGTTGGCATGGTGCCGACATCAAACGCGCACGCAAGAAGAAGCTCAAAGCTCTCAAAAAGAAGATGCGCCGAATCTAATACATAGCTCCCTCTTGGGGGCTATTATTATTGCCATGGTATATGCTTATGATAAACTGAGGAAAGTAATATATGATTTAGCAAAGGTGCATATTCATGGTTAAAACAAATACGGGTACACGAACAGCACGCAGTCGTGGATTTACCTTGGTCGAACTGCTGATCGTCATTGTTGTAGTAGCCATCCTGGCTGCGTTGTCGGTCGTCGCGTATAACGGCATCGTTGACCGTGCGCATCGTGCATCGGCTGCCGCTCGACTCTCATCTTTGATTCAAGCGGTTCAATTGTACAATACCGATAATGGCGTATACCCTAGCAGTGTCGGTCAGATTGAAGGCACCGAAGGTGGTGACGGCTATTCAATCTCAGGCACAGTTTTTTGTGTATCGGTAACTGTAGCCGATAAGGCATACCATAGGTTCAGTGATAGTGCTGATGTGCTCGATGGCGATTGCTTGGGCGGCACGGAAGCTCCGCTCGCGCTAGCCGTTGCACCTGAATCATGTTTCGCATTCGACAACGTGGAAAAAAATATCATGGGATATTATACACATGAGAATGATAACGCTTCGAACCCGGCATGTCCCGAGAACTTTGCTACTCCGACACAGATTGGCGGAGTCGACGTACTCGGTATCGGATACTCCGCGTTCCAGTCTGATATATACGCCAAGCAAATTGTGATTTCTGATGGTGTGCAATCAATACTTAACGCGGCGTTTTACGACTCAGCGTTGACGTACATCTATGTACCCAATACGGTAACATCTGTAAAAAGTGATGCATTCAACCGTACCAAAGTGGAATCTCTCACCATACCAAGCAGCGTGACCGATTTCGGGTGCGGGGCGATATATCAGGCGCCAAATCTTACTACCCTAAAACTTTTTGCAGATGCAGATGGCTCAACGCCTCCGATTACATTTCAGTGTAGTGAGGTAACGAGCAATCCTCAGCTTTCCTCGCTGACGCTCGGACAGAACGTAGTTGAGATTGGCGGTAGTGCATTTAGCAATAATCCCGCGCTAGTAAATCTGACTATTGCTGACGGTTCAAGAGGGCTAGTGGTCACTGGTGGTGCATTCGGCGGAGCATCGAGTCTGCAGGCGGTAACACTACCGTCGAGGACGACAGAGCTGGCATCGGGCGCGTTCAGCGGTGATTCCCAGCTAGCAAGCTTTACTGTTCTCGGCGGCGGTTCGGCTCCGTTCCGTGTCACGAGCAGTCCATTTGGTGGAACCGCGCTGCAGTCGGTATCGCTCCCGTCGAACACGACACTGCTCGCCGGAGGCGCGTTCAGCGGTATATCGACACTAACAAGCGCTGTTATTGCCACCGGTGGAAGCTCGCCTCTTACTATTACTGATGCAGCGTTTATGGGTGCTGCACTACAGTCATTCGTGGTGCCGTCTCATACTGCCGTTATCGATTCAGGTGCCTTTTCTGGCAATATTGGGTTGACTTCTTTGACTATTGACGGCACAGGCTCCACCTCGTTGAGTATCTCTGGCGGTGCGTTCACCACT
This sequence comes from Candidatus Saccharimonadota bacterium, assembly GCA_003246575.1. Taxonomy (GTDB): domain Bacteria; phylum Patescibacteriota; class Saccharimonadia; order Saccharimonadales; family Saccharimonadaceae; genus SZUA-359. Next base: position 21,979 of record QJZZ01000003.1, on the reverse strand, counting down.
GTTGGGATCACGTCGGTGCATATCCCTGCGCGTGTTACTGTAATTGATTCATGGGCATTTAGTGACAGCCCATACCTATCAAATGTTACATTTGAGAACGGCGTACAGACGATTGCTGCGGACGCGTTTACAGACACTGCGGTCACTTCGGTCTCAATCCCGACCGCAACAACTGTCGATCCAAACGCCTTTCCACCGGGTACGACCATAACTCGTTTCTAACCTGGCTATGTCAGCATACGCATTTCCTGGATAGTTGTATTAGGAATTATTATGCCGCCAACACCGAATATCCCACCTTCGCCGTCGCAACCGCAGTAGCCTACTCCTTCAGTGTCGCCTGAACCAAGACGACCGTTGTCAATTCGCCGCATGCTAAAGACGGTGTCACTTGCGTGGTTTGCTGTATCGGTTATATCGGCTGTGGCGACCGTTACTTTGCTTATGTTGTTTGCCTATCCAAAATCAAGAGCGGGCCAAGCAGACCTGAATGCGAAAATTCGCGATGCCAACTTGCGGCGAATTGCGAGCGTCGACTATGGCTGTACGGGACCTTTGTCGTTTGTCGAGGACACATGCAGTACGAATATCACCATCAAGACCGATGATCTTGACGAGTATGAACGCGCGCGCCTTACTATTGTTGATACGCTTGGTATCGAGGCCTACGGTGTGTGCGAATATGGTAAGGTGACGTACGAGAACGCCTTGGACACCTCTGCGGATGAGATTCGTCTATTCGACGGACCTGTGCGTGATGATTCTGCTATCAAAGCCGCCGAGGTATCAGTCGGCAATAGTGAGCGCGCACGCGTGTCTTTGGATATCACGGGCTGGTCCGTGGACACGTGCGGTCTGACGGATGGCCTACTGAGGTCTGGTGGATACGGCGAACTGAGCCTTAACGTCCCTGCGGATATTTATTCGACCGATCGCCGACTCATAATTGATGAACTAACGCCAGATATTCAAGAAACGCAGACGTATCGTATGTCGTGTGCGATACTTTCAGACTTCATGCAAGACGACGCGAGCACGGGTGCATCCGTGAACCTACAATCTCAAGGGGCCTGGGATGGAGATCCGATGCGAGTCTATGTCTCGGATGTCGATGGTGGATACGACGCGAGTGCCGTGAGGGCATGGTTTAATCAAAATCCACTACCTGCGGCAGTGGATTTTGACGTATGCGCTAGCGAGTTACGCGCCGAGGAGTGACTGTGCTTTGTTGACGAGCACCGAGTCTTCGCGCGTCGGGATGACGTGGACGGCGACCTTGGACTCTTCGGTAGAAATCGTGTAGTCGTTTGCCTGGTTCTTGGCTTCGTCTACGAAAACACCGAGGTATTCGAGACCCTCGAGTACTTGACCGCGGATTGGTGCCGATCGCTCACCGATACCCGCAGAGAAGATGATAGCGTCGAGACCGCCGAGTGCAGCCGTGTAGGCGCCGATGTATTTGCGGATAACGTAGGTATAAACTTCGATTGCGAGCTTGGCACGTGGATCTTCGTCGCGGGTATTCAGAAGCTGGAGCATGTCGGCTGTTGTTTCTGAGATACCGAGAAGACCTGATTCTTTGTAGAGTGTGTTGCGAACGGTGTCGATTGAAGCACCCTCTTCTTTCATGAGAAAGTCAAATACGCCTGGATCGATGTCGCCGCTGCGGGTACTCATGACGATACCCGAAGCAGGCGTGAGCCCCATCGTCATATCGATTGGCTTGCCATTGAGCACTGCAGTCATACTGCCGCCACTGCCCAGGTGGGCGATAATAATGCGACCAGTTGCTTCCGTTCCCCGCTTGCGGGCGTATTCGTTGGTCAGGTAATCATAAGAGATGCCGTGGAAGCCGTACCGACGCATACCTTGGTCGCGAAGGCGCTTTGGAAGCGCAAGGGTTTTGGCAACCGCTGGAATATCGTGGAAGAACGCCGTGTCAAAACACGCAACGTGCAGAATTTCCGGGTATTCAGCGCGGAATGCCTCGATACATGCGACGGCTGCTGGCATGTGGTTTGGTGCGAGTGGCGTAATCCCTGCAAGGTATGAGACGACATCATCATCGATGACTGTCGCGTCCTTGAAGCGTTCACCGCCGTGGACAACACGGTATGAGGCGGCGGCAATCTTCGCGTCACTCGGAAGCGTAGACTCGAGCCATCCTTTGATGATGGCAGCAGCTTCGTGATGGTCGGCTGATTCCTGTGGGATTTTTTCTTTTGTATCGTTTTTTTCGATAATCATCATGCCGTTACCGACTCCGATACCTTCGAGTGATACTGAAGCGAGCGCGTCGCTGTCTGCACTGGTAAAAATAGAGACTTTTAGGCTAGATGAACCTGCGTTGATTGTGATAATTGTAGACATACGAGCTTCAGTATACCAGAGACTTATGATATCTTGGTAGATTTGTTTGCTGTATGTATATAAAATACAGAGCAGTCTATATCCTGCTCTGTACGTCCGGGTTTTCCTGCGTGCTATTACGCGGTTTCTTTGACCTTGTCATCAACCATGTCGTTGAACTTGCGCATCTCCTTTGAAAAGGCCTCTGCGTCAAAGTCTTTCGTGAGGCTCTCGATGCCAGTGTCCCGTTGATCACGGAGTTTATCCTGTGTGTCATACAGGACTTCGTACGCTGTCCAGGCACCTGAATCGTAATCAGAGTACGATTCCATTTCTCGGTTCGCGTCCATGCGTTTTGCTGCCGGTAGAGCATCTTTATGTGCCTGAATGAGTCCGGCAACATAGTTTTTTGTTGGTTCGTAGCGTAGTTTGTCTTGAATGGCTTCGAGCGTGGAGATCATATCGTTTGACTGTTTGACGTAGCCGTCACGCGCACTCACGCCTCCGGCAACCGCCATTATGATGGCGGTGTTTTCGAATGTGACACCAAAGTACTGATCGGCACCATCAAGTGAGCTGCGCACATTCTTGAACTGCTCAGTGAGCTCGCTATCGAGCCGAACTGCTTTCATCGATCCTATCGAGTCTAGGTATTCGTTTGTGCTCGAGATGATACTGTCTCTGTAACCGAGCATGTCATCGACGGTAATATTTTCTGATGACGTGTCAGGTAGAAAGTTTGAAATTGCGTCTTCGGTTAGCGCATTTTGTACCTCAACGTAGTCATCGTGACTAACGCTGAATATGCCAGTGGCGACAAGGACGATCCCGACAATGGCGAGTAAACCGACAACACCACCGATGATACCGAATAGAAGACCCTTACCTATTGGTTTTTTGGGCATTCGCGGGACTGGTTGCATGCCAACGGGTGCGCCAGGAAATGGTGCGGGTGCACCTGGCTGAGGTGCTGGGCCAAATGGCATTGACGTACCTGGCTGCGGCTGTGGCGCCTGGCCGAAAGGATTTGGTGCCATCGGCGCTGGCTGCTGAGGCTGTATCTGTGGCTGAGGCGGTGCCATAGAAGGTTGCGGCTGCATTTGTGGTTGTGGTGCGGCTTCGGGTGCCGGGTATGGTGAAACAGGCGGAACGTTATTGTCGTTTGGCTGTTGCGGATTCATTGTATCTCCCGTTGTACTAATTATCGTTACCACAAGCGTATCATATATCGCTTACGCTCGGCTAGGCGTGTGTCGCGGTGATCTCTGTGTGTCGGATATGCTTGCTAGACGGCAACGTTTCACCAGAAGAGAATTCGTAGAGGGCAATGTCACCGAATGGCATCTCGAGTCCAGCGACATCTTCATCGGCCACCTGGTCAAAATGCTTCATAAGTGCGCGAATAGTATTGCCGTGTGCGACCATGAGCACGGTGCGATCATCGTGGAGGCGTGGTAGAATTTCTGCTTCAAAGTATGGGAGCGCGCGATCGTAGACGTCTTTGAGTGTTTCGCCACCTGGCACCGGATAATCCCATCCGCGGCGGATTCCAGTGAAGGCATCATCGCCAATTTCCTTTTGCACTTCCCATTTGTTCTTGCCAGTGAGGTCGCCGTAGTCTCGTTCATTGAGTTCGCTGGCTGCTCGCCTAGCGAGGTCACTTGGCATGCCGCTCCCTGACAGAACACCGTCAAGTGTCTCTTGTGTGCGAATAAGGGCTGATGTAAATGCGAGGTCGGCAGCGAGGTCGGCGATGTTCTCACCCATCTTGATAGCATCGCTACGGCCTTTTTCGGTCAGATGTACATCGGTGAGCCCCGTCCATTTTCCGAGCAAATTCCATTCGCTTTCGGCATGACGTACGATGATGAGTTGACCCATTGATTCTCCTTTTTGTAGTGATGTGTATACTCTCAACTATAGCTGTGACACGAACTTGACGCAAGTTGGTATATATCTCATCATATACCGTTGTAAAAAATAGTACGTTATATCCCTGAAACCGTCTATGTTTTTCCTTGCAATTGCGTAAACGTTAGCGCTATACTGATGTTAGCAAAACAATAAACAGATTGAAGGAGTGGGCCGAGGGTGACCTCGTAATAAGCCATGAAACTACTGATGTTAGGGTGGGAGCTCCCGCCGCACAATAGTGGCGGTCTCGGAGTCGCCTGCTATCATATGGCGAAAGCAATCGCACAAGCTGGTGTTGATATTGATTTTGTCCTCCCCTACGATGCCGCACATCCTGATACTGAATGGATGACTATCCACGCCGCAACCAAGCAGATTCCTGACCAGCGTACCGAGGGTGGGTTGGCCTATTCTGGCGACTATCCGACGCTCCGAAAGCTTCAGGCTAGCTACATCACGCACGTCGAGGAGCTGGTTCGTACACAAGAATACGATGTGATCCATGCGCACGACTGGCTGACTATGGAAGCGGGTGTTCGTGCCAAGGAACTGTCGGGTCTACCTCTCGTAGTGCACGTCCATGCAACTGAGTTCGACCGTAGTGCTTCCGATAGCGGCAACCCATTGATTCATGAGATTGAATACCAAGGGTTGATGGTGGCCGACCGTATCTTTGCGGTGAGCAATATCACCAAGGCGATTATCGTCAGCAAATACAATATCCCAGCCGAAAAAATCGAAGTCGTACACAATGCGCTCGATGTCACGTCACTCTTGAACTACGAATATGACCAGAGCACCTACCGCTACCTGGAAAGTCTCAAGGAAGAAGGCTATACGATTGTCGGCACAATCACACGTTTCACGGTGCAAAAGGGTCTAACTCAGCTTATGAAAGCGGCAGCTCGTGCGTCAGAACGCTACGATCGCTTGGCATTTCTCTTTTGCGGTGACGGCGAGCAGCGCGATGAATTGATTCAGCTGGCAGCTGACTATGGTATCTCCGACAAGGTATACTTCACGGGCTTTGTGCGCGGTAAACAGTGGCGCGATGCCTATAGTGTATCCGACGTGTTCGTTATGAGCTCGGTCAGTGAGCCCTTCGGCTTGACCGCACTTGAGGCTGCTCATCACGATACCGCGCTGATTATTTCGAAGCAATCGGGTGTTGGTGAGGTGCTCAAGGGCATTTTCCGTTATGACTTCTGGGACACCGACAAGCTTGCCGATCAAATCATCGGCATTGCGACTTCCCCTGCTCTTCTCTCGTCACTTCGACAATCGGCAAAATCTGAGTACCTCAAGTTCTCGTGGAATGATGTCGCTCAAAAGTGTTTAGTAAATTATCATCAATTGCGAACAGGAGTATACGCATGAGCCGAGGTATCACCCTTTACCTTCACGTCCACCAACCTTGGCGAGTACGAGACTATACTGTATTTGAAACTGCAAGCCACCATGATTATTTCGATGGCAATGGCGAAAATGACCGCAATAACGGCCGTATTCTGCGCAAAGTTGCCGACAAATCATATCGTCCGATGAACGCACTGCTCAAGAAGCTCCTCGATACACATCCTGATTTCAAGGTATCACTGAGTATCACGGGAACCTTCATCGAGCAGGCCGAAATGTGGGCACCTGATGTCCTGGATGATTTTCGCGCGCTTGTCGAGACTGGCCGTGTCGAAATCGTTGCTGAGACCTACTACCATAGCCTGGCGTTTTTCTACAGTCACGAAGAATTCAATCGCCAGGTCAACATGCACCGCGACAAAATCCGCGAAGTCTTCGGTGTTGAGACGACTGCCTTCCGTAACACGGAGCTGGCATACAATGATCAACTGGCTGAATGGGCCGACCAAGCAGGGTTCCAGGCGATTTTGGCAGAAGGCTGGGATCCAGTGCTCGACTGGCGCAGTCCAAACTATGTCTATCGACCTGCGGGTACCGAAAACATCAAACTTCTGATGAAGAACTACCGTCTCAGTGATGACGTTGCCTTCCGTTTCGGCAACCGCGAATGGGCCGAATACCCGCTCGACGCGCACAAATATCAGCAGTGGATGGAAGCTGCGTTCGGTGGTGATGCGCCGATCGTGAATCTTTTCATGGACTACGAAACCTTCGGTGAGCACCAATGGGAAGACACGGGAATCTTCAATTTCATGGAACACTTTGTTGCGAACTGGCTCAAGACACCTGGCAATACATTCTATACCGTCACCGAGGCCGCCAATGCAGACGAACCACGTGGTGAAATTAGCACGCCGCATACGATCACATGGGCAGACACCGAGCGCGACTTGACCGCTTGGCTTGGCAATAGTCTCCAGCATGAAACGATGCGTCACTTGTACGCCCTCGAAGAAGATATCATGCAGACCGGAGATATTGAACTCATCGGTGATTGGCGAAGACTGCAGACGTCGGACCATGTCTACTACATGTGTACCAAGTGGTTCAATGATGGTGACGTGCATGCCTACTTCAGCCCGTATGAGTCTCCATACGATGCCTTCCTCTACGTCATGAATGCGATTCGCGACCTTCGCTACCGCTTGATGCAACACACACGCTACGGAGGCATGTAAATGGCGCGGCCGATTATCCTCGGCAACGGTGAGATGCATGTTGGCATCAATGATTACGGTCTTGTTCATGACCTGTACTTTCCGTATGTTGGCCTCGAGAACCACACGATCGGTAAAGAGCTGCGGCACAAAGTTGGCGTCTGGATTGATGGCCAGATTAGTTGGCTCGATGACGCTAATGATTGGTATCTGACGTTTGACTATCCACACGATAGTCTGGTTGGTCATATCACTGCGCGTAATGAACAAATGAGTGTGATGCTCGAGTTTGATGATGCGGTGGACAGTGACCTCAATGTGTTTATGCGCTCGATTCATATCATCAACACGGCCTCGCATGAGCGCGAAATTCGCCTCTTCATGCACCAGGCGTTTGTCATCGGTGACTCACGGGGCAATACCGATACAGCTCAGTATTTGCCGGACAACAACGCGATCATGCACTATCGCGGGCGTCGCGTGTTCATTGTCTCCGGCGAAAGTGACAGCGAACCGTTTGACCAGCATACCATCGGACTATTCGGCATTGAGGGACGTGAAGGAAGTTGGCGTGACGCCGATGACGGCGAACTGTCTGATTCGAGCGTCGAACATGGACGGGTAGACTCGATTTTGCGCTTCGTTCGTACGATCGGCGCCCACGAATCAGCTCGCGTCCGTTACTGGATTGCAGCTGGCACGAGTATGCGTGCTGCGCTGACGGCACACAAAAAAATGACTGAAGTCGGCATAGACAGTCGAATGCTCGCAACAGCCAGCTGGTGGCATGAGTGGCTCACGCCAACTGTCCAGGCTAGTCTGCGTCTTCCTGAGCGTTGGCGAAAACAATTCGTCATCAGTGCGATGTTACTCAGGGCACACATGGACAACAAGGGCGCGGTGATCGCGAGTACTGACTCTTCGATGCTCAACTACGGCCGCGATGCTTACGCCTACTGTTGGCCACGCGATGGCGCGTATGTGATTTGGCCATTGATGCGTCTCGGGTACAGGGAAGAAATCGAGCGATTCTATGACTTTTGTCGTCGCGTCATGCATCCGAACGGCTACCTGTCGCACAAATATCGTGCCGACGGCGCACTGGGGAGTAGCTGGCACACCTACGTGCACGGAGATCGCGTCGCACCGCCGATTCAGAGCGATGAAACGGCGCTGGTTGTCTTCAGCTTTTGTCAGTATTATCACCAGCACAAGCACGAGGCGCTGCTCAACGAATATTACTCGAGTCTCGTCAAGCCGATGACGGATTTCCTGGCGAGTTTCGTCGATGCCTCGACCGGACTGCCGCAGCCGTCATATGATTTGTGGGAAGAAAAATTCATCGTTTCCACCTATACGACAGCAGTCACTCATGCCACATTGCTGGCCGCAGCAGATCTCGCAGAGGATGCCGAAGACCAAGAAAGCGCTGTTGCCTGGCGATCAGTTGCCGAGGATATGTACCAGGCGGCACGACATCGATTGTATTCATCTGAGCGAGGGTGCTTGCGAAAAGGGCTGCTGCCGACACATGACGGGGCCTACGAAAACGACGACACGATCGACATGTCGTCGCTGTTCGGTGCCTTTATGTTTGGGCTCTATAGTATCGACGACCCAGAGATGACCTCGTCGATGCAAGCGGCACGTGCACGATTTTCACAGCAGACGAATGTCGGGTTTCCTCGGTACGAGCAAGACATGTACCTCCGAGAGTCTGCCGACTCCGATGGTAACTATTGGCATATTACGACACTCTGGTATGCACAGTACCTCCTTGAACAAAATAACGTTGAGGCTGCTACGGACATCATTGATTGGTCGCATCAGCACAGCTACGCGTCAGGAATCATGGCCGAGCAGATTCGTCCATCAAATGGGTATTCAACCTCCATTGCACCACTCGCATGGAGTCATGCCGAATTCATGGCGACGTTGCTCGACTATATGGCCAGCGACAGGAGTGATTCGTGAACGTCCGAACGCTTCATAGCGCCCGCCATCTTCTCCACAAAGCCACGCCGAAGCACATCGTAGGTCGCCACACGACGGCGCGCACTATTCGGAAGTTTGCCGAGAGTATCGGTATGATTTATTTCGGGTATGTTGATCAGCAAGATGATGATCATCGCTTAGTGCGCGGGATCACCGTTTCGAATACGCACGACGACCACTACTACTGTGTTGGTACGTTCAAGGGGTACGATATGGCCTTGACGGTGCGCCGTGATTCGCTGATGTACCCGGACCATCGACTTAAGGATCATCACTGGACGATTATGACGTTTGACCTCCATAACAAGTACGAGTTGCCACACTGTTATATCGGTCACCATACAGCTCGTGAAGAGCTTGTGGCTCGCTACAGCGGACTTGACCCGCTCAGCATCTACGCCTATTCGGCTGCGCACAAAAAGCCGTTTCTCGATAGTTACACCGTCTATGCCCGCATGACACATGCACAGGTTATAGCCGCCCTATTCAACCCTGAACTCACCGACATCATCGGCGAGCGTTTTGAAGATATCAGTATTGAGATATCCGAGAACACGATCTACCTCTACAAAGCAGAAAAGCACCCTTCACGAGTGCTTTTGGAGCGGATGACCAACAACGGATTGTGGTTGGCCGAGGCGATAGATCGCCGGTTGTCTTAACCCTTACGAGGCTTGACTTCGTTGCGTCCGAGAGACTTCTTGGTCTCGACGTACTTCGCGTGCTTGCGTGCAACTGGGTCGTATTTGTTCAGCTCGAGCTTGTCTGGTGTGTTTTGCGTGTTTTTACGCGTAACATACGTACGGTGGCCGGTCAGCTCGCTGACAAGCGCAACAATCTTTCGCTTTGTATTCGTTTTCTTAGCCATAAATCCTCTCGAGTCGAAAAGTTTGTATTGATAACTTCGGTCAATTGTAGCAGATTATCGATAATTCGTAAAGAGGAGCGGAAAGTCAAAATCAGCTGAGCGTAGTGTTTGCATTGCTGCCTGTAGCTCGTCTTTGCTCGGGCCGGTCACACGCACCTCTTCTCCTTGAATCTGAGCTTTTAGCTTCGGGTGTGATCCCTTGAGCAGCTTGGTGATCTTTTTGGCGCTGTCTTGGCTGAGGCCGTCGCGAAATGGAATGTCCTGCCATGCCTTCATGTTGCTCTCATGGACTTCGCCGCTGAGGTCGAGAACTTTGCTCGTCAGGTTGCGGGCGGCGAGCTTCTTGCCGAAGAGATCGATTACCTGCTCGAGTTGCCATGAGCTGTCAGCCGTTGCTTTGATGCCTTTCTTGTCTGCGAGCCAGTCGATGTGTGCTGCAGTACCGCGAAAGTCGTAGCGACTAGAGATTTCTTTTTCGGCTTGAAGATAGACGTTGTTCATCTCGGCCTTGTCGTAACTTGATTGAATATCGTAACTAAATTGTGCCATATACTTATTTTACCAAATAAAAATGGAGCCACGATCGGGATTTGAACCCGAGACCCCTTCCTTACCATGGAAGTGCTCTACCAACTGAGCTATCGCGGCATATTGATAACGTATCTGTAACGGTACCACTCCTGTGACGTGTGCGTTGTGCGAGCACTGCTCTACGATTATTTGCGTTCACTCGAGGAGCTATCGCGGCACGTTTATACAGATTTTATCTCGATAAATTGTAGCAGAAAAACACATAGAAGAAAAGCGCGCATGTAGTTTTAGTGTTGCTCTATGGCATATGTTGATGAGCCCGCGACGGAGCAGAGGTATTGACTATTCTGCTATAAATTCTGCTTCTATTGATGCAGTTACTAAGACATCTTCTGGCGTAAAACGATAGCCATCTGTCCCGCTTGCGCCTCCTACGCTGGCGTTGCTCGTTCTGCTTGCGGCGACGGAGCTTCCCGACGCGCCATTTTGTCTGTTTGCGCCGAGTAGGCCAGCGTCAGCAATCGTTTTTGCCGCACTAACATGAAGATTTACGGCGCTCGCATACTGCTCGGCCTTTTCTCTTGCGAGCTGCACTGCCTTTTGGCGAAGTTGCAGCTCTAGCTCGGTCTTGCGCCGCTCGGTCAGTGTCCAGTTAATTGTATTGAGACGAATACCATCAGTGGATAAGATAGAATTTAGCCACTCGCCAAGTGTTGTGAAATTGCTAAATTTAACTTTCACCTCTACTCGTTCTGTGAATTTTACTCCATCTTGATGTTTCCATGACCATGTATTCGCCCCTGAGATCGCGTACCAGGTAATTGGTCCGTTCTGGCTGTCGTGCATTTGCTCGATGTCATTTCTGAGGCTACGAAGTACGTCTGATACTTGTTCGTGGATGCGTTCTCGGTCGTAGCCAGTCAATTCAATGTTGATATGCAATGTCGCACGCTCTGGCGACTCGTAATGTATTGCTTCTTCTTTGACAATTATTGTTGTTGGCATGGTTAATCCCCTCTTTTCTAGCCATTATATCACTCGTTCACTACATAGCCCGCATGGGCGATATGACTCGAGACATGCCGTCAGCCAAGATAATACGCCACCCTTTCGGATGGCGTATTATCTTGGTACCGGAGGTAGGACTCGAACCTACGAAGCTAAAAAGCGGGAGATTTACAGTCTCCTGTCATTGCCACTAGACGACTCCGGCAGATTGGTATGTAAAAAACCGCAAGCGGTCATGTATCATCTTGGAGCCGCTTCTCGGACTCGAACCGAGGACCTGCTGTTTACAAAACAGCTGCTCTAACCAACTGAGCTAAAGCGGCGCATTTAGACAATGACTATCATAGCGAATTTTTTGTTTTTTGACAACTGTTATATTGTGGTTATGGTTTGCAAAGTTTCTGCTATACTAAAATTATGGTTAAGAAAACAACTTCTCGAGCAAAAAAAACACAGAAACATATCACTCATAACAAGACACACATCCTGCTGCGTAAGGGTGTCGTGGTCTATTCACTCATCGTCTTTTTCGCATTTGTGCTGTTGTCACTCAGCGCCCTTTCTATCGTCAACGCCCGCAGTACCTATATTGCACACGAACGGTTCACGCAGATCACGAGTATTTACAGTAAGCTTAACCTCGGTGACTCGTACCGTGTCGCTGGGTCGAACGTGTTTGGCGACAAGCGTGTGTATGACTGGGACTCGAGCCGAACAGAATCGTCATCGGTGGAATATGGCCGTGATGCAGACCGAACCGAAACATTCGCTGACCTCAAGAGCAAAATTGAAGCCGCTGGTTTCACGCAGATCGAAGGCCCGGACTACGGACAAGTTGCCCGCCAGGATCACTACGTCGATGCGGCCGGTCACTATATCCGCGTAAGTATTGAGACGAAAGCTTGGCATGATGCGCTCGTGTACGGCACTGCCTTCCCTGACCCAAATAGTGCTGAGCTGCTCGAACGTGGCCCTGTCTACGTGACTATACGGGTTAATCTCGACGACAACAACGAATAGTCGCCTCTGTAGGATTGACTTTTTACACACTGTGTGATATAATAGTAGTATGTATAAGTTATTCATCAAATCCCTTGCGGAGTGGAACGATACTACTGGTGATCGCACGAAACTGCAGCATGCCTACGTTGCGTTTGCAATACTCTTGATTATCGCCGCTGGACTCGTCGGTCTGGTGAACTATGATCTTGGTCAGCAAATGACTGGAATTGCATTGGTTCTCCTCGGTGTGAGTATCATCAATCTCATTGCCTGGACGTTGCTGCAGGGAATCGTCTTGACGCGACTCGATGCAATGAAAAAGCCGGCACGCAAGCCGACCAAAAAGTAAGCACGCTCTCGCTCGCCTACATCACAATTTTGCGCCGCTGCACCATACGCTTCGGCGTATTGTGTTTTTGGGTCGCCTTTTGGATACGAGCGCGGAGCTTCTCGGCCTCCTCTAGACGTCCGTGGCGTTCGTAGGCATCAGCCAGAAGGTTGAATGTCTGTATACTTGGCTCCATGCGTGCACCGGTCTCAAGTGATTCGAACATACGGTTGATATTGCCGAGCTTTTCCTGGACCTTGGCGTAGGCGATGTGTCGTGATGCGTGCTCACCCTCGAGGGCAAGTGCTTGTTCAAAGGCGATGGCTGCCTTGTCGTACGCTTCTGTTTCGAAATAAATGAGGCCAACATTGTGGAGGCTCGATGCGCTTGGTTCGAGGCTTTGCGCGATCTCAAAACACTCGATGGCGTCCTTGTATGCTTGCTGCTTGGCGTAGAGAATACCGAGGCGGTTGTAAGCGCTCGCATTGCGCTCATCAACACGCAGAATCGTCAGGAGAGCCTTCTCGGCACGGAGGTATTTGCGGTCTTTGATAGACTCTTGAGCAATATCCCAGAGCTTATCCAGCTTCTCGCTGATTCGCTGTGGAATGTCTGTTGCCTGCTCGGTGATTGTTTGTTCGCGAAATATTGCATACGCGCCCAACCCGAGAAGTAGTAATAGTCCGTACATCGGTATTATTGTAGCACAAAATGCGTTAATTGGAGGCGCGGACTACTGTTGTCGGCGATCGCGGTGCGGAGTGTGAGTAGGTGCTCGGCCACGCTCGCGCTCGACTGCGACGGGCTGGTATAGAGGGTTGCTTTGATGATAGCGAGGGCTGCATCGATCAATTCGAGTGCTGTTGATCGGTTGCTGGCATATCGCAGCACAACGACGAGTCGCTCGTAGCGAGTTGAACCCGAGAGGAGCGTACGTGCGTCGGACATGATGGCTGCCTGGTGCTCGAGACGGCTCGGATCCGCCGTGAGTCGCAGCAGCTCGGCTGGCTTACCGGACGCCAGGAAAAGTGCTCGTGGCCACATATCTGAAGCGAGGCGAGCTTGCGTTAGGATCGATTTGCTCGCGAGGTCGTCAATCATAGGTACGTGATAGCGCGAGGTGCGTGAAAGGATCGTCTGAAGGAGCTTCTCTGGATGGTGTGACGTCAGAATGAAATGAAGCGCCGAGCTTGGTTCCTCGAGAAGTTTCAGAAAAGCGTTTTGTGCAGCAACCGTCATACGATCGGCGTCATCGATGACGACGAACGCATGCGCAGAACTACGCGTCTCTTCGTAGAGTTGTCGAATGCGCTCAACCGAGATTGAACCGGACTGTTCGTCGTACTCACCCTTTTTATCGAGAGGACGAATCACCATAGCAGATGAGCCGGCAAGTTCGAGCGCAATTGTAGCAAGGCCGACGCCCTTGACGCCATGAAGCAAGATAGATTGGCGAGGGTGTGCGGCGAGTTCGGCGAGCGTTGCTGCGAATTGCTCCGCAACAATCAATTTACTCACCATCAAAAATCCTTGCATTGAATTCGCTCGGAACTGGACTCGAGAATTCATGCCTGATGCCGTCGAGCGTCGTCAGAGTAAGCTTGTGAGCATGGAGGTAGAGGCGGTCGTCACTTGAGCCATAAAGGCGGTCGCCGACAATCGGGTGGCCGAGGTGTGCGAGATGGACGCGAAGCTGATGGGTTCGACCCGTGGCTGGCTGGAGCTGCAAGAGACTGTAGCCGTTTGCTTCTTCGAGCACGGTGACTTTTGTCTGAGCCGACTTCCCTTTTTGGTCGATACGGAATGAACCGGGTTTCGATGGGTGGCGGGCTATCGGTAGGTCGATAATGAACTCCGGTTGATTGAGTTCGCCTTTGATAAGCGCGATGTATGTCTTGCGTACCTTGCGATCGGCAAAGGCGGCTTTGAGATGCTCGTATGATGCGAGTGTGCGCGCGCCGACCATGACACCACTAGTGTCGCGGTCGAGACGGTGAACGACGCCGTGGCGCTGCTCTGATAGGTCGTCTTCGTTGTAGCGTGCAAGGAATGTTTCGACGGTGAACTCGTCGTCTAGTTCGTTCTTGGCGTGCGTCAATACACCGGCTGGTTTGTCGATAACCACGCATGACTCGTCGATGTATACGATTGGCAGATTCTTTTCGTCGTGCGTTGGGCGGTCTGGTAAGGCGACGGTAATCTCATCGTCATCGCTGACATCGTGCTTGGTCGATGTGATGACTTCGCCATTGACGCTGACGTAGCCGGCTTTGATTTGCTTTTGCCAGCTGCTGCGAGAGTAATCGGGATAGGTGTTGGCGAGATGAGTATCGAGACGCTTGATGGCATTGTCGAGCTCGTAGAGGTAGGTATCTTTGCCTTCGTACGGCACACCATAGCTGCCGACATGGCGTGGGTTTTCGAGAAGTTTGCCGTCTGTGCCGGGCATCGCGCGCATCATCTGGATTTCGACATACTGAATATCATCCTCGGCAGTATCGTCGAAAAGGATAGCGTAGGGCTGTTTGTTGAAACGAAACGTTGCAAGCGTGTTGATGCTGCTCGGATTGGATACTTCGATGCGTTCGATTTGGCGCGGAATATTCTCGTCATTTGCGACGTCAAAGCGTCGGAGAATGGCCAGGCAGGTGCGGGCGGTAATCTTCATTATTAGCCTTTCGCTCGCAGTCCGACGGCCTGCTGGACGCGAAGCAGTGTTTCGCCGGCTTGTACGCGCATAGCAGCTTCAGAAGTTTCTAGTTTCGCAATGATGGTTGCGTCGTCGACGGCAGCGAGACGAGACTGGAAATCCGAGAGGAATGCTTTCACTTCTTCGGCAACGACCTTCTTGAAGTCCCCATAGCGTTCGCCGCCGCCAAACTCTGCGACAATATCTTGCTTGCGAACACCGCGAAGTAGCGCGAGGATCTCGATGAGGTTGCTGATGCCCGGTTGGTTTTCACGGTCGTAGGCAATGTGTGCGAGACTGTCCGTGGCTGCCGACATAACTTTTTTCGCAGCGTCTTCTGGAGCATCGCCGAGGAAAATAACACCCTTGCCACTGTCGTCTGATTTACTCATCTTTTTGGTTGGATCCTGGAGATCCATGATGCGAAGTCCCTGCTCCTTGCCGAAGAACTCATGCTGCTTGAGGACTGGTTCCGGAACAGTGAAGAGTTCACCGAAGCGACCATTCATGCGCTCCGCGATGTCGCGAGCAAATTCGAGGTGCTGTGTTTGGTCTTCGCCGACAGGAATGTATTTGGCACCATAGATAAGGATATCTGCGGCCATGAGAACTGGGTAGTTGAAGAGGCCAACGCTGATTTGTGCATCGCCTATCTTGGCGGTCTTGTCCTTGAACTGGGTCATGCGGCTCATTTCACCGAAGCCTGTGAAGCAGTCGAGAATCCATGTCAGTTCGCTGTGTGCTGGAATGTAGCTCTGACGGTAGAGGTTGATGCTATTGTTGTCGAGCGGAAGGCCTGCAGCAACGTAGAGCCGTGCATTGTGGAGGATTTGGTCGTGGAGCTTACTGTGGTCGATCGGCGTCGTGAAACTATGGAGATCAGGGATGAACATATTGATCTGATAGTCATCAGCACTGCGAGTAGCCATGTCGATCATCGGCAGTATGCCACCGAAGTAGTTGCCGAGGGTAAGATCATTGTTGGCGCGAAGGCCTGTGAGAATTACGGGTTTCGTCATGATATCTCCTATTATATCAGTTAATGTTAATCTCAACGGGTGCAGTCGCCTTGAATCCAAGGTAATTCGTCTGTTTTCGATATGAATTATTTCCTGTCATGACTGGAATGTAGCCTTGGTCACTCATCTGGAAATTAACAAACTGCTTCGCCTGCTCTTTGCTTACTTCACTTGAATAGATTTTGTCGGTCATTCGGTAGAGCCGTCGATGCATCGGTAACTTTTCGCTTCTGATATAGCGAATGAGGTCTAACTCGATGGATTCAAAAAGCGTCTTTGATATATTGCGGTTGGGCACTTCGTAGGCTATAAGATTGCTAAACTTGTGTGCGATGTCTCCGAGTGGTTTGACCTGGAGAATAGTACTGAGGTGACTCGATCTGATAAACGCGCGAACTTCTGTGTCATCTATTGAGCTGACGATGTGTATGTTTGGTTGGACTACAGCAGTCGTGTGCATATCTATGATGAGTGTAGGCTGAGTGACTTCGATGTATTTTGTTATCTCACGTGCCCTGCGTGCTTCGTATGACTCGGGCACATCGACCGCAAAACTCCGATTCAGGTCTGCGTCAATGTAGCGGACGGATTCGGCGTAGGCTCTGGGATTGCCAATCAGAAAGCTACAATATTCGAGGACGAGTGATCGTTTGTGTAAAAGATATTCGTAAAATTTTGGCCCGAGGTGCTCATTGCCGTGAGTGGCACCGATGATTAGTATAGATTTGGGATTGTTCATGTAGATACCTTGTTTAGTTATATAAATACATCGCCCAGGTGGCGATATGGTCAATACTTTTTAGATGTGTGCTACAAAACACGGAACAGACCGCCACTGGAAGTGTCGGTGCGCCAATATGCATTTGATGTAGCTATGTGCATGCGCTTATCATAGCACCACTGATGCGTTTGTCAACATTTACTATGTCAGTCATAGTGACGGTGGTGGCAGCATGTGTGCGATCTGTTTCGCCACTACATCGACGTAGCGGCCGCGAACATCGTGCCCAGCTAGGATGGTCGAGACGCTCACATGGCTATTGCTGGCTGCGGCTGCTTTGATGTTCTGCGGGATGACGAACGGATCTAAAGTAGCTCGAATGATATGAGTCGGAACCCGCAGTGATGCTATGTCTTCAAATGCTGTCTGGTTGATGATCGCTGATCTGAGTGCCGCGACGTAGGTGTCGATATTTTCATTTGTGACATTGAACCCTGGCATTGCTAATCCGTAGCGCATAGCAAACCGTGAGATTTGTACAAAATCACTTGGACGCGATGCGACAGAGCCGTAGATGCGCCGTAGGAGCCGCTCTGTATTGTGGGCGACGTCTTTCGTAGAAGGAGTGTTCGTATAGAGCGGCGGGCTACAGAGTAGCAGCGAACGCGCAAGGAGCGGGTACCGCTTCGCAAGCTCAATAGCGACGAGAGAACCGAGTGAATGTCCGACAATGATAACTTTGCCTGTCATACGAAGCTTGAGTAGCGTTGCAAGCACAGATCGTGCTTGGGTCTTTGCGTTGTACTGCGCCCAGTTCGGACGCGGTGACTGCCCAAACCCAAGGAGGTCAACTGAAATAGCGCGAACGTCATCGGGAAGTCGCTCGGTCACCTTTTCCCAGCTACGCGCGGAATTACCGATGCCGTGAATAAAGATGATCGTGGCACGCGGTCGTTTCGGCGATAGGCGGTCAATATAGTGGAGTGTATAGGGTACGCGAAGTACTTTATGAATAAGGATGTCGAACACGTTTCTATTGTAGCAGTCGCGCAAACAAAAAAGCCCCCGATGGGAGCTTTTTTGCACTTGCCAGCGATTAACGCTTTGAGTATTGTTCGCGCTTGCGGGCGCTGCGAAGGCCGTATTTCTTGCGTTCTTTTTCGCGTGGGTCGCGACGCAGGAAGCCAGCTTTCTTGAGTGTGCTACGGAGGTCAGCTGCATCAACAGTGATCGCGTTGGCGATAGCCATCTTGATCGCGTCGACTTGGCCGCTGATACCACCACCGCTAACCTTGACGGTAACGTCGAAGTCTTTTTGCTTGCCAACAACTGCAAGTGGGTCAGTTACTTCAGCGAGAAGCGTTTTGTTGCCGTCGAGGTATTCTTCAGCAGGCTTGTCGTTGATAGTAAGACCACCCTTACCCTTGTAGAGGCGAGCGCGAGCGGTTGCGCTTTTGCGGCGACCTAGACCGTAGAAGTACTTTGAATCAGCCATGCTATTTCACCTCTACTTTCTCGGGTTTTTGTGCTGCGTGAGCGTGCTCTTCACCTACAAAGATCTTGAGGCGTTGCAAGCGGTCGGCAGACAACTTGTTCTTTGGAAGCATACCCTTGACGGCTGCTTCGATGATGCGCTCTGGGAACTTCTCGCGAACTTCTTCGAGGCGTGCATCGCGGATACCGCCTGGGAATCCACTGTGTCGGTAGTAGATCTTCTGGAGCTCTTTGTCACCAGTGACGACAACCTTGTCAGCGTTTACGACGATG
The DNA here is from genome assembly GCA_003246575.1 of Candidatus Saccharimonadota bacterium. GTDB lineage: Bacteria > Patescibacteriota > Saccharimonadia > Saccharimonadales > Saccharimonadaceae > SZUA-359. Next base: position 3,215 of record QJZZ01000003.1, on the reverse strand, counting down.
ACGTAGTCACCACCATCAACGTGAGGGGTGTAGGTTGGCTTGTACTTACCGATAAGGTACTTTGCAATCTCAGTAGCTACGCGACCGAGAGGTGCTGTCGAGGCGTCGATGACAACCCAACGGCGAGTAACGTCAGCAGGCTTTTGTGAAAAAGTTTTCATTACTTCGCCTCCTTCTTTACTTCTTTAAGTTCATCAACAAAGCTGATGCGTGCCATCTGTGCGGCGTCGCCTACGCGAAGGCGGGTGCGAACCACGCGGACGTGGCCACTGGTGCGACCAGTGAGCTGTGGTGCGATCTCGTCAACAAGCTTGAATGCAGCTTCTTGAGTCGAAAGACCAGCGATTACCATACGGCGGTTTGCAAGGTCACCCTTTTTTGCCTTGGTAATGAGTTTTTCGATGTAACGACGAAGTTCTTTAGCCTTCGGGAGCGTTGTCTCGATAGAACCGTACTGGACGAGGCTGGTAGCCAAGCCCTTTAGGAGTGCACGGCGCTGATCGCGCTCACGGCCGAACTTGCGTCCCTTGTATCCGTGTCTATGCATTTAGATCTCCAGTTCTGCGAGTTTATCTTTGACCTCATCGAGAGCTTTCGATCCGAAGCCCTTGAGTTCGCGAAGTTCTTGCTCAGACAATGTCACGAGGTCGTGAACGGTGCGAATTTCGTTGTTGACGAGTGCGTTAGCAGTTCGTGCAGACAAGTTGAGGTTTTCGATAGGGGTGTTAAGTTGGTTGTCATCTTCTTCGTTGCTCTGGCCGAGCGCAGGAGCAGCTTCGACGGTAGTGCTACCAGCGAGTGCTGTGTATTGGTTTACGAGCAATGCTGCAGCTTCTTCGAAGGCGTCGCGTGGGCTGATAGAACCGTCAGTCTCGATACTGAGTTCGAGCTTGTCGAGGTTTGTCTCTTGACCAACACGAGTTGGGTCGACCTTGTAACGTACGCGGAGGACTGGGCTGAATGCTGCATCGAGAGCAATCATGTCGCTGTGAAGGCGATCAGTGCTTGACTCGTCGATGTCGCGGTAGCCGCGGCCTGCTTCAACGACAAAGTCGAAGTGAACAGACTTCTTGGCGTCATCAACAGTACAGATAACGTGGTCTGGGTTAACGATCTCAACGTCAGCAGTAGTTTTGATATCACCGGCAGTGATAACACCAGCACCCTTTTTGTCGAGGCTGATTTCAACTGGTTCGTCACTGTGACAGATGAGGTTGACACCCTTGAGGTTCAACATGATGTCAACGACATCTTCTTTGATACCATCAACGGTAGTGAATTCGTGAGTTGCACCTTCGATGCGGAATGCAACGATTGCGCCACCACGGATACTTGAGAGTAGAACACGGCGAAGGCTGTTACCGAGCGTGTTGCCATAGCCAGCGTGCAATGGTTCGATGACAAATGTGCTTGAATTTGCGCCGTTGTCGTCAACACGTGCTAGTGCTGGGTTGTGAATGACTTTAGACATATATGTAACTCCTTACCCTTCTTATCGTGAGTAGTACTCAACAATTAGCTGTTCATTGATGTCTGCGTCGGCTTCTGCGCGTGTTGGCATGCCGGTCACTTCGATTTTGAGCTTCTTTACGTCACTCTTGAGCCAGCTGAGTGGCTGCTGTGAGGTGTTTGCCACGACGTCGTCCATACGAGTGAAGTAACCAGACTTGGTACTCTTTGGGCGAACAACGATTACGTCACCTGCCTTGACACGGATAGATGGAATGTCGACACGGCGGCCGTTCAATTCAAAGTGTCCGTGGCTGACGAGCTGACGAGCAGCGCGGCGGCTAGTTGCGAATCCTGCGCGGTAAACGGTGTTGTCGAGACGGAGCTCGAGAAGGCGGAGAAGGTTTTCACCTGTCAGACCTTGTTTGCGTGTAGCTTCGTTCATGAGCTTAGCGAACTGCTTCTCGAGGAGACCGTATAGACGGCGAACCTTCTGCTTCTCGCGGAGCTGAATCTGGTACATGCTTGGCTTGCCTTGGCGTCCGTGAGCGTGCTCACCTGGAATACCACTCTTGCGAGCCATGATTTTGTGCGCCTTAGGGTGAAGGGCGTAGCCTTCGCGGCGACTCTGCTTGACGATAGGAGATGTATCGCGAGCCATTATGCCCTCCTCTGTTTCTTCGGACGAACGCCACCGTGTGGAACACCGGTTACGTCGCGAATGCTTTCAACACTGATGTCGAAGTTGCCAAGTGCGCGGATAGCCGCGTCACGACCGAGGCCGACACCCTTGACGAAGACGTCAACAGCACCGAGGCCATAGCCAGATTTGGCAGCTTCAGCGGCTTTTTCGGTAGCGATCTGGGCTGCGTAGGCAGTACCCTTCTTGCTTCCGCGGAAACCACAGGCACCGGCGCTAGATGCAGCGAGCACGTTACCCTTCTTGTCTGCAAAGCTGACAATCGTGTTGTTAAATGTTGCTTGAATGTGCAGCTGACCGCTCGGAACAGAACGGCGTTGCTTTTTCGATTTAGTAGATTTTGCGTCTGCCATATTCTATCCTTCCTATGTCTTAGATGCTGCTTTAGGTTGTGCGCCACCGACGGCAATTGCTTTACCCTTGCGAGTTCGTGCGTTCGTACGAGTACGCTGACCGCGAGTCGGTAGACCAGCCTTGTGGCGGAGGCCACGGTAGGCGTTGATGTCTTTAAGACGCTTAACGTTGTTTGATACCAAGCGCTGGAGATCGCCTTCAACGACGTAGTCCCCGTCGATGATGTCGCGTAATTTTTGCTCTTCAGCCTCGGTGAGATCTTTCACCCGAGTGGTCGGCTCTATGTTTGCCGCCGCAAGGATGGTCGAAGCGTGCTTTGGCCCAATACCGTAAATGTAGGTAAGAGCGATCTGCACTTGCTTTTCAGAAGGTATTACTACCCCAGAAATTCGAGCCATGCTTAACCCTGCCTTTGCTTATTCTTAGGTTTTTTCTTGTTGATGACACGAAGGCGGCCTTTGCGGCGAACCAACTGGTCATCGGGACTGATTTTTTTGACACTCGCACGAACTTTCATGAGCGACAAATCTCCCTCTAGGTAAACCTAGTATTAAAATTAATTACGTGCGCGGAAAACGATTCTGCCCTTTGTGAGATCATAAGGGGTCAACTCGACTTCCACACGGTCGCCTGGTACCAAACGGATATAATTCTTTCGCATTTTTCCGCTGATGTGAGCGATGATACTAAGGCCATTCTCCAGTTCGACACG
>QJZZ01000004.1 GCA_003246575.1 Candidatus Saccharimonadota bacterium | reverse complement strand
TCCGAACATAGCTACTCGACAATGCAGCAGGTGGCCACAATCGATACACCAGAGGTTCGTCCGCCCCGGTCCTCTCGTACTAGGGGTAGATCTTCTCAAATTTCCTAACGTCCATACCGGATATAAACCGAACTGTCTCACGACGTTCTGAACCCAGCTCGCGTACCACTTTAATCGGCGAACAGCCGAACCCTTGGAAGGTGCTCCCCCTCCAGGATGTGATGAGCCGACATCGAGGTGCCAAACAGCGCCGTCTATGTGAACTATTGGGCGCTATAAGCCTGTTATCCCCAGGGTAACTTTTATCCGTGTGCGCTGTCGTTCCCACATACATGTACAAAGTACTAATACAGCGGGTCACTTGCTCCGACTTTCGTCTCTGATTGGAATGTACTCCTCACAGTCAAGCTGGCTTGTGCGCATACACTATCACTTCGATTTCCATCCGAAGTTAGCCAACCTTTGAACGCCTCCGCTACTCTTTAGGAGGCAACCGCCCCAGTTAAACTACCCACCATACACGGTCCTCACACCGGATAACGGTGCAAGTGAGATCAAGATCACATCAAGGTTGGTATTTCACATTGCGACTCCACAAATACTAGCGTATCTGCTTCAAAGTCTCCCAACTATTCTACACATGATGAAACCCGGATCAATGTAAAGCTGTAGTAAAGCTCCATGGGGTCTTCTCGTCCTGGTATGGACAGACGGCATCTTTACCGCCAATGCACTTTCACCGAGGCCTTCGCTGAGACAGTGCCCACATGATTACTCCATTCGTGCGGGTCAGAACTTACCTGACAAGGAATTTCGCTACCTTAGGACGGTTATAGTTACCGCCGCCGTTCACCGGGGCTTCAGTTCATGCCGTGAAGCAATCCCCTTAACCTTCCGGCACCGGGCAGGAGTCAGCCCCTATACATCCACTTTCGTGTTAGCAGAGACCTGTGTTTTTGATAAACAGTTCCGTGGGCTCTTTTGCTGCGGCCCCCTCATCTATAAAGACGAAGTGTTTCGCGTACAAAAGAACAAAATCATTTGTTACTTATCTCAGAAAAAATCTATATGGTTTTAAAAAGGATTTGTTCACTACAGATTCCCGAAAGAACCTGAGCGTACTCATGTGTGTTAGTTACTTCACACGTTTAACCTTGTCTTCCACTCCTTTTGCTGAGTGTACGCGGCAACTTCCTCTTCAAAGAAGAGGGGGCAGACCTTATCCCGAAGTTACGGTCGCTGTATTGCCGAGTTCCTTAGCGAAGGGTCTCTCGTAAGCCTGAGTCTACTCGACTCGAGCACCTGTGTTGGTTTGCGGTACGGGCGGACATAGCCACGCGCACATCTGCTTTTCTTGCCAGCGCCTTTTCCAGAATCGTCATTCCGAAGAATAACTCTCACTCCCATCGGGTTCCCCCTAGGTTGGACGGATACATACCATGAATCCGCTCCGAATATCTCGCCGTGAACAGTGTGCAAACTACGCCGGTTCAGGAATATTAACCTGATGTCCATCGCCTACGCTATGCGCCTCGGCTTAGGCCCGACTAACCCTGAGATGATTACCATGGCTCAGGAAACCTTGCTCTTACGGCCGACAGGATTCTCACCTGTCTTATGGTTACTCATTCCAGCATTCTCACTTCCTAACGCTCCACCAGACCTTACGATCTGACTTCACCGCAGATAGGAACGCTCCTCTACCACTGTACGTAAACGTACAATCCATAGCTTCGGTATTACACTTAGCCCCGTTACATTTTCCACGCAAGATCTCTTGACTAGTGAGCTGTTACGCACTCTTTAAATGAATGGCTGCTTCTAAGCCAACATCCTAGCTGTTTAAGAAATCTCACCTTGTTTCCCACTTAGTGTAAATTTAGGGACCTTAGCTGATGGTCTGGGCTGTTTCCCTTTTGAGCGACGAACTTAGCTCCGCCGTTCTAACTGCCGTGATTCCACAATTGGTATTCGTAGTTTGTTAAGGGTGGGTACCGTTGCCAGCCCCAGTCCTTTACAGAGCTCTACCCCCAATTGCTACCACACGACGCCAGTCCTAAAACTGTTTCGAGGAGAACCAGCTATCTCCGAGTTCGATTGGCATTTCACCGCTAACCACAAGTCATCCGGGAGCTTTGCTGCGCTCTACGGTTCGGCCCTTCACTACCTGTTACAGTAGCTTCAGCCTGCTCATGGTTAGGTCACCCGGTTTCGGGTCTAATCCCTAGTACTAAACGCCCTATTCAGGCTCGCTTTCACTGTGGCTCCGTCAAATGACTTAACCTTGCACTAGAAATTAACTCGCTGGATCGTTCTACAAAAAGCACGCCGTCACCGGACAAGCCGGCTCCGACTCCTTGTAGGCACAGAGTTTCAGGATCTTTTTCACTCCCCTCCCGGGGTTCTTTTCACCTTTCCATCGCTGTACTAGTTCACTATCGATCGCATATCATATTTAGCCTTGGCTGGTGGTCCAGCCAGATTCAGACAGGGTTTCTCGTGCCCCGCCCTACTCGATAAAACACGTATAAAGTCTGCAAAGTTTTCGCATACACGGCTTTCACGCCCTTTGGCTAGTCATTCAAACTATTCTGCTAACAATGCAAATTTCTTACTTTATCCAGTCAATGATAGTTGCTGGTCGCAAACCAGATTCCTCAACCGAAGTTAAGTGCTCTGGCTTGGTCTCGTGTTATATCACAACCCCTTCACATGCATTCGTCTATCAACTTATCACTCTGTAAACAGAATGAAGCATGTAAGGTTTGGGCTCTAACGGTTTCGCTCGCCACTACTCCCGCCATCGTTATTTACTTTCTTTTCCTCAACCTACTAAGATGTTTCAGTTCAGTTGGTTCCCGTTCAACTATCCTATGTATTCAGATAGAGACAACATGACATTACTCATGCTAGGTTTCCCCATTCGGAGATCTCCGGATAATAGCTTGTTGACAGCTACCCGAAGCTTATCGCAGTCTTCCACGTCCTTCATCGGTGATATACGTCTAGGCATCCACTACTGTGCCCTTGAGTACCTTTTTATGCATTGACTTAACTAGTAATTGGTATAAACCACTTACTTGCCGTCAATCTTACAAAAATTTTCTTACATCACAAATTGTTAAATTGCGTGCCGTCTCAATTTTGAGGCGCACATTTCCACCACACCCTTCATGTTGTGTGATCGTTTCTGCGCTCCAAAATTTTTAGACTAAAGTCTATTCTACCACCAGACTTTGGCGCTTGTCTAGCGGCTTTCGTTGTAATTTTGGCGATAAAAAATCCTCTCGCATTCGGATCAGATTCACCAAAACTGCCAGAGGTTCCCAAATGAACATTCGCTTAACTGAAGATAAGTGTATCAAACGGTGGTACGAGCGTCAATAGTATTTTCGCACTTCGTACAAAAATCTACTCTTACCCCTGTTCCTGCGATGGCCTAGCGACGCAGTAGCAAGAAAATAACGAACAGGCCATTTGCCGACGCGAGCACCAATGGAAATGCAACCGTCTCTACGCTCATGCTGCCAAGTAACATAAAACTAGCCGCATGCTTGAAAAGAGCCGTCGCAAACGGAGTGATGCGCTCGTGGCGCGGAGCTTTGGTAGCCCGCACAATTGTCGGCGCAAACCCCACTAGATAGATCAGCGATGCAGCAACAACCGCCACCCGATCGCCAAACATCCCCCACATCACAAATGTCAGGACAGCTAGCGTGATACTCGCGATATCAGCTTCATGGATGCGTCGATGTCCGTAGAGCCAAGCCATGCCAGCAAGAACGTATCCCGACACCGCCCCAAGAACTGTGCCAACTACCCCAAGCCCAGCGCCATGCTCAAGCTGAATGATAGCAACAACCGTACTCAAAATACCCCATATAAGCCATGTCGCCGCACGAGGACGCAATGTCTTTTTTGGTATCTCGCGTCCGTAGTGAACGTATCCATACACGCCAACAATGGCAGCAGCGCAAAATAAGGCGATGTGGTAAATATCCATAGTATGCGATTATACCAACTATCTGTGCGCAGCAAACAAAAAAACACCCTCTCGGGTATTTTCTATTATGGTGGGCGCTGAGGGGCTCGAACCCCCGACCCTCTCGGTGTAAACGAGATGCTCTAGCCAACTGAGCTAAGCGCCCCTATGTGTATGGTGGGGCTAGATGGACTTGAACCGCCGGCCTCGTCATTATCAGTGACGCGCTCTAACCAACTGAGCTATAGCCCCATACAGTATTGGTGGAGTGGTTCGGACAAAAGCCCGACTCACCCCATAGGTTGTAAGGTGCGCCTGGGAGACACAGGGAGATGACTCCAAATATTTGCGTCCCAGCACGTGAGGCACAAATATTTGGTGGAGATACAGGGACTCGAACCCTGGACCCCCTGCTTGCAAAGCAGGTGCTCTAGCCAACTGAGCTATATCCCCAAATAATTTGTTAAATGATTAACTCAGAGTATTTTAGCGTACATCGCCCTTTCTGACAAGTAGTAAACGCAATGAAAAACACCCCAAATGGGGTGTTTTTCAGATTTTAACAATTAGGTTGTGCAATGTCCTCATCGCTTCGTCGATTTATCGTCAAAGTGAACTTTTGTCTCGCCCCGAAGGGTGTATAAATATGTAAGCTCAGCATATTTACGAGACCGACCTAGCTCAACTGATCATTTCTGAGTCAGCCGCACCTTCCGGTACGGATACCTTGTTACGACTTAACCCCAATCATGCCCCCCACCTTAGGCCGACGAATCGGACTTCGGGTGTTGGTCACTTTCATGGTTTGACGGGCGGTGTGTACAAGACCCGGGAACGTATTCACCGCAACTTGCTGATTTGCGATTACTAGCGATTCCGACTTCATGGAGGCGAGTTTCAGCCTCCAATCCGAACTGGGACTAGCTTTGATGCGATTTGCTCCACCTCGCGGTTTCGCTGCGCATTGTACTAGCCATTGTATCGTGTTTCTAGCCCAGGACGTAAGGGAAATACTGACCTGACATCATCCCCTCCTTCCTCCCCGTTGCCGGGGCAGTCTGAATAGAAAAATCCAACTATTCATAAGGGTTGCGCTCGTTGATGGACTTAACCAAACATCTCACGACACGAGCTGACGACGGCCATGCATCACCTGTCACTTGGTTCCAAAAGGCACTAACTGCTTTCGCAGAAATTCCAAGGATGTCAAGTCCTGGTAAGGTTCTCCGTTTATCATCGAATTAAAGAACACGATCCACCGCTTGTGCGGGTCCCCGTCAATTCCTTTATGTTTTAGCCTTGCGGCCGTACTCCACAGGCGGGATACTTAACGCGTTAGCTTCGCTACAGAAGGGGTCGATACCTCCTACAGCTAGTATCCATCGTTTACGGCGTGGACTACCCGGGTATCTAATCCGGTTCGCTCCCCACGCTTTCGTGCCTTAGCGTCAGAAATAGTCCAGTAACCTGCCTACGCCATTGGTGTTCCTTCTTATATCTACGGATTTCACTCCTACACAAGAAATTCCAGTTACCTCTACTACTCTCGAGTTAGTGAGTTCGAACAATGGGTTGATGGTTGAGCCACCAGATTTCACTATTCGCTTTACTAACCGCCTACGCAACTCTTTACGCCCAGTCACTCCGGATAACGCTCGGATCCTACGTATGACCGCGGCTGCTGGCACGTAGTTAGCCGATCCTTATTCATAAGTTACCGTCATATTCTTCACTTATAAAAGCAGTTTACAACCCGAAGGCCTTCATCCTGCACGCGGCGTTGCTCCATCAGGGTTGCCCCCATTGTGGAAGATTCCTCACTGCTGCCTCCCGTAGGAGTCTGGACCGTGTCTCAGTTCCAGTCTGACTGATCATCCTCTAAGACCAGTTACGGATCGTCGGCTTGGTGAGCCATTACCTCACCAACAACCTAATCCGACGCGGGCCGCTCCCAAAGCGCATAAATGCTTTGATCCGAAGATAATATGCGGTATTAGACACCGTTTCCGGTGCTTATCCCTCACTTTGGGGCACGTTCCCACGTGTTACTCAGCCGTCCGCCACTCGTCAGCATCTAGTAAACTAGACCTGTTACCGTTCGACTTGCATGTGTTAGGCACGCCGCCAGCGTTCATCCTGAGCCAGGATCAAACTCTCCATAAAAAATATGGTTGTTAACTACATCACTGAAGTGATAGTACTTGTTTCCATAAAGTGTTTCCGACGAATCGGAAACGTCTACTCAAAATAGACTGACGATGATTAATTGCACAACCTAATTGTTAAACTTCTAGTCTTTTCAAAAATACATGTGAGCAGGAGCTTCCTCCTTATTTCTCGCAATTTTGGCCGCTGTGTGCGACAGACTGTTACTAATCCTACTCTAGTTTGCTGACCGCGTCAAGCAATCCAGCGAACTAATTCGTAGCGAAAAATACAATACACCCTACGGCCACTCCAACAAGCGCGCCAACAAGGACTTCCAAAGGGGTGTGCCCCTTGGCGGCGCGCGGGACGACGAGTGCTTTGTTCTTGGCAAGCTTGATGAGTGTTTCGATCGCAATTCCCTGTTCGCCGACAGATCGACGGACCATAATTGCGTCATACATGACAATAGCAGCGAACAACGCTGCTATTGCAAATACGACAGAGTCAGTTCCATCACGGAGTCCAACGAGCGTCATGAGGGCAACCGTACTTGCCGAGTGTGCGCTCGGCATATTCCCAGACAAGTACAGCTGACGAAGGTGATCAAAGTTGCGGTTTTTGAGAGCAACAATGATGTATTTGAGTCCTTGTGCAACCACCCAGCTGGCGATGATTGCTAGCAGGTAGGGCGAAAGACTCATACTACTCTTCCCCCTCTTCTTTCTCTTGCTCGCGCATCAGACCGATGGAGGTAACCGAGTCACCCGCACCAAGCCGCATGATAGTCACGCCTTGCGTCGTACGACCGAGAAGCTTGATATCATTAAGCCCAAGGCGAATTGTTTGGCCATTTTGCGAGATCAGAATTGCTTCTGCCATATCATCGTCAAGCGTCTGCACAGAGATGATTGGGCCCGTCTTTGCCGTCACGACAGCAGCCTTGATACCAACACCACCGCGCTTATGACTCGGGAAGTTGCTTGCCTTGGTTCGTTTACCGAAGCCCTTTTCGCTGATCACAAGGAGGGTCTGCTCTTCACTACAGATGACATCCATACCGACAACCCAGTCATTTGGTCGCAAGCGAACACCACGAACACCTCGAGCCGCACGTCCCATAGGGCGAGCGTCTGTTTCGTTGAAGCGCACTGCCTGACCTGCTGACGTAGAGATGATGATGTCATTACTACCAGAGGTCTGCTTGATCCAACGCAGCTCGTCACCATCATCAAGATTGATGGCGATCAAACCGTTTGTTCGGATATTCGTATAGTCCTTGAGTGGGGTCTTTTTGACCGTTCCCTTGGTGGTCGCCATGAAGAGATAGCCATCGTCATTGGCGTCTTTTGGACGACCGATGATAGAGGTAATCTTCTCTTCAGGCTGCAACTGCAAAAGGTTCACTGCAGCAACACCCTTCGCAGCCAAGCTTGCTGCGGGTACTTCGTACGCACGCAATCGGAAGACACGGCCAAGGTTCGTGAAGAACAATAGCCAGTCATGCGTATTTGCCGGTACGAGTTGCGCGATCAGATCCTCTTCCTTGGTGGTCATACCACGCTTGCCCTTGCCGCCACGGTTCTGACGACGGTAGTCGTTGATCGAGGTACGCTTGATGTAGTTCTCCTGCGTGAGCAGAACGACACTTTCCTCTTCAGGAATAAGCTCTTCGTCCGAGAACTTGCCGAGCTCGTGGTTGATCATCTGGCTACGACGCTCATCGCCATACTTCTCTTTCATCTCGATCAATTCAGCCTTGATGATGTCGAGGATTTTTTGCTGATCAGCGAGGATCTCTTCCAGTTGCTTAATGAGTGCGAGCAATTCATTGAGTTCATTCTCAATTTCCTGACGATCAAGCCCAGTCAGCTTGCGAAGTTGCATCGCAAGGATAGCGCGGCCCTGGATCTCAGAGAGCGCGAACTTCTCCATCAACCCCTTGAGCGCAGTATCGTAATCTTTACTGCCACGAATCAGCTTGATGACTTCATCGATATGGTCCAAGGCAATTTTGAGACCTTCAAGGATGTGTGCGCGTTCGCGGGCCTTGCGCAGTTCGAATTCGGTACGGCGACGCACAACACTCTGGCGGTGCTTAACGAACTCTTCGAGCATATCTTTGAGACCGAGAATACGTGGCTGGATACCATCGACAAGTGCGAGCATATTGAAGTTGAAGCTCGACTGCAATGCTGTCAGTTTGTAGAGCTGGTTCAGGACCTTCTTTGGGTACGAGTCCTTCTTGAGTTCGATAACGATCCGCACCTTACCGCGGGAGCTTTCGTCACGGAGGTCAGAGAGTGCGATGCGCTTTTCTTTGTGAAGTTCACCAATCTTTTCAATCAGGCTTGCCTTATTGACGCCATATGGAATCTCAGTCACGACGATCTGATGACGACCCTTCTTGGTCTCTTCGATCGTAGCAACCGCACGCACCATAACACTTCCACGGCCAGTCAGGTACGCTTGGCGCATCGATTCACCACCATAGATGATAGCGCCCGTTGGGAAATCAGGACCCTTTACGTGCTTCAGTAAATCATCGACAGTCGCCTCGGGGTTATCAATCAACGACACGGTTGCGTCTACGAGTTCACCGAGGTTGTGCGGCGGAATATTCGTTGCCATACCGACAGCGATACCGATCTGACCGTTCAGGAGTAAGTTCGGAATTTTTGCCGGCAGCACTGAAGGTTCACGTTCAGAGCCATCAAAGTTATCGCGGAAATCGATTGTATCTTTGTTGATATCAACCAACATCTCCTCAGCGATACGCGTCATCTTAGCCTCGGTGTATCGATAAGCAGCAGCTTCATCGCCGTCCATAGAGCCGAAGTTACCCTGGCCATTCACTAGTGGCATACGAAGTGACCACGGCTGCGCTAGGCGCACCATAGAGTCGTAGATTGAAGTGTCGCCATGTGGGTGATACTTACCAATAACGTCACCGACCACACGGGCACTTTTCACGAATTTACCACCGCTACGCCAACCATTTGCCTCCATTGAGTACAAAATACGTCGGTGAACTGGTTTCAGTCCATCGCGAACGTCAGGGAGCGCCCGGTCGATGATAACGCTCATTGAGTAGCGGAAGAAGTTGTCTTCCATCACCGATTCAAGTCGGCGCCGCTCGACACCCGGAGTCTCGACAATCTCTACTTCACTCTGTGCATCTTCAGTAGGTTCAATAGGTACATTTTTATCTTCCATAATTATACGTCCAGCTCCTCTAGGTCAGCTTCTTTGGCACGCGCCTGGATGAAGCTTCGACGCATACTGACGTCATCACCCATTAGTTTGGTAAAGATTGCATCTGCCTGCTCCGCATCATCGACGCGAACCTGCGTTAAAACGCGGCCCTCGGGGTTCATAGTTGTCTCCCATAGTTGGTCGGCGTCCATTTCACCAAGACCCTTGAAGCGCGAGATCGTAACGCCAGCCTGCTTCACCTTGTCTTCAGCTTCATCTATCGCCGTACCGCGCTTGCGTCGCTCTGCAATCAGCTTGTCTAGCTCACCGTTAAGCTCATCTTCGTTATAAACATAGGTCTTATTTTGGCCCCTGTTAATACTGTAGAGCGGAGGCATCGCTAGGTAGACGTACCCGCCCTCAACAATTTCACGCATATAGCGGAAGAAGAAGGTAAGAAGCAGAGTTGCGATGTGGCTACCGTCAACATCGGCGTCAGTCATGATGACAATCTTGTGGTAGCGAAGTCCGCTGATGTCGAAGCTCTCGCCAATACCGACACCGAACGCCTGAATCATGGCAACAATTTCTTTGTTCGCAAACATCTTATCGAGGCGAGCACGTTCCGTATTCAAGACCTTACCACGAAGTGGCAGGATGGCCTGTGTCTTACTGTCGCGGCCCTCCTTAGCAGAGCCGGCAGCAGAGTTACCCTCTACGATGTAAATCTCACTATCAGCCGGGCTCTTGCTTGAGCAGTCCCAGAGTTTTCCCGGAAGTCCCATGCCGTCGAGTGCGCCCTTGCGAAGGACGTTATCACGTGCAGCGCGAGCCGCCTTTCGAGCGCGAGCAGCCAAAATTGCCTTACCGACAACCTTTTTCGCAACATCAGGGTTTTCTTCGAGGTAGTATGCGAAGTACTCGTTCATCACCTGTTCGACGTACCGACGGACTTCAGGGTTACCGAGCTTATTTTTGGTCTGACCTTCAAACTGAGGGTCCGGCAACTTCACGAGGATGACAGCTGTCAAACCTTCACGAATATCGTCACCCGTAAGATTCTCTTCCTTCTCCTTAAGAAGACTATTCTTGCGCGCGTAATCATTAATGACACGCGTGAGGGCCGCACGAAATCCAACAAGATGAGTTCCGCCGTCCGGCGTCAGAACGTTATTCGCAAATGGCTTCACCATTTCAACAAACGTATCGTTGTACTGCAGCGCGACCTCGATACCGCTATCCTCAACCTGCTTCTCGACATAAAAAATGTCTTCAGAAACAACATCCTTACCGATGTTTAGGTTTTTTACATAGCTCTTGATGCCACCTTCGAAGTAGAACGCCTGGCGCTCACCTGTTCGCTGGTCAACAACCGTCGTGTGAATACCTTTCGTCAAGTACGCCTGATGACGCAGGTAGTTAACGACCCATTTATAGTCGAATGTGACTGTCTCCTTAAAGATAGTTGGGTCTGGATAGAATGTAATTGTCGTGCCGGTTGGCCGATCCGTTTTGCCCACTTTCTTTAGCGAGGTTACGGTCGCTCCCTGGGCGAACTCAATGCGATACAGGTCACCATTTTTAACAACCTCCGCGATAAGCTTAGTTGAGAGTGCGTTCACGACACTTGATCCCACACCGTGAAGACCGGACGAGACTTTATATCCACCGCCACCGAATTTACCGCCGGCGTGAAGCACGGTCAGAACTGTCTCGAGTGTGCTCAAGCCCGTCTTTGCGTGTTTATCGACTGGAATACCACGTCCATCGTCGATAACAGTAACGCCACCATCTTCGAGCAAAATAACATCGACACGCGAAGCAAAGCCGGCAATGGCTTCGTCGACAGAGTTGTCTGCAATTTCCTTAATGAGATGGTGTACGCCGTCATATCCGGTGCTTCCGATATACATACCTGGTCGTTTGCGTACTGGCTCGAGACCTTCTAGCACCTGAATCTGAGACGAGTCATACGAACCATCGGCTTTTTGTTTGGCCATTTTCCCTCTCTTCAACTTTCTGTCACACTGTTTACAATATGTCTAGTATACCGCACAAAAATTGTTCGCTCAAGTACTTGTCCTGAACATATTTGTTATGCTAATATTGATTCAGAGAGGTGAGCTCTTAAGAGAAAAATAAAAAGGTGAAGCGGTAACAAGAATGTTCCGAAAACTAGTTTCAAGCGTATCATTCAGTCCGGCCTTGGTCGGTCAATTAGGTTTTTATGCGAAACGCCTCAAAAAGGAGGAGGCGACTCGTCGTCTCGGCCTCATCTTCACCGCACTGGCACTTGTCGTGCAATCGTTCATCGTGTTTGCACCACCGGAGGCGGCAAACGCCGCAAGCTCGCACGACCTCATCTATGGCGGCATCAGCTCAAAGTCTCAATACTTGTCGTACTTCGACAAGAACGTCAATAACCTACAGACAATCCTGACTTCTCTTGGTTTGACGCGCGCCGAGATTGCCGCCGCCAAAGAGAACCAATACATCCGCTACACGTCGACAAATCCGAAGTATTACACATGGGGCCACGGTGAGCAGTTCGGCTACGCCAAGGGTGAACGTCCGTACACAATCTATCTTGACGACACAAAAACCAACACAACCACCGTATATGCACGACCAGCAGCCCTCTGGGGTAATCTGAACGTCAAGGTTATGGTCGGACAATCAGCAAAGCTTGGTTGGTTTGCGCTTGTATACGCCTGTGGCAACCTTGTTACTGTCAGTCTCCCCCCTCAGCCACCGGCACCACCGTCACCAAGCCCTGTCGCACTGTGCGAAAATACGACAGTAATCAAAGAATCCGACACGCAGCGACGCTTCCACGTCATCACCAAGACCGCTTACGGCGCAACAGTCAATAACTACAGCTTTGCTATCAAAGATAGCAATGGCACACTCATGACAAAGTCATATTCCTCGAACCTTACCGACTACACAAGCCCATCTATCTCACTCTCACCCGGTGCGTACACCGTCACAAGTACCGTCTCGACAAGTGTTGGTAATGTCACAAGCGCAAACTGCCAAGCAAGCTTTGCGGTTGCAAGCCCCGGTGTAGAGATCACCAAAACTGTAAACGATCAAAAAAACATCAGCGTAGAGCTAGACACACCGTTTACCTACAAAATAACCGTCAAAAACACCGGCGGTACGACACTGCAACAGAACGTTATATCGGACAGCGCTCCAACCGGCATAGAGTTCATCAGCGCGAGCACAGGCGTACTAGCGAATAACAGGTGGACATACACCGTAGCGAGTCTTGCCCCTGGTGCGTCACAGTCCTTTACTATCTCAGCAAAAGCGACAACGCTTGCCGAACCTGGCCAAACACTCATCAAGAATATCGCCTGCATAGAGACAGGCTCAATTCCAGGAACTAACCCAGACGACTGCGACGATGCAACCGTCGAAGTTCCAGAGAAAACGATTACCGTCTGCGATCTAAGTACTGACAAGATGGTAACCATCAAGAAGAGCGCCTTTGTTGACGGTACTTACTCATCGAATCCTGACGACTGTGTCAAAGTCCAAGTCTGTGATACATCGACGAATGCCGTTATCACCATCCGCAAGACTCAGCTCGATGCATCGATACATACGCAAGATCTCACTCAATGTGACGACATCCAGGTATGTGATCTCGGCTCGGGCGCAATCGTTGTCATATCCCGCAATGACTTCGACCCGAAAAAGTACTCCGCGGACGCGTCAGACTGTGTTGCTGATGTAGCCAAATCTAAATCTGCGCTCAACCTTACGCAATCAAATGGAGACGCTACGAAACTTGTTGCTCAAGCGAGCGATCGCATCCGTTACACTATAACTGCTCAAAATGTCGGCAGCATCGTAGCTACGGCAGACTTCAAAGAGCAGCTTAGCGATGTACTCGAATACGCAACGATTATTGATGATGGCGGTGGCATCTACGACAAAGATACAAAAACACTTACCTGGCCATCAGTCGATCTAAAACCTGGAGAAAGTCAGTCACGCCTCTTCACCGTTCAACTCGCCAGTACAATTCCAGCCGGTGCACGAGGTACGAGTAACCAGAGCTCCTATGACTGCAACCTTCTCAATACCTATGGCACGAGTACATCTATCGAGGTAAGCTGCCCTGCATCAAAGGTCATCGAGTCAACTGCGTCTGAGCTTCCTCACACTGGTCCAACAGAAAACATCATCTTCGGTGGACTCCTGATGAGTATCGTTGTCTACTTCTACGCACGATCACGACAGATGAGCAAAGAAGTGCGCCTCGTTCGTCGCGATCTCAACGTCGGCACATTATAGACAATAAACTACGTAATATGGATGACAAGGCGGGAATATGAATCAAGAAAAACAATCGACTATACCAGACAGGCGCGAAGGTCTTAGCGAACGTGAACGTTTAGAGATTCAAGAAGCCGCGGCTGAGCGAATCCATGAAAAGCTCGAGAGGAAATCATCTGAGAAGCGTACCGATGCAGAAGATGCATCCAGGGAAGCACTCGAACACGCCCATGAGCTCAAAAAGGAGTCACACGCATCAACGCGCGAAAAGCAACCTCACCACAACCATCTTCCAAGCAAACAGGACCGCGCACGCGCCTATGAGACCGTCATGGACGATGTCCGGAGTCACCTAAGTCCATCGAGTCGTGCGTTCAGCAAGACCATACACAATCCCGTCGTTGAAAAGACCAGCGAGGCTGTCGGTGGTACGATCGCCCGTCCAAATGCCTTGCTCGCAGGCGGCGTGTCTGCATTCATTGTCAGCCTTGCCGTGTACCTCATAGCGCGTCATTATGGCTACCCACTATCCGGCAGTGAGTCGATTGCTACTTTTGCAGCCGGCTGGATTATCGGTGTTGTATTCGATTTTATACGACTCATGATCACTGGCAAGCGATCATAGCATTGCGACACTTGATCCCTAGTGAAGCTTGAAGTGCACTTCTTCGTCGTCATTCTTGTCTGCGCCACGTAGGTGTAGACGGTCTTTTGGCGCAGGCGCTGCCTGTGCTTCAATAGGCTGAATTGGCTGCTGCGAAAGCTGCTGTTCGGGCGTCATCACGATCTGCTGGCTTACCGGTTGTTGCCGAGGTGCCTGAATCGGGATAGTATCGACGTTAGTACTACCATTGGTGTCTGCCGGCCGTACCGTCTGCATTGCCGTCAATTGGGCCGAGTCTGGGTCTGGCACGGGGCTTGGCATCGGCTTCGATGGCGCGAGGGATACAGCTGGTGGGCGCGAGCCTCCACCCATTTGCTTTCGTTTTGCGAGCCATTCGTCGAGGAACGACGAGCCTGATTTTGGCTTTGCAGCGCCCTCGGCACCTAGCTGAGGGGCGTCGGTTTTCGAAGGTGCGAGACGGCCAAATATCTCTTTTTCGACTTCAGCGCGCGGACGAGCATACTTCGCAGCGGATAGTCGCTTGAGAGCGTCACTTAGCTGCTGGTTGGAGTGCCCCATTGGCGGGACGCCACTCATGCTGAACGGCGCAGATGGCACCCCATGTATCTGAGCAACACTTACGTATTGATAATTCGGCAGTTTTGTTAGGTCTTCGGCGTCAAAGACAGGCGTGTATCGCTTCATCATAATCTCGGCATCGGTGATACCGATGCGACCGGTTATAGACGTACCGACGTTACCGATAATCGCCTCACGGATCTCTTCTTTGAGCTGAGTCATGAACTGATTACCAAGCACGAGGCTCAAGCGATATTTTCGCGCCTCAGAGAGAATGGTGCTGAAACTATCAGTTGCGAAGTTCTGGAACTCGTCGACATAGAGCGTAAAGTCATCGCGCTGATCTTCCGGGATATTCGCTCGAGCCATCGCTGCGGCATTAAACTTCATCACAAAGATGATACCAAGCAATTTAGAGTTAAGCTCTCCCATTTTTCCCTTGGATAGGTTGACGAGCAAGATTTTCTTATTATCCATGATATGAGGAATGCTGAATCCACTCTTCGTCTGCCCAATGATGTTGCGCATCGAATCGTTACTAATGAACGGACCAAACTTAGATACGACCCAGCTGATCACCTCGCCCGCTTCATTTGAGCGCTGCGACGCAGGAAACTCTTTCGTCCAGAAATCGATGACTTGCTGATCTGTCACATATTTGAGCTTCGATTTCATAAACTCAGGATCAATCAGGACCTTCGGGATATCAATAAACGTACCGCCCTGTGGGTCCGCCATAAGAAGGAGTGCAGCGTTACGGAAGATATGCTCCAAGCGCGGGCCGACAATGCCCGTATGACCTGGGTCATACAAGCCATAGAGCATACCAATCGCCTCTTGCACCAAGAAGTCTTTCTGGTCAGGATGATCGAATTCGAACATATTGAGACCAACTGGGTTGTCCATGTCGCTCGGGTTAAAGTAAATCACGTCTTCAACACGTTCTTTCGGCACCTTGCTCAATAGCGCCTCGACAGAGTCACCATGTGGGTCGACAAATGCAAAGCCACGTCCGTCCATCATGTCTTGAAATGCCAAGTTTTCGAGCAGTACCGACTTACCAACACCAGTCTGACCAATGATGTGAATATGACGACGCCTATCTACGTCAGAGATGCGTATCGGTTTCTTGACGCCGCGGAATTCGTTGTAGCCAATCAGAAGACCCTTATCCATAACCTCTGTTGGACCATCGACCTGTTTCGACATCTGTCGTTGTACTTGTGACGTCGGAATACTCTTCTGGTCTGGCAAGTGGAAAATTGTTGCAAGTTCTACACTGTTTAGGATGTTTGTATTCACTTTTTGCGGGAAGAACCGGAAGATGAAGCTGGTCACCAACGAGTCAATGTCTTTAGACAAGTTAAACTTGAAGCCGTTAAAACTAGCCGAGTCGAACAACGAGAATGCAGCAATGATATTTTGTAGCAATGCCTGTGACCGAGTGGACGTGTTCGACGACACAACAACGCGCACGAGCACCTCGAACCCTGGGTATCTCGTCTTCTCTTCGATCGCTTCAATCTCATGCTGTTCGGCGGCTGTGAGCTGCGTGTCGATCATCTTTGCTTCATCATGCTTTTCGTTTTTTGTCTCAGGCGGTTTCCATGGTGCTTCAATAAGATCACGCAACGATCCCCCGAACGAAAGACCACTGCTTGATGCGCTATGCCCCTGAGCACGGTTCTTTTTCATTTTCTCGACACGCTTGTGTGCCTGACTTACCCAGCTCGGTTGCGCAGGTCGTACGAGAAACTGAACGCCAACTCCATCTTCACGGCCCGCCGCTGACAATGCGTTCAATAGCGTTCGAGAAGCATCTCGTTTAGAGTCAAGGTAGGTTAAAATTGGCAGAGATGAGTTTTTCTTGAGCGTGAACTCACCGCCGATAGTGCCGCTAATCTTACCGACTTTGCTAAACACAGTGTGCTCTTCTACCTCTTCTAAACGCGCTGTCGGATATGCGGCCGCAATTGCCTGACGCACAACCTCCAAAAGCGCAATTGGGACTACGGTGTAATAATGCACGAGACCGTCGCGTGCCACGATCTCAAATGATATGTGTCGCTGCCCATAAAGCTTCGTCTTGAAGCCTCGCATGGAAGTACTAGAAATAATGTTATACATTGACTGAGCTTGAGATATCACCTCTTCCGTCAGGTCTCGCTGATCACGTCCACTTGCGGATTCCTTGTTGATATCTTCGCTGGCCGGAGGAAGATGGATTTTGAGCGGAATCATCTTGAGCCCACGCTCATAATTTTTCGACTCACGGAGCGAACCACGAACGGCAATTGCCCACATACTAACACCTGTCACGATAATGACCGATGCAATAAAAACAACTATTAGTATCCCCGTCATTACCGCTAGCTGTTCCAGTCACTCTCGGCAGGAGCGCCGATTACTTTTCCGTATCGCTTCTTAACATAATCAATCTGCAGCTTTTTGACTTCTTGCTCACGTCTGTATGGATCATCCTTCGTTTCAGCCAGAACTCGCTTAGTTTTGTCCACCCACTCTTTTTCTATCAAATCATCGTCTGCAGCTACCAAGGGCATATCATCAGTCGTCTGAGGTTGAGACACGACGGTCGCATCATCCTGCGCAACAGGAGCTGGCAAAACAGTGCCACCACTTGGCGCAACTGGCCGTTGTGCAGCAATTTCCACCTGTTGACCTAGACGTCTCTCGGCCTGTTCATTGCGACCAGACTCGACAAAATTCTGGCGCTCCATGGCAGGTGCATCCTGAGATGCATATTCGGTCTGTGCTGAACTATTTTCGGGCGAAACTTGTCGTGGTTCCATATCTGTTAAATTATAGCACAACCATAATCACATTTAATAGGCATAGACTACTGCCTGCGCCAAAGATAAAAGCATCCAATCACTTCAAACGCGATGACAAGCAGCACATCTACGAACCCGAGACTGCTGACAGACTTCATCCCGATCATGACGACTGGCGCAAATGCAAGCACCGTTCCGTATAGATACGACCGCTGAACCGTTGTACTCGTCTGTGCGCGACGAGTCGCTCTCAGCATGACAAGTAGCCTGCCCAGAATTCGCGAGCCTACGTACACAACAGCCGTAGAGAGAACTGTCGAAACTGCATAAATCAAAATAAAAACACCCAGTAATCCTACCGGGTGTATGGAAGCTGGTGTGGTTAATTGCAGTACTACGAAAAGTGTTACCGCGGACAAACTACCAACAATCACCAGAAATTTAGCAAGCATAATCTCATGATACACCATGAGAGCCCGAGCGGAGCATTGCAATTTTAGTAAGCGCGACCACCTAAAAGTGTAATTGGGTGCGCCTGCAAGGACCGCTCAAGGCAAGATTGACCGCTCCGAAACTCGGAGCATAGATCATACGTAAGTTTCCACACACGTGTCTGGTAGTTGCTCTACTATCGATTGGACTGATAGCAAGGTTTAACCAGACACGTAGGTACTCCCTACATGCGCTCGAACGCGTTATTTTGCGGAAGATGTACAGACAAGAGACATCTGCACGTCATCCGCAAAATTTTGGCGGAGCATAGGCAACATCAATATTGATGCATAAAGCAAAGGTGCGTGATTCCTTGCGGAATACAATTTCAAAACGCTCGATGCTCATTGACGTTACCTACTGTCCGTCAAGTTCCTGATCCAGATTGTTAAGGTTTTTTGCTTTTTTGTTTTTGTCAAAAGCTAAACTCATCCTAGCACGAGCAGAATAGTTAGTCAATATTTACGCCAGAAAAAACGTTGTAAATAATTAATATTGAACACAAATATGCTTTATTCTTATCTGTAAAGATGCACATATTGCTACGTTGTGTATATGTCTTCGATGTAAGAAATATTCTTGCCGCTATTTCGTTCGAGGCCGATAAAACACCCTGAGCACACAGCCTCGCCCAAATATAGGTTCGGCAACCAAGGCTATAAACGAGTTACAGCCATAGCCAGTACTCAAACATACTGGGCCACAGTAACAGACATCTCTGCTCGCACACGGCCGCCCGGCACAAAACTATTGAATCACAGCAAGGCTCATGACGTGAGACGAGATCATGATTGAAAGCACGTGCGTTCGTGAATGGTCGCGCCACACACCTGCTGCGTTCAACCATGCACACCATACCATCGCTCTTTCGGTAGATCACAATAGTGCAGAAGACATATTCGCTGCGCGTCCGATGAGAGCGAACGTGACTAGCCGTAAGAACAAAACATATTGCTCGTACGTGCTGTCTAGACAATCTGCTCGTCAAAATTACATCGCTTAAAAATATCCTAGTGTGCTCAGCATGCATAGTAGCACTAAATAAGCATGACGAGTTGGAGCTATTTTCGGCCACCATCTGGAAACATATTTTGACCAAAATATATACACACATGCGTAGTATTTTTTACCGAATTATTTTTTGAAAATCTTATTGACATAAGCTCTTTTACGACATATTATGGGGGTAGCTTCGAATAAAAAAAGTGTTCGAAGGCCAAAAACAAAAATCTTTGCAAAACAACTCCACTGAAAACGACCACTACTCGCAGGTGGTTGTTTTCGTTTCTGGGGACACCTTCCCACCAACGAAAAATCCCGAGCATTACACTCGGGATTTTTCGTTGGTGGAGCTGCCGGGTACTGCCCCCGGGTCCAACTGGTAACATGATGTTCGTCTACAGACATAGTTTGTTTTAAATGCTTTATAACGCAATCGCGATCGATGAAATCAAACAAAAAATTGCGAAGCGTTAGACAGTGCAATGTCCCTGTGTGCTGCTGCTCTCCAGCTCACTGGTGAGCGACATAAATATGACACCTCGTACGACTATGTCGCCTGGTCGATTGAGATGATTGCGTGCCTAGGCAGCAATTGGCGCAAAGGCAGGTGTGCGGAGGCTAGCAAGGCTAGCGAAGGCACCCTTAACTTTGCTTGCAAATGTGTTTGCAGTTATTGTATGCGTGTCGTGCAAATTCGATCCGCAGAACATCCTGTTAAATTCCAATTGTCGAAAGCTATATCAGCCCCAAAAATACAAGTAAATTATACCATAGTTTACAGATAAGCACTAGCGTGCTTTACTAGTAGTATATGGGGATGGTTGCAAAGGTGGTATCTGTCGCTCCAGTTGGCTTCGATGGTCGCATCGTTGAAGTTGAGAGCGACGCCACCCGCGGACTTCCCAATTTTCGTATCGTCGGCCTCGCTAACAAATCAATCGACGAAGCCAGAGAGCGCGTCAGGAGCGCCATTAGCAATTCCCTGCTTGATTTCCCTGCAAGTCACCTAACGATCAACCTAGCGCCTGCTGAGCTACCCAAAGATGGCACCCACTTCGACTTGCCGATTGCGCTTGCCGTAGCGGTTAGTAGCGGTCAGCTGCGCCAACAAGAGGTGTCTGGAGCCGTTTTTGCCGGTGAGCTTGCGCTCGACGGCGCCCTTCGTCCGATTTCAGGCGCTATCACTATCGCAGAAACAGCACGAAGCTCGGGCTTTAGTACGGTCTACCTCCCAAGGGAGAATGTAGCGCAAGCCCTACTCGTTACTGATATTACAATTATCGGTATCGATAGCCTCAAGCAGCTATTTTTGCATCTCAAAAAAGAAGCGGCCATCGAGCCAAGCACCACCCAAGAAACGAGCGCTCATCAAACCCAACAATACGAAGGCCCGCTCCTTGATGAAATTCGCGGCCAAGATCAAGCAAAACGGGCACTTATTATTGCTGCAGCAGGCCGACACAACATCCTCTTTAGTGGCCCTCCCGGAGCCGGCAAGACAATGCTTGGTCGTGTTCTGGCATCACTGTTGCCAGCAATGAGCGCCGATGAGAAGCTGGCTGTCACAAAAATTCACAGTCTTGCAGGGGAACTCATCGACGGCAGTATTACCGCTCGTCCATTTCGCACACCCCACCATACAGCGAGCCGAACAGCACTTATTGGTGGAGGAACACACCCGAAGCCAGGAGAGGTAAGCTTAGCGCACATGGGAGTGTTATTTCTCGACGAGATCCCAGAGTATCCACGTGCAACCCTCGAATCATTACGACAGCCATTGGAAGACAGAACCGTCACCGTTACGAGGGCGCAAGGAAGAGCTCAATATCCCGCAGATTTTATGCTTGTTGCCACCATGAACCCTTGCCCGTGCGGTCATTTCGGCGATGAACTAAAGCAGTGTACCTGTAGCAGCTCGCAAATTCTGAGCTATCAACAGCGGCTATCAGGACCGTTTCTTGATCGTATCGACATGAAGCTGCCAGTGAAACGCGTACCCCATGCAGCTCTCATGAATCATGACAATGAGTCGAAAGAACAACACCTGGATGCGATGAAACAGATAGAAGTAGCCCTAGACGCACAACGTAACAGATACGGTAGTAGCTCAAAATACAACAGCAATCTATCGAATAGGATGCTCCAGTTGCACGCACATCAAACACCCGAGGCTCAGGCGTTGCTACTTTCGGCGGCCGAAAAACTTCAGCTCAGTGCACGATCAACATTTAAAACGCTCAAGATTGCCCGGACGATTGCCGACCTTGACGCATCAGACGCAATCCTACCAAAACATGTAGCGGAAGCACTGCAGTATCGCTAGCTACCCCCCTGTTGCCTCGAGGCAGTATCTTTGGTATAATTGATCGGTAAATATCAACCCATTACACACTACTGTATAGCGAGAGAAGGAGAATTCAGATCAACCGATCAATTCGAACGAACGAAGCAATTCGTGCTCGTGAGCTGCGTGTCGTCGGGGCTGATGGTGAACAACTTGGCATAATGTCGAGAACCGAGGCGCTCAAGGTTGCCGAAGAGGCTGGCGTAGATCTGGTAGAAATTTCTCCAGACGCCAACCCACCTGTGGCTAAAGTTATCGACTGGGGCAAGTACCAGTATCAGCAGATGAAGCAGCAGAAGAAAAACCGCCAAAGTAACAAGCAGAGCGAGCTGAAGCAAATGCGCTTCGGCCTCAAGATTGGCTCTGGCGACCTAGAGATTAAACTACGCAAGATTCGCGAATTTCTCTCTGAAGGTCACAAGGTAAAAATTCTCATCTTCTATCGTGGACGTGAGATGGCACACAAGGAACTTGGTTACACGTTAATCGATCGCATTGTTGCCGCCCTCGAAGACGACGCAGTAGTCGAACAAAAACCTCAGATGGCAGGACGCAATCTGAGTATCACCGTAAGGAGCAAATAATCATGCCTAAGATGAAGACCCACAAGGCCACCGCCAAACGAGTCAAGCTTACAAGCACCGGCAAGGTCATTCGCGAGCGTGCATTCGGCAACCACATGCTTTCGAAGAAGAGTAAGTCGCGTAAGCGCACCATCAACACACCAGCGCTCGTAACTGGTAACGTTGCGAAGAACATTAAGCGAGCACTAGGAGTTAAGTAATGCGAGTCAAACGTGGAGTAACCGCCCGAGCGAAGCACAAAAAGATACTGAAGGCCGCTAAAGGCATGCAGCACAACCGCACCCGTAGCTTCCGTCTTGCGAAGCAAGGTGTCATCCGTGCTCTTCAATACGCCTACCGTGACCGTCGCAACCGCAAGCGCGATATCCGTGGTCTCTGGATCACCCGTATCAACGCTGCTGCACGCGAAAACGGTACCACTTACGGCAAGTTGATCGCTGGAATCAAACAGTCAAGCATCGAGCTCGATCGCAAGGTACTCGCTGAAATGGCCGTGAGTGAACCAGAAGCGTTCGCTGCTGTCGTCAAAGCAGTCACCAAGTAGTCTTTCTTAACTACACTAAAAAACCACTTCATTCGAAGTGGTTTTTTTGATGTAGTACACCGATAAGCCGGGTTCTGTCTAACCTATAGTCAGTAACGATCATCTATCTAGGCGATGCGTTGCCGCAACGCTCGAGCGGATATCGGCCTGCAGACGAGTAGCCTTTTTGTGCAGACCTCCTTGCAGTAGACAGGGTTTACCTTCTCCGTATGTCACCATACGTTGCTGTAGTCTCTTACACTACTCCTTTCACCCTTACCTATCATAGATAGGCGGTACCGTTTCTGTGGCACTTTCCCTAGGGTCACCCCCGGTCGCCGTTAGCGACTGTCCTACTCTACACTGCCCGGACTTTCCTCTTGTCTCCTAAGGGACCAGCGATCGTCTAGCATACTACATTCCGTATTATATCAAATCTTCAAACAAAAAAGCCCGACACTACGACGCTTGACATTCCCCGCGCAATTGCAAGGTGGATCTTCTCATCCTATCTCCACGGAGATAGGAGTGTTGAAATTCCGTAGTCAATGATGTTAGGAAAATCATTACGCCGCAGTGAGGGCCGACTCTATTATAGCACTCAGACTGGGCTAAAAACCGTAGATAGCTGAAAATATGTTGAGAAATATATTCATAGCTGCAAGCATAAATGTACCGATAAAAGAGCTCGCAAAGATAACGATTATAAATATAAAGATGAGTCCCCTTCGCTCGATCGCCTCCATGGCGGTACGTACACCGTCCGGAGCGAGTGCATAAAGAACACGCGACCCATCCAGGGGGGGTACGGGGATCATATTGAAGACAAAGAAACCGAGATTTACTATTGTAGCGACATAGAAGATGGGGCTCAAAGAGGATCCACTATGACTCAAGAGAACATAGACGCCAAACGTAATGAACGCCAGGAAGAGGTTCGTTAGCGGACCGGCAAGAGCAACAAGTGCCGCACCCCATTCTCCGTACCGCACCCTATTCGGGTTAAATGGCACTGGCTTAGCCCCTCCAAAGATCGGCGCTCCCGTTAACGCCAGAATTACGGGGAGTAAGATAGTTAGAAACGGATCGATATGCTTAATAGGATTAAGTGTTAAGCGACCCTGGGCTTTTGCCGTATCATCACCGAGAAAGTACGCAATGAATCCGTGCATTGCCTCATGCAGTGTCATCGAAAGCAGGATGACGCTTAGTACTGTGATGATGTAAGTGACACTATTAATTTCCATATGTATTGTTAGTATACACTATCTTGACTAGAGGCCGACTTTGGCGTATACTTATTCCTGATTGTAAAAAACTAAGTGGAACTAATAATTATGGCATCTCGATGTGAACTTACCGGCAAAGGCAAGCAATACGGCCACAACGTGAGCTTCTCTTTGCGTCGCACAAAGCGCGTGTTCAAGCCGAACTTGCAAAAGAAGACCTTCACTGTTGATGGACAGAAAGTCACCATGACCCTTTCTACTCAAGCGATTCGTACGCTCAAGAAAAAAGGCATCCTGGCAACAGGTGTAAAATCTGCTCAAGCAAACTAACGCTCGCACTCACAACAATAAAACACCCTGACGATCCAGGGTGTTTTATTGTTGTGAAGCAAAATTGGCGGACAGAAGACCGCGCCTACCTAGCTTCGAGACAAGACATACACAGTCAGAGCTGCTGGCAGCGAGGCTGTGGCCTTGAGCTTGAGCTTAGAATCATGCTCGACAGGCGCTCCAAGCTCAGACACAAAAGCATCGACTGAATCCTGAGATACTTCATATGATACCGCGTCGTCTGCATAATGGACAGGTACGACAATTTTTGGTTCTACCTGAGCGACGATACGTGCAGCACTTTTGGCATCGAGTGTATAGCCGTTTCCGCCAACCGGCAAAATCAAAACATCCGTTACGCCAATTGCCTCAAGCTGCTCTTCCGTAAGCTTCGGGTCAACATTCCCGATCACAGCAAGTCGAATACCGTTGACATCGATGTGGTAAACTGTTGATTTTTTTGCATCTTTATCTGTATCGATATGACGCTGTGCAGCAGCACCTCTGATAGCGAAAGGTCCTACCTCGTACTCACCAGGACCCTCAAGCTGGACTATATCTTCACTCTTCGGTAGCATAAATCGCTCTTCAGTTGCCAAAAAAACAGCATTCGTTACTTTTGACCTCTTGAGACCGATAAGCTCTACGTTTGGATCCAGCAACAACTGCTTTTCTTTTGTGGTTATAAGTACACTATTTCCGCCCTTGTATTCTACATCAAGCATTCCGACTCCTTCTGTTTTATCTTGATTCAGCGTTGATAATTTTATCTGTATCAATAAGCACTGTGTGTTTATTGGCGAGTAGTTCACTCACGAAACGATCACGAACACTCATACGATAATAAAACTCATCGTATGTCAGCGTCGTGAAGTTGATTGGCCGACCTGCATGAGCTTCGATCTTTGCGACCACGGCTTGAACCTTAGACGCGCCCACTGATCCTACAAGCAATAGATCAACCTTACTCGCAGACCCGCGAGTCAACGCCCCTGCGGCGATCGCAACACGTATGCCAGCGATCCCTCGGACGTCAGCATACCATGGCTCTTCGTCCGCAACAGTGCCACCTTGGACTTTTTGGGATGCGTGGGTCTTTTGCTGCTTCGCGTCAATGATTTCACCCGCAAATATAGCCCTAAATGGCAGATAAAAATCATACCTCTGGTTAATTTCATAGAACAGCTTGTTGTCTGCGGTGTTGCTCGTGATAACTCCTACCGTTAATAGGTTGGAGAGTTCGCGCCGCACAGAATTGATCTGCTCATCAATAAGACGTGTGATCTCGCGGACATAAAAAGACTTACCAGGGTTATTCAAGAATAGATGCAGTAGCTTGACTCGCGTTTTAGAGCCAAACAGTCCATCAATAGTGGTCACTTCTTTCTTTCCCATCTTTCCACCATCGTAGCATATTATTGTTCACTAGTGAACAACTGGTCGACCCGAGAGAGTATATCCTGGACAGATCCCCAGGCTATGAACGGGTTTCTCCGAAACCACGTCATCTGTCGTTTGGCCAACTGCCAATCTCTGGCCTGAAATGTACTGATCACATCCGCCTCAGTTACTTCGCCTCCAAGATATCGCCTAACCAACGGATAGATATTCCCCGTCATTGCTTCACTATCCCACCCATACTTTTCGCCCAATCGTTTTGCTTCATCGACAACTCCATCTTCAAACATGTGTTCGGAGCGAACTTCAATTCGGTTCAACAATGTCTGCTTTGGGACCGCGACGCCAAACACCTTGTACTCATCGGAAACAGACGTCCTACGGTCGACAGTCGTATCTAGGCCATAGGCCGCGTGCAACAAATGCCTTCTATTCTTGTCGTTGAGTGGCAACTCAATACCGGTATCGATACAATACCGGTACAGCTCCTCCGTGCTCATCGACTCAAACCGCGCACGATCCTCATCGGACGGCTCAGATGGGTAGCGATAGTCAAATATGACACCGTCTACATACAGCCCAGTGCCTCCAGCAATGACCGGTATCTTGCCCCTCGCACGTATCTCTTTGATCTTTTGGAGAGTGTACTGCTTGAACGCCGCCGCCGTAAATCTCTCACCAGGCTCCGTCAAGTCTAGGCCCCAGTGTGGAACTCCGTCTCGCTCCGCCAATGTTGGCTTCGCCGTCCCTATATCCATACCTCTAAATACCGTTCGAGAATCCGCACAGATTACCTCGCCTCCATGTCGCCTGGCAATCTCAATGGCAAGCGCCGTCTTGCCGCTCGCTGTTGGGCCAACGATTACAATTATCGGCTTAGTGGCTTCCATCGCAGCTCCTCAAATCCCACAACCCTGCCACCTTCACAGAGAACACCCTCTGCCTGGAGATGCTCGGCCTGCAGAGACCTCCCTCCATAATACCCAGTAGCTAATCCGCCTGCGCGGTTCACCAAGCGATGCCAAGGCAACTCGGGGTTACCATAATGAGCAATTCCACCAACGATCCTACTCGCGTGCGGATGTCCAGCAAGTGCTGCGAGATCACCGTACGTAGTTACCTGACCAGCAGGAACAAGAGCCATCAGCTGCTCAATCGCCTGGCGAAATGAAGCCTTAGGGTCGCTGGGCAAAATACTCATCCACTTCACTCCAAGACGACAGACGCCGCATATTATCGGGCATCTCATTTGCGCCAATTTGGTTCCAGCTGTAATCTCCAAATAATATAGACTCGATACCTGCGGCGGATGCCGCCAGGCAGTGCTTGAGCTGATCATCGATTAGATAGTCAGCGCCAAGTCCCTTTGCGATGTCAGCTTTAGTTCGTTTTACCGATTCATCAGTAATTGTCCCATCCCAAAAGCCGGCAAATGTGACATTACTCGTATCTATCATCGGGTAATGTTGACTGAGCCAGTCAAGCGTATCGTCACGCAACTGACTACGTCGAGACGTAATGACAATCAAATGATACCGAGTGCTTAAGCCCTCGAGGACATGCCGCGCATCATCACGACTCGACAGATCGCGAATCATCCCACTCCCATGAAGCTCGTTCGAACGAGCTTCGACCGTCGCATTATCAACCTGCCAGATCTTAGCCCAGTGCTCGTCATAGTCATCAATTGTCAGGTGCGTCCCCCATCGATCGTTGCTAAATACAACAAAGCCCTTGGCAAAGTCAGCCAAAACGTCATCAATATCAATCGCTATTGTATGTTGTTTCATAAACTACATTTTTTTAGATACTCGGCAAGATCAGCCAAGGCCACTTTCGTCTCACCGGATTGTGTTCGCACACTGACTTGTCGAGATTCCTTATCCTGTGGACCTACGATGAGCTGGATTGGAATCTTCATAGAGGTCGCCTCTCGTATCTTCTTGCCGAGCGATTCATTCCTGACATCTGTTGTATATCTGACTTCATTATACCTGAGCGGAGACATGAGCACTGTGTCAGAAATAATCGTTGTTATTTCTTCAACGTATTCCAATACAGTGTCGTTGATAGTAAGGATTCTTACCTGCTCAGGCGCTGCCCAGAATGGAAACCAGCCACTCGTGTGCTCGATGAATACACTCAGGAATCGCTCAATTGAACCGAGTAGTGCGCAGTGAATCATAACCGGACGCACAGCATTTCCTTCGGTGTCAGTATATTCGAGCCCAAATCGATCCGGCTGAACAAAATCAAGCTGGACTGTCGCAACTTGGTGTTCGCGACCGATCGCATCCGTTGCCATAAAGTCGATCTTCGGACCATAGAATGCCGCTTCGCCTTCTTGCTCGAAGTATGACAATCCGCTCGCTTCAACGGCAGACTTGAGCTGCTGCTGAGCACTCTTCCATAGCTCGATATCACCGAGATAGCCGTCACCATCATCGCGATAGCTCAATCGAACCTTGAGTGGCATATCGATAGTAGCGTAGAGTGTACGTGCTGCTGTCATCAAACCCTCAATCTCTGCTTCGATTTGGTCTGTTCGACAAAATACATGGCTATCGTCCTGCGTCAGCGAACGAACTCGGTTTAGCCCACCGAGCTCACCCGTCTTCTCGTCACGGTAATCGGTAGTTGTCTCAAGAAAACGCACAGGCATATTCTTGTAGCTACGTGGCTGTGAAGCAAATATTTGCGTATGGTGCGGACAATTCATCGGTTTGAGCGCCATCTCATCACTCGTCTCCTGGCTCTTGACGAGGAATAGTTCGTCGCCAAACTTTGCCCAGTGACCAGAAGCCTCATACAGATCTTTCTTGGTGATGTGTGGTGTCCACACTTTTTGAAAGCCATGCGCCATTCGAAGCTGATTAGAGTAACCCGATAACACATCGCGCAGGATAGTGCCCCGAGGAGTAAACATTGGCAGCCCAACGCCAACGAGATTCGATGTCGTATAGAGATCCAGATCCTTGCCTAACTTGCGGTGATCACGCTTTTTTGCCTCTTCGAGCATCTGCAAGTGCGCATCAAGCTCTTCCTTTGTCGCAAAAGCTACGCCGTAGAGACGCTGCATTTGTGGGTTATTTTCATTGCCGCGCCAGTACGCACCAGCTACACGCATTAGCTTGAATGCGCCAACCTCACCAGTGCGAGAAAGGTGCCCGCCACGACAAAGGTCTGTGTAGTCACCCTGGGAATATAATGATACCGTCTCTACAGCGCTCTCTCCGTCCGTTGCTGTGCCGAGCAATTCGCCGTCGAGCTCTCGCGCCACTGTTGTGCCTGAGCGCTTCAGATCATTAAGGAGTTCAGTCTTGTATGGCTGGCTGGTCTCTTCAGCCCACGCCAGCGCCTCGTCAATTGCAACATCGCGATGCGTGAACTCGTAGTCTTTATTGATGATTGATCGCATCTCTTTTTCGATTTTCTTGAAATCTGATTCGGAAATCGTCGTATCGCCGAGATCAATATCATAGTAAAATCCATTATCAATTGCCGGACCAACACCAAATTTTGCCTCTGGCCACAGGTGTTGAACTGCCTGGGCCATAATGTGCGCGAGGCTATGTCGCATTGATTTTAGTTTGTCTTCGTCCATAGAGTAATACCTCCTCTTAGAAATATAAAAAGCACGCATACGTACAAAAACGTGCGTGCCTCGGGCCTTTGTACAGGCGGTTCCACCTTGGCTATTACTCTTACCCCTGGCATTTATCGTGGGCCAGCGATCGCTTACCACGTGCTCAACGGTTCGTTACGCCGCGTCATTGCTGATGCTATAGTACAAAACACCTCGAGAGATTGCAAGTATCGTCTCTGTTTGATATGATGTATAAGCCCTACGGGTGATTAGCTCATTTGGCTAGAGCGCCACATTGACGTTGTGGAGGTGATAGGTTCGAATCCTATATCGCCCACCAATATTAAAAATTGACCCTTGCGGTCAATTTTTAATTTAATTTGAATTCTTCAATAAACACAGGCACACCGGCTATGGAGCCGGTTTTTAAAATACACCGTTCACTTACCAAAAGTTACGCACAGGAGCGCACGAGTTTTCCACGTGAAATACTTAGCCATATTGAACCGTTTATGCATACCATGATATATAACCACTCACACCCTAGTATTGACTTTTTATTGTGTTTATGCTAATATGGAACCGTAATGAAAACGACAACCAAAACCACTAGTTCTGCCCTCTCCGACCTCGAACTACGATTTGAACTCAACCAGTCATACCAAGAAATCAAAGACGAGCTCAATAAGCGCACCGAAAAATAATACTCGCTTCTCGTTGCGAGTATTTAGCTTACCCATCAGAACAACGACGAGAGACGCTTTAGTCTCGCGTCGTTTTTTCTGTCACGTCAAAGGTATCGAGGTATTTCCCGAGCATGAGGTACGTTTGGGCCGTAAGAGATGCGAGTGAATTGTACAGAATAGCCGTCACCGGCATCAAAAACCACTGAAGGAGCATGCCTATCGTACGATGGCGCTTGAGTCGGGATGGGCGCGGCGGCAGCATGCCAATACTCAAAATAATCGTAACCGCGAGTCCAAACATAGCAATTCTCTGCAGGGTACTGACAACATGCGGCAAATTGTGAGCCGTTATATTGTATGCCGACTCCGGGTTAATAATCAGTGGAATCCATGCGCCCACCGCAATGAGCAGCGCGACTGTCGCAAGCGAGACATGGCTATCGACAAGACGGACAAAGCGAGCAAACGTCGACCAAAATGGCGCAGCGCGACGACGAGTAAAGAGTCGCACCGCCACGTACGGCACGTCGGAGGCACCGTACCCCCATCGACGCAACTGCTTAAACTGTGCAATCAGCGTCGAGCGAAATGTCTCTCCGAGCACGGCGTCCTGATATATCGGTACATAGAGCGGTGTCACATCGTACTTTCCCCTGAAGTAAAAGAAACTTCTCCAGTACTGATGTCCGTCTTCAACGATACTACGCTTACTCCAGAAGTCCATCGCCCGCAGTGCGGCCAGTGGCTGAGAGTGCGCAGCAAAATTGCGCAACGTATGTGGGCGCACAGAGCTCACAATCGTCCAAAATGAGTTACCGATGGCAATGATGCGCATAGGAGCCGGCGCATCCCAAATATTACCAAAGTATAGTGCAATCGGCTGAAATGACATATTCTGTCGATCTTCACTAACAATATACTCGTACGTCAGATAGTCGAAGTACGTTCGGTGTGGCTTATTGTCACAGTCAAGTGTAGTCACAATTACATTCTCGGCGTCAATTGGCTGCGTTTTGAGCCACGGAAGAATCTCCTTGGCAGCATAGGTAATATTCGGACCCTTTCCTACAACCTCGCCGGGTAGGCCTGCTGGATGCTTCACGGGGAGAAAATCATAAAAATCTTTGCCAAACTCTCGCTTGAGCCGCAGCACGGTATCTTCAATTCCTTGACCACCCCGAGCCTCATAGGCGAATACAATAATCATGCGCTTGCTGTCATATGTCGATGCTACGAGCGACTCTATGGTTGGCCGAATCACCTCGTAGGGCTCATTGTATGCAGCGATGAGCACAAGATGATACACGTCTGTTGGCTTTGGGTAGTCGGATGGATGCTCACATATACGCGCTAGATTCTCGAGATGAACCTTATGATCGTATCCTGTTGAAACCACGCCGCGGTGTTTTTCGTACTCAGCCACAGGATCTTGAAGCTGTAATAGACGATCGTGCCAATTGATGCGCTGAGCTCGTCGTAATCGCAGAGCACCAAATATAGAATGCGCAGCAATACCAGCGGCCTTAGTAATCATGGTGACAATCAGTAAGAGTAGGAAGATAGACGCCCATAGCGGATTTACAAGCGACAATATGACCATAAGTAGCAGCATACCGTAACTGAGGAATGCTGGCACCATTTCGAAAAACCTATACAGTGGCGTTCGCTTCTTTAGGGGTAGTTCAAGATCATGCAAACTCATAGAATCAAATAAAAGCAATCTGATTAATGATATTCATGGCGTACACAATACCAATAATCAGCACAATAATCGTGCCAAGCCCAAACAGGACGCCAAAATTACGACGCTCGAGGGCACGAAATTTTAGCATCAACATCGAATGGCCGACAGCGATCGCCGCAAACAATAGCGGAAACTCATAGAGAGAATACCACTTATCTTTGTAGTAATTGGCATCTCCGAACGATGAATAGCGTGTTGCAACCTGAATGTCGCGCGCCTCGACATTGAACGAAACGAAAACAATACCGATAAGAGCAACGATTATGACGGCAATAATGGTCGCGATGTACGGCCGATCCTTGAGAGTGTCATTGATGAGTTGCTTGTATTGCATAGATTTCGAATATAAGATTATGGAGCCGCTGACCGGATTCGAACCGGTGACCTACGCTTTACGAAAGCGCCGCTCTACCAACTGAGCTACAGCGGCATCTGCCACCCAATCAGTATATCATTTCTCGAGACAATTTCGAAGTTCAAGCCAAAAAACGGATTGCAATCAATCGGCTGAGATGCTATGATTGGATAAGTTTCAGGCTCAATACACGTGCGCTCGTAGTGAAGACGGCCTATCACGCCTCCCTGTCACGGAGGAGATCGCCGGTTCGAATCCGGTCGAGCGCGCCAGAATTGATTCTGAAACTTTTTTTGTTGACCCTAATTAGTGTACTGATCAGGGTCGATTTTTATATATTCACGAAGCTTACTCTGGTCTTTGAGTGCCTGTAACGCGTTCGCAAATTTCTTCAAAGGAACATGTACAAATTCAAAGTTCACCTGATTGTCGCTCGTCGCAAGAACCTTGAAGAATAGATACCCATCGCTTGTCATACTTTTGATCGGCCCAGTTATCGTGTCCTTCTCTGCCGAGGCAATATCAGCGACATTGACACCGTCAAAGACCGTTGATTGGCTAATAAGCCCCGACACACCATACTGGACGGTATTTGGCGCGTCTTTGTTTATGCTATCAGCAATATCCTTAAGAGACTGCTTGACAGTAACTTGCCGCTCGATATTGCTCACAATACCCGCAGCCGTGTCATCTACAGCAAAGGCAACCTTACCGCGCAAGATGCTGTTGTGATACTGAGTACGAATATCCTGCTGCGTAATCCCGAATACCTGTTGCGCAGACGATGTAATAGCATCATCACTCAATGTACCGTTGTCCGCTTTCTTGAGCGCAGCAAGCGCATCGGTCACTTCGTCATCACTAACGGTAATGTCCTGCTCACGTGCGATTTTCCGCGCATAGGCGTCCGCAATTGCACGATCCATAGCGTCCCGCTTCTTATATTCAAGCTGAAGTTTCCCGTCCTGGCTATCTGGCTTGATTTCGTCGTACTTATTCAGGTAATACTCTGACGGTCGGTAATAGAGTAGATAATCGCTGTAGCGTACGTCACTGCCATCTATTGACCCAACCGGCAACGGCAGGACCTGGGTGACACGATAGAAAAAGGTTGAGGTATTCTGAGCGAAGTACAGCTGCCACCACCCGAGTCCAACGAGCAATATCAATGATAATGTTGTAATGATGACAGCATTTATGACTAGTCTGTGACGAGCATACTGCAGTGGATATTTGAATCGACGTCCGCCAGCAATAATGCGCTCACGATGCTCCGCAACCGTTTCATTCGTAATGCGAACCGGCTTATCGGGTGTGGACCGTCGTTTGATCTTAGGTATCGATATCTTCTTCATGTTTTTCCCGCCCTTCTTTTGCACTCGCCTTTTCGACGGCGTCCTGAAGCTTGTTGTATATACTGTCCGGATGTTCGACTTTATGAATAACAAGATCGCCAACAAATGTCTGGATGACTATGGTGCCGAATTTAAACATTTCACCGGTAAAACCAGGTACAGTATAGCTGATATTCTGTATTTTTGACAGCTTGAGCTCAACGACATCTTTGCCAAAAAAGCCCTTTTGCGTGACCTGTCGAATCCGCTCAGTGCTCACAATATAGATCGTGAAGTACCACATGATGTAATGATAAGAGAACAGCAGTATACCAAGCAGCAGACCCCCTATCGGCAACAGGAACAACTCAAGTCGAGTCTGCCAGATGAGCGGCGGAATCGACGAGAGAGCAAAAGGAATCAACAAGAGGTAGAACCCTTTACGCATCGCGATGATATGACGCCGAAATACAAACAAGAGCTCTTCGCCTTCTCGCTGCCCTTCGAAATCAGGTTTTTCCATGATACCAGTATACCACGCGCGTGATACAATACAGGGGTAGACCACGCCTCGGTAGCTCAACTGGACAGAGCAATTCCGTCCTAAGGAAAAGGTTGCAGGTTCGACTCCTGCCCGGGGTACCAAAAAAACGACTCATATGAGTCGTTTTTTTGTAGAGCCTAAACAGGCTATCGAGTGAATTTCTCGTGTAATGCCTCGTAGTCGTATAGCTCACTATCAGCAAACCAGTGCTGGATTTCCTGCTTTGCTTCTTCTGGATCACCACTAGCGTGAATAAGGTTCGGAATTCCCTTGCCAGTGTTATCTGCGTACCCGTAGCTCATATGGCTAAAGTCGCCACGGATCGTGCCAGGTGCTGAAGATTTTGGCTCAGTTGTACCAACGAGTTTACGGACAAGAGCAACCGACTCAACACCTTCGAGGACCATGGCTATCACAGGACCAGCACTCATCATTTCGAGGGTTATATCAAAAATATGTG
This sequence comes from Candidatus Saccharimonadota bacterium, assembly GCA_003246575.1. Taxonomy (GTDB): domain Bacteria; phylum Patescibacteriota; class Saccharimonadia; order Saccharimonadales; family Saccharimonadaceae; genus SZUA-359. The sequence goes on along the minus strand of QJZZ01000004.1, from coordinate 28,772 downwards.
CGCCAGCGCGTGTTTTCAGCTTTCCGATACCTTCATAGTGCGTTTCATAGTGAGCCTGGTCTGGTGCGAGCATCTTCGTGCCAACAATACGAAGACCAACACGCTCGAAGCGAGTCAGAATCTCACCAACAAGTCCGCGCTGCATAGCATCAGGCTTGAATACGATTAGTGTCTGTTCAAGATTAGGTTTAGCCATATATCTCCTTTTAGTAATTCAGATAGATTATAGCGCATATGTCCGAACGTCGCAAAATGCAGTAGACTACTAGTATGTACCTCTCTGAACTCATTTTAGATTTTGTCGAACACCTCGAGGTAGAGCGAGGCAGGGCGAGCGTCACTGCGTCAAACTACAACCACTACCTCGAGCGACTCATTGAATTTGCCGGTGATATCGAAGTAGAAAAAATTACATCGGAAGTTCTACGCAAATATCGACTATGGCTAAACCGTTATCAAAATGACAACGGCGAGCATTTATCACTCATCACGCAAAGCTACCACCTCATCGCACTCAGAGGGTTTCTCACCTACCTCGTGAAGCGTGACATACCAAGCCTGAGCCCGGAAAAAGTTGAGTTACCAAAAGTAAATCGCAAGCAAGTGACGTTTCTCACACACGACGAAGTGATGCGCCTCATTGACGCAGTGCCCGATGATGGATCACCTCAGAACCTCAGGGATCATGCCATCATTGAATTGCTTTTTTCGAGTGGCCTTCGCGTATCAGAACTCGTCAACCTCAACCGAGACCATATCAATACGACTCGACGCGAGTTCACCGTGCGTGGTAAGGGTCAAAAAGACCGACCAATCTTCATAAGTGCACGAGCAGCGCGAGTTATCGACGAATACGTGTCTCAGCGGACCGATAGCTTACCTGCCTTGTTTCTCAACTACAGTCGCAATAACTCAACGGATTCTTCAGGAAACTTCCGTCGCCTCAGCGCCCGCAGTATTCAGCGATTGATAGAAAAGTACACTCGCCTCGCCGGTATCACAAAGCATGTCACGCCTCACACAATGCGGCATAGCTACGCAACCGACCTTCTCATGAACGGCGCAGACATTCGTAGTGTTCAATCAATGCTCGGTCACAGTGACATCAGTACGACGCAGGTATATACCCACGTAACAGACCAACATCTCAAAGATGTGTACGAGAAATTTCACAGCGAAGATTAGTACATCGCTAATTATTAGGGTTGCAGCTTCCGGAGCCGCTCACGTAGTCGCTGGCGGCAGCGCCGACTGAGAACGTCTTGCAGAGATTTCCGGTAATATCAACCGTAGCACGAGGGTATGGCAGCGTTGCCACCTTCTCGACTCGCACTTTTACGCGGCGGAATAAATCATTGGCACGACCCGTCGCGTCAATCTCCGACTGAACGTCATTGAACTTTACGACAGCACCACCGTTGCGCAGTTTTACTTGATAGTTCGCTCCATTGTAAATGCCCGTCAGGCGAAGATACGCAATGCGACCACCTTCCGTGATACCAGGTCCTGTAGGTAGAGCGATACTGGCGTGGCATGCATATCCACTGACCGTATAGGTGCTGGTGCATAGGACCAGGATTGGATTAGCGTTACCGGCTTGACGCTGATCTGCCGCGGAGATATCAATAGCGGCGGTGGAAGCAGCCTGTGCAGGATACAAATATACCGTATGGGCGTATACCCCGCTGTCGAAATCTGCCTCAGATAGCTTATCATCTTCAAACTGCATCATCTGCACGCGCATGACAGGAGGCTGGCTGCTCGGCCAGTTCGCTGATGTTAATGAAGGTAGTTCTGGGGTGGTAACGGAAGGTATCTGCGGGACGGTTGCGTCCTTCTCCGTGAACCAATTGATATCTACCGTGTTAAACGTACCGGTGGCGCGCAACGGAATTACTACTGATGCGTCAGCGCCTGCGGGCGAACTAGCAAGTGTGCCCAGATAATCCGGCGTATTCTGGGAGACGAGAACGCATGTATACGCGAGATTCAGCTCGTTCGCGCTTCCGGCTGACGACACGACCGCAACCTCTTTGTCATCTGGTGAACCGGCTATCCCTGCGTCGATGACGGTAGTACATTTTTGGTTGTCGGGATCAATAGCCGCACATGCCGCATCCTTCTGGGTGCCAGACCCCTGGGTGCATTCGAGTAGTACGCGCTTTCCATCCTCGATTCCCGCCATGGCAGCATCATACGCGCCCTGCGACTGTTCATCATCCGTTGACCTAGCCTGCTCGCGGACCATCAGACCGACAAAGCTCACGGCGATAAGCGACAATACCAGCGAGGCAAAAACAACGACAAAGATTGCCGATGCTCCTCGTTGTACCTTGCCCGCCCTGAAATACCATCGCATCCTCATCTAGCTTCCTCCTATCACCGGCACTATGGTTGTAAATTCACGTACTGCACAATTGCTAAAGTTCTCACTGGCACTCGTTGGCGGTTTACAGACACCGCCATCAGTTGTCTGTGTCTCATTTGTCCCAATCACAAGCGACACGTTCACAAGTTTCTCAGAATACGCCCCTTCACTCTCGAGTAGTGTCGTCATATCCATTGAATGTACTGCGATTGCGATTATATCGTCCTGGAGCATCTCAGTATACACGTCACCTGCACCGAGTGCCGTCTTTGCAAATTTGTCTGACGCATCGCGCTGACACCATTGCCCCTCTTTGTCATCAATACGTGCCAGCGCAATGATACGATTTCTGTTAGTACTGTCTTTCACTGGTGATGAGCCGCCAGCATTAATCAATGCAGCTGAATTAAACACATACGATACAGACCCAAGGCATAGCCGTCCAACTCCTCGATTTGAACCGAGGTCAGTGTAGTAGTATTCCGCACGTGCTGGATCCGAAGCTGAGATATCACGCCTCATCTGGTCGATCACCTCGCGACCGAGCTGGTTGACCGTCTTCAGGGAAACACCATACTGGTATGTACGTGATACCGCTATGATTGTAGTTGCAACCGCCATGAGCAGTAACGCTACAAAGACAATTGCCAAGTTAAGTTCTACGAGCGTGAAACCTCGTCGTCTACTTTGTGTCATAAATCCTCACGATCGTTCCGAGAGTTACTGGCAAATCAGAGCCAGGCGCGTACCAGCAAGTTCCGATATGCATATCATACGCATTCGTCGTTGCAGTTGACGATCCGACGCTAGCTACAACAGGGATGACCCACATGCCATAAAATTTTGGCGTAGGCGCAACCGTGTCAAACTCACTGTTCACGTACGCCGGCTCATACGGCGAGGGTGTAGATGTCAAATCGTAGAACGTGAGCGCGTTGGTTGTTTGGTTAACACTTAATGCGAATGAGTCTGCCGGTGCCTGACTAGGGCAGCTATCCATCACGACATCTGGCACACTTGTCGTCGCCGCAGCAGCCGCACGTATCTGTGCCCACACAGACGGGTCGGATGATCGCGCGTAGCGCAGTAATGCCGCCTGAGAATCGATTTGCTCACGCACCAACGTCACCTCGAGACTACGCTCAACCATTGAAACACCCCTGTTCATGATCGCACTCGTTCCAACGGCAACAACCGTAAACACAGCGAACCCCACCATCACCTCTACAAGCGTGTCGGCCTGTCGAAATTTCAGCATGAGCCATCCCCTGCGGCAATCGCCTGTACTCCCGTTGAATTTGCCGCACCCTCAAGAATGCGAACACCGGTTGCGGGCGCACGTCCGATCAGGCCCGACGGCTCAACGCACAGATTGACTTCTGTTAGCGTAGATTTCTTCCAAAAATCCGAGATATCCGTAACACTTGTTGCCACATAGGTACGAGTTAACCCATTTGTTGGCAGGCGCAGTATCAAGAGGGCGAAGTGACGAGATGCGTCTGGATTCGCCGGATCGGTGTATACCGTTGTTTGCCATGCAAGTTCATAGTTACCATCATCTGTCGTGAGGTCATCAGGAGCGGGTTGGAGCCGCAGCGCGTCAAGATAGTCCGCCTCTGACAGGTCATCGGATTCCACGTCTACAGTGGCATATACCGGCCTGGACTGGACGCTTTGCCCATTTATGGACTCTATGAGTCGACCAACAACTATACAGCTACTCGTGCCCCTGCCGCCATCACTTCCCGTACCGATACCACTCGTCGTACAGGCGCGATCATCAGGGCGATTATTGCGGACATTGTCCACTAGGCTGTACTGTGATTGCATGTAATCCAAAAACGAGGTGGTTGCTTCGGTGTAGCGTTGGCGGTTGATTGAGTCACCGATTCCCACCAGAACACCAGCCATCATCAAGCCCGAGATAGAAAGAAAGAGCAGCACTTCAATCATAGTGAACCCTCGATCAGATACTACGCTCTTCATAGGTGTAATTATATCATAAGCACGTTCAGTCTACAGAGAAAAAAGGCTCAGATACCAACTCATTATGTAGCTGCCAAGCAGTAGAGCTAAAATCGCGCCAATAATGAGCAGTGGCCCAAACGGAATTCGCGCCTTACGATTCAACCTACCCGTTACTAGACCCGGCAATACGATAAGTGTCCCAATAAAATTCGCCAAGAAGATCGCAAGAAACGACAGTTGCCAGTCGGCGAGAAAAAGCCCAAGCGCAATACTAAGCTTGACATCGCCGAAGCCAACCCACGTCTTTTCAGGACCATAGCGCCAGAGCGAAAAGTAATACAAGGCCCCATACACGCCAGCAAAGAGTGCAGCTGAGTACAGTACGCTCTCAATAGCAAATGAACCAGTGGCTACGCCGAGACTTGCGTACACTGCACCGAGAACAATCAGAATATAAGACGATATGTCAGGCAAATATGACCACTTCAAGTCGTACACGAAGCCGATTGCGAATGGAACCAGGGCGAGAAGCCAGACAATCAAGAGGGATGATTGTGAATAACTATTGTGTTCAAAGGGCCATAGTAGGTACGAGCCTACGAACACCAGCATTGTCGCTAGTTCAATGACCGGCTCAAACCACCCGATGCGCTTTTTACAGTAGCGGCACCGCCCGGCAGTCGACAACCAGCTCAGCAGCGGCACTAGGTCGTGCCAAGCCAGGGTATGGCCGCACTGGAGACATCGCGAACGATCCCGTTTACCCTTCGGCACCGCAAGTACCTTGAGTTTTGTGTACTCGTGAGTATCATAATCACGCTTCTCTGCTTTGTCGGACTTCAATTGAGCAAACCGTAGGCGCCACACCTGAGCACCCGCAAAACTTCCCGCTACCATACCGAAGACTGCCGTAGCAACTATCCAAAACCATGTTTCAATCATACTCACCAGTATAGCAAACATAAGCGCCTCTATGGGCGCTTATGTGATGTTATTCTTCGTAACCTCTAGCTATGATGCATCGACGCAGTAAGCCGTGCCGTTGTCGAGCGCAATACGCACTGTAGCTTGGCGGCTATTACCACTCTTTGCATCCGGCCCATTACATGCAGCTGCATAGTTGACCCAGATCTCGTCGGCGGCAGGCACAGTCGTTGCACTTGCATCTTTACCATCACCCTTAATGACAACTTTTGACGAGTCGTTGTATTGGTTCAAATCAGTAACATACTTCCTTAGGTTACCCTGGGTAGTTGGGCTGGTGTCCGAGATCGCCTTACGGTATGCACTCGTATAGTTCGTGACAGCAGATGACACAAGACTGGCGTCATTCTTGCGCGCCGTATCACGCTGACTCGCCTGAAGTGCAGGAAGTGCGACAAATACCATAAGGAAAATAAGGGCAGCGATCGCAAGCACCAAGATAACCTCGATGAGCGTAAAGCCCCGTTTGTTTGCTATTCGTGTGTTCATGAAATGTCCCACCTTTCTAATGAACATTATCTATGTTTGCGCATAACGCTTACGCCTATGATACCTCTGTATCGGTATGCTGTCTAGTGGATTTTATTAACGAGACTATAGATCGGGAATAGAATCGCCCCCACCATACCACCGACGAATACCGCCATGACCACCATCAGAAGCGGCTCGATGGTAGTCGTCAGGCCTTTGATCTCGGCATCAAGTTCATCTTCATACACCTGAGCCGTCTTGCCCATCATCTCGTCGATCTTGCCGGATTGCTCACCAATCTTGATCATCTGCGGCACCATGATGAGCATGTACTCTTCCTTTTCCAGCGCAACCGATAGAGCCTTACCGCCCTTCACCTTTTCGGCGGCGCGAGTAATTTCCTCGGCGATAATGACGTTGCTAACACCTTCGGCACTAATCTTGAGCATGTCGAGCATGGCAACGCCTGTCGACAATAGCGTCTGCCCCGTTCGTGTGAATCGAGCCATGTACATCTTGCGGAACATACCACTAAACAGCGGAACATTCAGCTTCATGGAGTCCACGAATCGGATACCCGAGTCTGTCTTGAGGTACTGCGAGAAGAAATACCCACCAATGCCAAGTCCTGCGAGCACAAGCCACCAAAAGTTAATCAGAAACGCCGCTACTGCAATCATGACCGCGGTCAACCACGGCAGCGATTGATTCATGTTGGCATAGAGCCCCTCTACCTGTGGAACGACCGTGAGGAGCATAAAGAGCATGACACCCACAATAACCAAGAGTACGATCGCCGGATAGATCAGCGCCCCCTTAATCTTACTCATCATGGCAGCATCCTTCTCTTTTTGCTCAGCAATACGTTTCAACGCCTGATCGAGCGTACCCGATGCCTCACCGGCAGTCACGAGTGCGACCACGATGTTATCGAATATCTCTGGATACTTCCTGAACGCGCTCGAGAGTGTCTTACCGCCTTCAACTTCAGTCAAGATGTCCTGCACAATTTCCTGAAGTTTTTTGTTCTCCGTCTGCTCGGAAACAGTGCGCAAGCTTTGCGCAAGTGGCAATCCAGCACCAATCAGTGTTGATAGTTGGCGCAAAAAGATGATCTTATCCTTACCCGACACACGGCTCGTTAGCTTTTCCAGGAAATTCTTGCTCTGTTCTTCGGATTTGATATTCAGTGGCGTAAATCCTTGCTGAATCAGCGTCTTGGCAGCTGCATGTTCAGATTCCGCCTGTACAATCGATTTGACGATTTTGTTGGTTGCCTGATCTCGCGCTTCGTAATGAAATTTTCGCATAGCGTTCTATTATCCCCGCATCAATCGTTCAAATTCAGAAAGGTCTACGGCGTATTCTCTCGCGTTGTCATAGGTAATCGTTCCACTCTGAACAAGGTTCACGAGCGTGCGGTCCATCGTTTGCATACCCTGGTCGGCGCCCGTCTGAATAACAGCATCGAGCTGGTGGCTCTTGCCTTCACGAATGATATTGCGAACTGCAGGGTTTGCGATGAGGACCTCTGCCGCAACAACACGACCACCACCGATAGATGGCACGAGACGCTGGCTACAGATGCCCATAAGGATGTTTGCAAGCTGCGAGCGAACTTGTGGCTGCTGGTGCGGTGGAAATACGTCGATCATACGATCGATACTCTGCGCAGCCGAGTTGGTGTGAAGCGTCGCGAAAACCAAGTGTCCCGTCTCGGCAATCGTAATAGCCGCACTAATCGTCTCCAGGTCACGCATCTCACCAATCAAGACAACATCTGGGTCCTGTCGCAGACTTGAGCGCAGCGCCGCAGAGAAGCTATAGGTGTCATAGTGAACTTCACGCTGGACGACGACCGACTTCTTGGATTTGTGCGTGAATTCGATCGGATCTTCGATTGTGATGATGTGGTGCGATTTCTCGGTATTGATCTTGTCGACAAGCGCAGCAAGCGTCGTCGACTTACCGCTACCAGTTGGACCAGTGATGAGCACGAGCCCTCGTGGGTAGTCGGCAAAACTGTTCACAATAGAAGGCATGCCAAGTTCTGCTGCTGACTTGATTTCATTTGGAATCAGACGCAGGGCTGCGGCGATGTTACCGCGTTCATGAAAGGCGTTGACACGGAAACGACCGAGCGTGCCAAATGCGAAACTGAAGTCAAATTCCTTGTCCTTCATAAGAATTTGCTGCTGTTCTTGGTCAAGAATGGCAAATACGAGCGCTTCAACACTCGCCTCATCGAGCGGCGCCGTGCCCTGAACAGGGATGAGCCCACCATCAATACGAAGCATTGGAGGTAGCCCAACTTGGATGTGCAAGTCAGAGGCTCTTTTTTTGATGACCTCTTCGAGTAGTACCTCGATTCTCAAATTTTGATTCTGCATCGCCCCTCCCTGCTATATATCCGATGTTACGCGATTTACTTCTTCTAATGTCGTGACCCCTGTCAGTGCCTTGAGATACCCATCCTGACGCATAGTGATCATACCTTGCTCAACCGCCTTGCGCTGAATCTCTGCACTCGTTGCACGCTGCGTGATGAGTGCTTGAATCTCTTCGGAGACATCCATCACCTCGTATAATCCTGCACGTCCAGAATATCCATGCGGTGTTGCTGGGGTGTCACGCCCCTTAACTAAAGTATAAGCGCTTTGACCCGCCAGTGGCAAGTCTTTGTAGCCAAGGTCGGCCGATACTTGAGCAACCTCCTCTTTTGTTTTCGGCAGGAGATGCCCGACCGTTGCAAGAATCGTTTGTGTCTCGAGTGGACTCGACCAATAAGCCTCACGCTGCTTGCCAATACGGCGCACCAAACGTTGACCAATGATCGTATTCACAGTACTAGCGATCAAGAATGGCTCAATATTCATGTCGAGCAAACGCGGCAAAACGCCGGCAGCCGAATTGGTGTGGAGTGTCGAGAACACCAAGTGTCCCGTCAGCGCAGCCTGAACACCGAGGTTGGCAGTCTCGGCGTCACGAATCTCTCCCACCATGATAATGTTCGGGTCTTGACGAAGAATACTACGCAGGCCGCTCGCGAATGTCAGCCCAACTTCTGCGTTCACTTGAATCTGGTTAACGCCATCCATCTTGTACTCAACTGGGTCCTCGAGCGTCACGATGTTTACCGACTCATCTTTGACCTCTTTGATCAGGGCATAGAGACTTGTCGACTTACCGCTACCCGTTGGGCCGGAAGTCAGCACCATCCCGTTTGGTCGTTTCACACCCTTGCGAATCGCACGCAGTGCACGCCCCGCATAGCCCATGTCCTCGAGATTGAACGTGTTACCACTCTTGTCGAGCAGACGGATGACCACTTGCTCGCCCCACACGACAGGACTGATGGCGATACGCAGGTCAACTTCCTTATCAACGACCTTAACTGCGAACTGACCGTCTTGAGGGATGCGGTGTTCGTCAATTTTGAGCTCAGACAAAATCTTAATACGACTCACGAGTGCAGGTTCAATGGATTTTGGCAGCTGCATGATCTCACGAAGCACGCCGTCGATACGGCAGCGAATCTTGAGTGCCTTTTCGAGGGGTTCAATATGGATGTCGCTAGCGCGCGCCTTAACAGCGTATTCAAGAATTGTATTCAGTGCACGACTAATCGGCGAGTCCTGAGAAATCGTCTTAATATCCCCAGCCGCCTCAATATTTGCTTCATCTTGAGTCGCCTTAGCGGCGATATCTACGCTCGAAAGATCAGTCTTATACTGGTCGAGTACATGACGAATGCTAGCCTCTGATGCCATAAACACCTTGAGAGGACGCTCGATGCGACTCGAGAGGTAGTCAACGGCTTGGACGTTATTGGCATCGAGCATAGCAACCGCTAGACGATTTTCCACCTCTGCAAGTGGAACCGCCATAAAGCGCTCAGCAATATCAGAAGGAACTAACTGTAGTATCGTCTGATCAATAATACTCGTCGTAAGATTGACGTATGGTACACCAGAGATATGTGCGATCGCATGCACGAGCAACTCGTCATTGACAATGTCGCCGTCAGAAAGTACTGAGAATAACGGCTTTTTTTGAGTCTGAGCCTCTTGTCTCGCCGCGGCAAGATCATCTGATGCAAGAAGGCCCTCATTAGTTAAGAGCTCGAGTAGCTTCTCTTGGATATCATCGGTGAGTAGTGGCATATCTACCCTCCCAGGCTAATTACTTTTTCCAATTACTGTCTTGACCGTTGGGTTAATCGCCTGGTCGTTAAACACAGCGGGATCTGGCTGGTCAGCATCGCTAATGCCATCAGGTATTGCTTCAATCGTCTTGACCGTAGCACCAGTTGTGTCGACCTTGAGAAACGGCAGAGAGTTTGCCACGAAAAAGGCAATCATGACTGAGACAGAAGCAATCAAAATAATCATCGCGACATCGGTTCGTTTCATTGCGTCACCTTCTTGTCCGTTAATTCAATGTTCTTGGCTGGCTCGTAATAGGCGTGAGCCGTCAATGAAAGCGTATAGCCTTCAGATGAACGATCGACTTTCATGTTGTCGATATCTATCACGCGAATTGAGTGTTCGAAGCGTGACAGTAACTCCTGCAGATCGTTCGCATCACCTGAGCTTACAGTGAGCGTGAATGAGATCTGGTTCGATGTATCAATCGTACCATCGACAGGGTCAACCGTCAGGCTGTCTACCTCAAGACCAGCAATACCAGCCAGGAGCTTCTTCTGAAGCGACGCACCGAGTGCAAGAGAATTCGCGTCCGCAGGCAGAGCATCTAGCACAACCTGAACGGCATTCTCATCGTCCGCCGTCTGCGCTGCAGCGAGAGCCGAGTTCGTCTGAAGAACACGTATGTCATCACGAAGCGTGCCGATAGCTTTGTTATTCGCCCGGAGGATGTTCGCGGTACTTTCTTTTTCCGCAATGACTTTGAGCTTAAAATCGGTTTGCTGCCACAAGAACCAACAAGCGACTGCCGCAAATCCTACGACGACCGACGCGCCTGCAACCCACAAGAACATTGCACGATTTGAATCCTGGATTTTCTGCTTTTTTCGTACTGCTGCTTGCTTATCCATGGCTAATTACCTCCTTCATCGGCGGCTGGCGCACTGAACAAACTACTCGGTACACGGAGTTTGGAATCTGTTACATCAATACTGTTGTCGGGTGCCTTAACCACTACTGATTGAATTCTGTTCGTAAATAGATCATCGGTGTAGGTAACCGTCATCTTGAAACGCAGTACTCGCTGGTTATTCGAGTCGAGCCCATAGCTTGTTTCACCGACGACAACATCACTCGCAAATTCAGCCGTCTCAACCGTATCACTACCAGAAACCATGTACTCAATCGTAGTATTTTCTATCGTCTTAGATAGGGTCTCAACAGCGTTATAGCCTGCGCTCGCAATGCCCTCGAAGACGAGCGTAGATTCTTCGGGATCAAGAGTCACCGAATTGAACTGCACATCATTTGGGGCGGGTGGATTAATAGCTTGCAGAACGCTAAACAACCTCGAGTTCATCGATTTGTTTTGATGCTGACTCGAAATCAAGCTCAGTTGATTTTGGATCGTCACCATATCATTTAGATCTTCGACGCCCGACAAGCTAGCATACTCATCTTTAATCGCATTGTCGGCGAGTGACTCGCGAATTGCCTGAGATCCAAGAATGAGCGCCATGATAACGACAGCCAGTATAGCCAAGAGGCTCACAATCACGGAAATAGATATAGCGAAATCACGCATTTTGCGCGCATGGAGATATTCGCGCTTGATATCGGGAATGAGATTGATCTGAATCATGCGTCCATCCTCTTCGCAAGACCAATTGCGGTTGCAAATTCATTGGCCACAGGACCCAGCTGAGCCTGCGCACTTTGCGGAACGTTAATCCCTTGCCACGGCGCAGCCACCGAAGCAGGAACACCTGTCTTGGTTGCAATATAACGATCAAGGAGTGGCACAGTAGCCGCGAAGCCACTGAGCATTTGTGCACTAATTGCGATGCTTGGATAGCGTGTCTGGAAAAACTTGATGGACTTAACTATTTCAGCAGAAAATCCGTCGAGAGTTAGTTCAAGAGCATGCAATACCTGGCCATCGAGTCGGTCGGACGCAAGACCAAACTTGAGGATGAACTGACGGGCTTGATCTTCTTGTACATTCAGGTTTTGAGTCGCCGCCTTGATAAACGTTGATAAGCCCGTCGGAATAGTACGGATCAATCGTGGAGAATCGCCATATACGACAACGATATCGGTTGATTGCTCCCCCATGTCGAGCAACAATAACGCCGCCTGGTTTCCATGTGGTACAAGTGCGCGAATAATCGCCACTGGGTCTGGCTCTGCAGCGATAACATTGAAGCCAAGGTTTTCGATAAACTCAAGACGCTCTTCACTATACGTTTTTGCGACACTTGCGATCAAAACCTCTTGCTGATCCTGTACGCGCAATGATGGGCCAAGTAGCGCCCAGTCAACCTTTGTATCATCGATTGCACCCGGGATGTACTGATCGACTTGGTACTTCATCGTCGCATGAAGCTCTGCTTCAGTTCCGTTTGGAACGTCAACAACCGTATTGAACGTTTTATTTGATGGCAACCCAATAGCAACATCGCGGAGTTTTGTGCCGCTCTGGCCGACAGCAGTCATAATTGCTTCACCCAAACGACGCTGAGCCTCTGGTGAGTCACTTGCTGTTGTTTTGCTATCGACGGGAACGTAGGCATAATGCTCAAGATTCCACGAATCAGGGCCGCCGCTTAACTCAACAATACGAACAGCGTTGCTGCCGATATCTAGCCCAAAGAATTTGCCCAACCCTTTTATCAGTTTCATACGTACTCTCTAGTATACATAAGCGCTTCACCGCTCGCAAGTAGTCTCGCCTAATATCTCGGCGGCATTTCTCGAGTATAGGCTGTACGGAGGCCGCCAGTTAGGCTGTACGGAGGCCGCCAGTGAGCTCCGCCTGGTAACGTACCCACATGTAGGTGTCTGCTCGAAGGTCAATGATATTGAGGGTAGCTGGTGAATCTGCACCAAAGGTACGAAGGAGAAAGAGTTTGTTCGCCATGACAGGCCCATTGATGCGGAGCTGCTGGTTACACTGTGAGGCTGTCAATTGCGTTGCGATGTCGACGTTACAGGTCTTGATGGTATTTTTAGCAACCAGCCATGCGTCAACGTTGGTGACATTGCTGTTGATGACAATGTCATCGGCGACGATGATCATTTGCGGCATATCTGCTAAGCCAGCGTAGCCTGTAGGCTTGTCGATGTTGCCAGTAATGGTGACTGCCCCACCAATGTTCTGGACAAGGACCGACTTTCCGCCCGGCCAAGCGCCAATAGAGCCGCCAGTGATGATGGTGTCGAATGAGAAATCGCCGATGTCACTCGCGACAGACGGAAGTGTACCAAGGTCAGCCGGATCAGTCGCGAACCGACCATAGGTCAGCTTGTTCGCAAAGGTAAACTTACTCCAGTCGGCCTGGGAGGAACTGGCGGTACCGTTGCTGAATCCTGAGCCTGAAGCAACACCAGAGATTGTGCTCGGTGCGATGAGGCCGTATTCTGACCAGGAGCCGTAGTAGTGATTGCTGCTCGAGCCAAATTGCGTCGTTCCTACTATCTTCGAGGTGTTCCTTCCACCCCCATATATCACACTAGAGCCGACGCGCACATCATTCCCAAGAATTTGTACCGATGGTGTTTTTTTGATTGGGATACATTTTGCCGCATACTTCCACGACGATGCGGAGGTGTTCGAATTATCATATTTGTTTACCATCGTGACATAACAAACCCGCCCACCCAAGGGCAAGGATGCGCCAATCAAGTTGTCGTCGCCGCTATAGATTGACGTTGGAGTGCTACTAAACTGTCGGCCACCCAAGTCCATCGCAAGCCTCGTGCAGAATGTCTGGACGGGCGCTATCGTTTTTGCAATCATACAAGGAAAACTTGGTGTAAAGGCACTCGTTAGTGTACCGGTCGCAGGTATGTTCAAAACTTGAGTTGCAGGAACAACGAAGCGGACTGTTGCACTTGCTGATTTATCAATTTGTTGAATTTTCGCCGAGTTAACAACCGTCGTACTAATTCCAGACACTTTACCACCTGGATTGACTACTGTGGTAGCGATCGTTTGGTTCGGCGTTAGGCTGTATGTATACTTGACGTTCGCACACGCCTGAGTGGAGTAACCCCATCCATTGTTGTTCCACGATATAGGATACCACCCCACGTACTCACACAGTGTTTTACCCACATCTGCTGACTGTGTAGTGTAGACGGTAAAGCCTGTGCTTGCTCCAGAATAATATCCAAGCTGGGCAAATGTTGCATCTTTCGCAGCAGAGCTCGTCGAGCCGGTGTTCGTATGGAGTTGGGCATCGCTAAAGAACCCTCCGGTGCCGCCGGTGCCCTGAAGTTCCCATGTCACTTTTTTGTCAATTTTGTCATTTGTTGCCTGAAGTGTATGTTTCCAATAGAGAGTGTTTCCCACCTCTACGTCAATCGTGCCCGACTTCCAGCCAGAATCAGAATAAATCTTATCACTTCCATCGTATTTGATGTGAGTATTGGAGTTGACGGTCCATTTCGCCTGGTAGTCATAACAGAACCATGCGACATTTTTAGCCCACTCAAAACCTCTTTTTTGGTCATCAGGAATATTCTTATAGCTGTTTTCCGCTGATTCGGTGCTCATCCAGCTGCCACCACTCTTATGGTTCCTATTGCCGTCATAGTCGTGATTATAGTTGTACACAACTCCATCGCCGTTCGGATTGCCATTGTTAACTTCGAGGATAATGAATGCGATTACCGACGTTGCGCCATCGTTCTTGCACGCTGACTTCATACTCGCCCAGTTGGAAGCGCCGTCAGCGGAACGACTCGGGCCCACGTCGGTTTCAATGCTATATTTGAACCATCCCCATCCCTTTGATGACCATGCGCAGCCGTTCCTACTGTGGTCCTCCTTCGTGCACTTAACGTTACCCGTCGGCTTGCTCGCATCACCACCTGAACTTACGTATGCATACACGGAGCCTACACTCAGAACAGCAAAAATGACCGTTAGCAAAAGAACGAGGCCAAATTTTCTTATTGCTAAAAGACTGTTTAACTTATGCTTAAGTCGCATGACATTATAGTACCACAGCTCTGTTGAGTACGGCGCACATATCACCCCCCCCAAAAAAAGACTATTTTTTATTCCTCCTGTATTCTTTCCTGTAATTTTCGCAATTGTTGCCACAGACCGCGCACCTCATTAAATAACTGCAGGCGGACATATTATATGTTCGTCCAGTACATAACAAACACGATAGCTGGTAATTCTCAGCCTCAAAAATTGAGACGGCCATCGATACGCCGGTACATCCCTTCTGTACTACGCTAGGTGCATGAATTTATCTATCGGCATAACCAGGACGTAGCTATACTTTTTTCAATCACCTTCTCGTCACCACCCAGAAAAACAAACGTGGCTATTCAAAATAATTTATTTTGTCATTATCGTAACTCACCCTAAAACTTCAAATCATAGTTTCAAATTTTGGGGTGAGTCTCCCCGCGCTACATGAGCGCGGGGAGTACCCACATCCTGCTAGAACAGCCCGAGTCGTCGCGACTCACAAGCCACCGAGACGAGACGCTCGATCAAATGAGCGTTTACTTCCACCTTGCGGAAGGTGTGCCGCGAATACTCCTCGGTGGCAGCTGCGAGCTTCGGATCACCAGTAAAGTAATCGGCGAGCTTCGCGATCGCCTCGTTGTACGCGTCACGTGTCTCATCACGGGAGCCGTGATAGTACGTCTCCTGAGCAGACAGTGCCTGCTCAAGGAGCTGATGCGACTCCGGACTGCGGTTGGCGATGAGCGCGACGTACTGGCACTCGGGCCACGAACCGCTGACCAGCTCGACCTCGTCGAAGCCGAGCTCCCGATTGATAAGGACGACCGGCTGCTTGTAGCCGCCGGCGTACTCGGTGATCGGGATGATCGTTCGGGCACGAGCAAGATAGGCCTCTGCCAGCTCCTCGTCCGTCAGACGATCGCGAGGCTTGATCTCGTTGAACAACTCTTCGCGACACTTCTCGTACGGCGCGTGATCGGCGACGTAGATGCCATCGGCACGAGTCGGCGTGATCCTGAACACGAACCGCTCCCTGTCCAACCACGAGTAGTGGCCGGGCACGGTGAGCGTGTTTATCGGGGTCTCGCCGGTGATCTCGCCGATACCACACCATAGGAAGCCGTCGTAGGCGATCTCGGGAATGGTGCCATCATTGTGAACCATCAGGTTCAACAGACGATAACCACTTCCGAGGAGGCCGTAGCGATCTCCGAGCGGGAGCTCGGAGATGTCCAACTTGCCCTGGTGGACGCGCTGGGCATCTCTTCCTTCGCCGAAGCAGAAGATCGGTCCGACCGTATCCACGTAAGGCGTGACCACCTCGCGGAAGAAGTCAACCTTCTCGTCAGGCACCGGCTGGGCAAGGATCTGAGCTAGGAGGTTGTCCTTCAGCCACTGCGCGAACTCCGTGAACACGTCGTTCGTGCGGTAGGAGGCGGCCTCCCCCCTCTTGGGTTCATACTCCCTGCCCAGATCGTTGTCGTGGATGAGCATGGGAGAACGATGCCCCAAATGGGTGTGGTTCAGTGCAGCGAGATTCTCGGCGTCCCGGCTCGACCAAGCGTCGACGAAGTCCGTTGCCGAGAAGCCTACTTCAGCCGTCGCACGACAGTCGCAGCCCGCCTTGTACTTGAGGTACGTGCGCGGCTTGCCGTTCAGCTTGCTGTTGACCTTGCTCCCGTTCAGGAACTGCTCCTTGTCAGAGTCCCAGTCCTTGCCGACGTACACGTAGTAGGTCGGGCCGGACTCGTCCTCATAGACGTGGAGCTCCTGTCGCGGTATGACGATCTCCGTCACTGCGGCAATGTCGTTCCAGTTGCCCATGCGGGTCTGGGGACGACCGAAGTGCAGCTTGAAGCTGTCACCCTTGATGTACTGGACTAGCCGGTACTTCTGTGCGCCAGTGCCATAGACGTTGAAGTTGATGATGAGACCGGGAACGCTCCAGTTTCGCTCTTCGAGGGCACGAACAATCTGCTCGCACACCTCATCGAACGGAAACTGACGCGACTTGGGATACAGGAACGTGAGCTCCGTGGTTGCGTTAGCGATCATTCTTCGCACCGTCCTTTCGTGGCGGTCGATGGTACTAGGATGTGGGGTGCTTGCGGGTCATTACTATAACAACCCGTAACTTTACTATTATGACTTATTTACATAATTTTGTCAATATAATGCCCCTATGTTCCACTCCTCATGCGGGTCGCACTTAAACGCCCCAACAGGAGCGAAGACCCAAAACACTTGTTCAGTCTCTGTGTCGATGTACAGAGCAGCTCTTTACCGACGAAATAAAAGAGGCCAATGAACAAATCGACGCGAAAAATCAAGATATCACTAAAGCCTCGGAAAACAGGGGTGTTACTGGTAAAATAGATGTTGAATAGCTCGTTCAATGAGCTACGCGCAAAATCGGAAATTTTGAATTTTATCAAAAGAAATTTATCATTGAGCGTGTTATAGATAAATCGTTGCCGATCCAAAGGAGTTCACAATATGGGTTCATATACCCTCACCAGTATTATCTACAGCCGGAAAGGTCAATCATGTCTCTCAGTATAGGAATCGTTGGACTCCCAAACGTCGGCAAATCGACGCTTTTTAATGCGTTGACCGATGCAGAAGCGCTTGCCGCCAACTATCCATTCGCAACCATCGAACCAAACACCGGCATCGTTCCCGTCCCTGACCCTCGTCTCGGCGTTCTCGCCGACATGTACAAAGCTGAAAAAGTCGTCCCCGCTACCGTGACATTTGTCGATATCGCCGGCCTCGTCGCTGGTGCATCCAAGGGTGAAGGGCTTGGCAATAAGTTTCTCGCCAACATCCGCGAATGTGACGCCATCGTACATATCGTGCGCGCCTTCGAGAACGACGGCATCTTGCGCCACGACAACGCCGCGCTCAACCCGCAAGCCGACATCGATATCATCAATACCGAATTAATGCTCGCCGACCTCCAGACGATCGACGGCCGCATGCCACGCCTCCAGAAGGAGTCAAAGACTAACCCGTCGGCACGCGAGCAACTTTCCTACCTCGAAACACTCAAGCGCCACCTTGAAGACGGCACGCCACTGTCTGCCCTCCCGAGTCTCGATCATGACGTCATCCGCGACCTCCACCTCCTGACCGCAAAGCCAGTTATTTACGCATTTAACGTCGATGAGATGACACTCACCGATGATGCCAAGCGCGCAGAGCTCGCGAAGCTGGTCGCGCCAGCACATTCACTTTTTGTCTGCGCAAAGCTCGAAGAGGAGCTCAAAGGCCTCGACGAGGCTGATGCCCGAGAACTGCTTGAGAGCTACGGCGTCAGCGAGACTGGCCTGTCACAGATGATTCACGCCGCCTACGACACGCTTGGACTCCAAAGCTACCTGACCGCCGGACAGAAAGAAGTCCGCGCCTGGACCATCCACCAAGGCGATACCGCTCCGCAAGCGGCAGGAGTTATCCATACTGATTTCGAAAAAGGTTTCATAGCTGCACAAATTGTCAGCTACCCTGACCTCATCGAGGCTGGCAGCGAATCTGCTGCGCGTGCTGCTGGCAAGATGCGTACCGAAGGCCGCACCTATGTCATGCAACCCGACGACATCGTCGAGTTCCGTTTCAATGTGAGTAAGTAGCTTACTTACTTTTTGCTGACAGTGAGCACATAAAACCGCTCACGATTGCCGTGCGTCCCCGCGACAGCACTATCGGCCTTGTTGCGAATCACGAAGTGTTGGCGCGTCCAGAGTTCGAAATCACGCAGAATTGTACGACGCACACCGTCGTTCTTGATGATTCCCGTCTTGGTCAGTTGTGTTCGATCCGCCTCGAACTGCGGCTTGACCATAGCAATGATCTTCGTTGTCGAACTACTGAACGTGGCAAGATGTGGCAAAATCTGACGCAAACTAATGAAACTAACATCAATCACAATACTATCCGGTGTCACGTCAGGAATAAAGTCACGGATATCGGTCTTTTCGTGGAGTTCAATACGCGCGTCGCCCCTCAAGCTCGGATGTAGCTGCTCGGTACCAACGTCGACGGCAATCACCTTCGCAGCGCCATGCTGCAAGGCGTAATCAGTAAATCCGCCCGTACTACTGCCGACATCCAGTACGGTGGTATTCATAAAATCAAGGCCGAACGTGCTTGCAACACTTGCAAGCTTCAGTCCGGCCCGACTCACATATTGTTCTGGCGCATCCAGCGTGATGCGCATCGTATCATCTACCATATGACCGGATTTGGTCACTTCTCGACCGTCAATGCGCACTCGACCAAGCCGAATCCAGCTCTCAGCTTGAGACCGGCTTCTGACCAGTCCCCGTTCGAGCATGGCTTTGTCGAGGCGTTGTTTCATGACGCTAGCTGCCTACTTTTGACGTTCGCGGTATTCACCAGTCGACGTATCGACACTGATGACATCACCAGTTTTGATGAAGGCAGGAACTTTCACCGTGATACCCGTTTCGAGGGTTGCATCCTTGAGGACGTTCGAAGTGGTATCACCCTTCACGACATCTTCAGCGTACGTGACTTCGAGGAAGAGATTCTTCGGAAGCTCAACATTGATAACCTTGTCACCGAAGAATTGTAGGCTCAAACTGTCACCTTCCTTGAGGTATCCCTTGGCGTCTTCGACGAACTCTTCAGTGAGTTCGTACTGTTCGAAACTTTCAGGATCCATGAAGTAGTACGTGTCGCCATCGTTGTACAGATATTGAACACCTTTCGTACTCACCTCTGCGACTTCGATTTTGTCTTGTCCCTTGAAGGTTTTCGGGATAACTGCACCAGTGATCAAGTTTTTGAGCTTGACGTTCACGATGCTACCGCCGCGGCCCATCACTTTTTGACCATATTCGATTACGCGAAATGGCTGGCCATCGATCTGGCAAACAGTGCCCTTTTTGAGATCAGTTGGCTGATACATGGATTAGCCCTGCGTTACGAATGGAAGCAAACCGAGGTGGCGTGCACGCTTGATAGCGGTTGCGAGCTGGCGCTGTTGCTTTGCGCTCAGACCAGTTTTGCCAACAGGTTCGATTTGACCGTACATGTTGATGAATTTCTTGAGAGTATCAGCGTCTTTGTAGTCAAAGTAGGCTGGTACGTCGTCTTTGTATCGTTTCATAGATATCTATACTTTCCTTGATTAAAACGGTATTTCGCTCAAGTCGATAGGCTTGTCGTCGATATCGTCGACAACTACGTCTTGAGGTTTCTTGCTTGATGATGAAGAGCTAGGTCGTGAATAGTCACTTCCAGAGTCGTCGCCACGGCCACTGACAAAGTTGAAGTCTTCGACAACAACTTCGACTGCCTGGCGTTTGTTGCCATCTTTGTCTTCGTAGCTGCGTTGGTCGAGGCG
The DNA here is from genome assembly GCA_003246575.1 of Candidatus Saccharimonadota bacterium. Taxonomy (GTDB): domain Bacteria; phylum Patescibacteriota; class Saccharimonadia; order Saccharimonadales; family Saccharimonadaceae; genus SZUA-359. Next base: position 8,475 of record QJZZ01000004.1, on the reverse strand, counting down.
TCCGCTGACGAGGAGCGCATTGCCTTTTTTGACATACTGCTCAATGATTTCGCCAGTTTTTCCCCATGCAACACAGTTGATGAAGCTCGTTTGGTCTTGCTGTTGGCCATCTTGACCACGCCAGCTTCGACTAACTGCGAGACTAAAGTTTGCGACTGATTGGCCACCTGCAGTTGTACGCATTTCTACGTCACGAGTCAGGTTTCCCATCAAAATTACTTTGTTAAACCCCTTGGCCATAGCGACCCTCCTCCTAGATTATTCTTTGTCAGCAGCTTTTTTGGCTGCTTCTTCAGCAGCCTTGCGAGCTTTTTCGTCAACACGAACGAGCAAGTAGCGCAAAACGTTCTCAGTGATATTGAGAGTGTTGCTAATCTTTAGTGGTGCGTCAGCAGGAAGCTCACACTCCATGTAGGCGTAGTTAGCAAAGTGTTCGCCCTTGATTGCGTAGGCGAGCTTCTTTTTGCCCCAGCTGTCTTCTTTGACAATCTTGCCACCAGCGTCAGCTACAAGTGAGCGGACAACGCCGAGGGCTTTTTCCAGATCTGCTTCCAGGTCTGGGTGAATAAGAACAGTTAGTTCGTATTCTTTCACGTAGGTACCTCCTTTGGAATCCGTACGGATGGTTGTATCAACTTATTTTGTACAACCTTAGGTTTATAACAGATGTATTGTACTATATTTCGCTAGAATGCGCTAGTCTTCAGAGAAGTCGTCACTGCCAGCGTCAAGGTCGTCCATACTATGGATCAACACCTCGCGTGGACGAGCGCCGTCAGCTGGGCCGATAATTCCCTGCTCTTCCATCTCTTCGATGATACGAGCGGCGCGTGCGTAACCGATACGAAGCTTGCGCTGAAGGAGGCTCGTACTTGCTTTGCGGCTTTCTGTCACGACACGGACAGCATCGCGGAACATGTCATCACCACCTTCATTGTCAAAGTCCATCACGACTCCACCCTTACCGTTGAGCTGGACGTGCTGAGAGATAATCTCGTCATTGTACTGAGGAGGCGCTTGCATACGAAGGTGGTCGGTGATCTTAGAGACTTCCTCGTCCATCACCCAGGCACCTTGAACACGAATCGGCTTGCCCATATCTGCCGTCTTGAGGAGCATATCTCCCTGGCCAAGTAGCTTCTCGGCCCCTACTTGATCAAGAATCGTGCGCGAGTCGACCTGACTGGCAACAGTAAAGGCGATACGCGCCGGTACGTTTGCCTTAATCAGACCGGTAATGACATCCACGCTCGGACGCTGCGTTGCAAGCACAAGGTGAATACCGACAGCGCGAGCTTTCTGTGCCAAACGAACGATCAGCGCCTCGACATCACGTGCGGCAACCATCATCAGATCAGCGAGCTCGTCGATGACAATCACGATGTATGGCATCTTGCCTTCACTCACCTCTTGCTCGATGCCGTTTTCGTCTTCAACGGCGATATGTTTACCACGTTCTTGAACACGCTTGTTATAGGTTGCGATATCACGCACCTTTTGCTCGGCAAGCAGTTTGTAGCGACGTTCCATCTCATTGGTCGCCCATTTGAGTGCAGAAATCGTCTTCTCTGGTTCAACAATCACCGGTGTCAAGAGATGTGGAATATCTTCGTACGGCGCCATTTCAACCTGCTTTGGGTCGACCAGAATCAACTTCATGTCACTCGGGCTATTGCGGTACAGCAAGCTTGTCAGGAGCGAGTTGATCATGACCGACTTACCAGAACCAGTCTGACCAGCGATTAGGAGGTGTGGCATTTTATTGAGCTTGCCGACTACTGGCTCGCCCGAAATATCTTTACCAATCGCAAATCCGAGTGGATCAGTCGTACGCTTCCACTCGCCCGCCGCGAGAACACCATACAGACGAACGTCGGCCGCTTTCATATTTGGTACTTCGATACCAACAGCACGCTTGCCTGGAATAGGCGCTTCAATGCGAAGACTACTGGCGGCAAGATTAAGCGCAAGGTTGGTCTCGAGAGCAGAGATACGACTCAACTTGACGCCACTGGGCGGGCTCAGCGTATACTGCGTCACTTTCGGACCAATGTTTGCCCCTTCCATCTTCACGTCGATATTGAATTCGTGCAACGTGTCACGAATCGTCGCTGCATTATGCTCGATATCACCTGCATCAGCTGGGTTCTGTTTTTTCTCCAACAGATCAAGACTTGGTGCCTGCCAGTTCGGATCACTTGCCATAACAAGCGCTGATTGCTCTTCAGCTTGCTTATCCTGCTTGACGCTCCCCTTAAGGCTCGAGAGGCGCTTACTACCGCTCTCGTCTTTACCCTTTTCTGCAATAGGAACACCAGCGTTCAATTTGAAATCGGTAATTTCTTGCTTTGTGTCAACTTTGGCTGCCTCGCGCATAACTTTGACATTCGCCTCTTCGTCACTTTCATCTCGGCGAACCATCGATATCAGTGCATCGATAATCGTCATCGGCGAGACACGGACAACAAAGAGCATCGTCAAAATAATGAATAGCAGATAGATAAAGGCTGCGACGCCGCCAGCGACAAGCGACAGCATGCCGCTATTGACCATATCTCCGACAAATCCGCCACGGCTCACACCATCGGCATCCTGCATCAAGCCAAAGAGTCCAGAGAACTCAACGATGATAAGGAGCGCGGCAAATTTCATGACGAATGGCAGGCGGTTCTCTTCGGCGCGGAAGGTTTCAATCGCCGTATACAAAAACAGTACCGGCAGCACATAGACAGCGTACCCAATTGTATCGAGCGCAGCTTGGTTGAGCCACTCGACGACAGGGCCGCCTGCGCCGAACCAGCCGACAACAAAGAGCAATGCGAGTGCAATCAAAACGACAGCACCGACTTGACGCCAGAAGCCACCAGGCAATACGTGTTCAGGTGCCTGAGATTGCTGCTTCTTGCTCGTTCGTGATGATCGCTTTTTCTTTTTTGCCATAGCTGACGTCCATTATACGCTGGGTATCAACAGATGTCGATATCTGTTAAGCTTATTACACTACTATCGTAGCATAAAATACTACAAATGTCCAGTGCTAGTAGCTACGTGCATCGTGGTCTGAGCGTGGAACCGCAGCTTCGCTGTCTGGTTCCTGTGGGCGTGGAAATTTCTTTTGTGGACGGCCGTCGTTTTGTGACTGACCCTGCCTTTGTTGTTCTTGAGGGGTTTGGCTGTTAGATTTTGGGGCACCACCGCCAATCTCGTTGACAACCGGGATCACAATTGGGGTACGACGTGTCTGGTCGTAGAGAATATGCGTGATTTCATCACGAAGTTCTTTCTTGAAGACGTCCATATCAACCTTCTTGCCAGACAAACCGCGAGCAGCCTTCTGCTTGAGGTACTGACGAATCGTGTTCATGAGGTCTTCAGAGTCGCGCATATAAATGAACCCACGGCTGATGATATCAGGGCTCGTGAGCAAGCGACCGCTTCCCTTTTGCACAGTCAGAACGATAACGAACATGCCCTCCTGACTCATGTGGATACGGTCCTTGAGGACAACCTCGCTGACAACAGCACCGCTGTCGTCGTACATAACACCGCCGGCTGGCACGCGACCAGCTTTCTGAGCGCCATCTGGAGTAATCTCGATAACGTCACCGGGGTCGCAGACGAAGATGTTTTCGCGCGGAATACCGTTTTCCTTCTCAGCAAGTCGTGCATTGTGGACAAGCATGTGGAATTCACCATGGTATGGGATGTAATACTTCGGGTTGATGGCGTTGATAAGACGAACATGGTCGTCGTAGTACCCGTGGCCACTGAGGTGAAGACGGCCGATACCAGTCAGGTGCGTCTTACGATCCTGGAGGACTTCTCCACCTTCACGCATCAGGTTATCGACAGTGCGAACAACGTACTTTTCGTTACCAGGGACAATACTCGAGCTGAAGACGATAATGTCATCTTTCTTCACCTTGAGGTGTTTGTGCGAACCACTGGCCATACGGTTCAGTACGGCGTTGAACTCACCCTGGCTACCAGTGCACACGATTGTGACCTTGTTATCGGGCAGCTTAACGATGTCTTCCATCTTGACGACGACATCCTTAGGGATCTTGATCGCACCAGCACGCAGCGCAACCTCAAGGTTTTGGATCATACTATAGCCAGAGAACGCGACCTTGCGATCGTGGCGTACAGCCTCTTCCATAATGAGCTGCATACGGTGAAGCATACTCGAGAAGCTACTGATGACGATACGACTTTCTGCGTACATGTCCATAATCTGGCCGATGCTGTGCTGCACGTCGTGTTCACTGTGCACCATGTTCGAACCTTCGGATTCACAGTTTGTCGATTCGTTCAGGAAGACAAGGAAGCCTTCTTTGGTGGCAATTTCGGTCATTCGGTCGAAGTCAAACTTCTTGCCGTCGATTGGATCATCTTCGATGCGCCAGTCACCACTACAGAGAATATTACCAAGTGGCGTGCGAATAACGACTGCCGAGGCGTCAGGAATCGAGTGATTAACGCGGACAAGCTCAACGCTAAAGTTATCGCCTAGCTGAGCGCGTTCGTGACTTTCTGGGTCAAGTGCGTGGTATTCAGGTTCGAAGCTACCGTCAGTCTCTTCCATGGTGCGCTGCAGCATACCGAGAGTAAACTTACCAGCGTAAACAGGTGCAGGAATTTTCGGAATCAAGTGACGGAACGCACCGATGTGGTCAAGGTGTCCGTGAGTAAAAATGTGACCGCGGATCTTGTGCTTATTCTCTTCGAGCCACGTTGTGTCAGGGGTAATGTAGTTGATGCCTGGGTAATCACCGCCCGGGAACAAGAAGCCCATGTCGACAACAACAATTTCGTCATCGTACTCAAAGGCAGTCATGTTCTTGCCGATACCCATTTCACCGACACCACCGATTGGGATGATACGAAGGGTTGGCTTGTTGTTTTGGCGGCGCTTTGGCTGCATAGACAGGCTAAACTGCTGGCCGTTGTAGCCGTTATAAATCGATTTGTTCACTGGGACGTTAATCATGTGCTGTGAAGCACGTGCATTGACGTCTTCACTGGTGCGGCGTTGCGCACGGAATACCTCACCTTTGCGGATTGAGGTGTTGTCGAGTGCGGCGACTCCGGTTTTTTTGCGTTGTTGTTGGTTTGGGCGCTTTGCAGTTTCATCTGCTCGCGGGTTCGATACTCTTCGTTGACCCATGGGTAGTGTTAGCTCCTGTTATTGTATTGATTAAAACTTTGTATAATTTCGTAAATTGAGTGGTCGGGGGTGACCCGAAATCAGTACTTACAGTATAGCAAATGTAGTGCAAAAAAGCAATAGTTACTACTAGTAGAGCTTCAACCATAAGTGGTATACTGCTAAGTAATAGCACGCATATAAAAGGCACTATCGACATGGATAATAACCAGATATTTGAACCAAGCTCAACCACAACGCCGCCGCCTATTCGACACAAGCCGTTCTTCACGAAAAAGAACCTCTTCATCGGAGCTGGTATTGTCGTAGGTATGGCGCTCATTGGTACGGCAACCTACTTTTTAATGCAGCGATTTGATAGCGTCCGTCCAGAACCGGCTACCTCAACCTTTTCCCTAGAGGAACTGAGTACGACTCTACAATCTGCACTGAGCAACTCAGCCAATGTCTCCGTGATGTCATCGCAAGACAATCCCCGTTCGACGGTCATTTATAAAATCAGCGAAGGCCGGTGGATCGTCAGTGATACTGGTGCCAATATGATCAATATATACGCGTCTCGTAAACAAGCCGAGGAAAATGCCGACGACTACACCCGCGTCATTGCTGCACTGAAAAACAATGGCTTCAATGAAATGACCACTATCAATCAGTCGACGGCAGCGTATGACCCGGCACATGGTGACAATAGGTATTTTGCCTCAGATGACGCTGTCTGTCGTCTAATGAGCGGACCAGAAATTGACGAGACGATGAGCGTACCGCAAGAATCCATGTCGAGCTTCTTCTTGTCTACCTACTGCACCGAGATGAGCTCATTCGATACAACACTCAAAAACAATAAGCCGGTCATCGATGCAATTCCAGTCGAAGCAATCAAAAGCAACAAAGATATCATCTTTCGCCGTGCCGTTATCCGTAACAGTGGTACCGACAATTACCAAAATGCATACATTGAGAGCACGTCGATTGATATGCCGACCGAGACCACACTATATAGTTATCTCTATAAAACTCCTGAATCGGACTGGCAGTACTTCACTAGCGCTACAGAGCTCGACACTGTAGCATGCCAGGATTACTCCAACACTGATGTACGCGACGCGTTCATTGGTACGCCCTGCTGGGATACCGAAACTAATACTAGCAACTTCGTGCTTATCCCAGAGCCAGAACAGGATATGACACCAGATCCGACTGGCATCGGCGGCTAAACACACAAAACTACAAGCAAAACCCCTGCTTCACGCAGGGGTCTTGCTTGTAGTAATAGTTCTGTCTCGGTTAACTAGCAGTATCGAGGCTACCGTAAGTCTGAGAGTGCGTACGTCTTGGAGCAGCTTGCTGAACCAAACGGCACCTCTACCATGTGGTCAGACACCGATAGATTAATCGACTTCGTCCCATTGGAATTATGCGTAATCGTACGTGAACCTGAGAAATTCGCCGTCGTTGAGCCACTTCGGTTGTAGAGAGCCTCCGTCTGCCCTGCAACACTCGAGTTGTATCGCCAACGCCCGGAGGCACTCATGCCAGATTTTACGCTCGCACCATCAACTACCACATTATATGAACTACCAGCCGTCTGATATTCATTGTACGTCTTCCAGCCATTCTGCTCGGCCTTACGGAATGCCCACCACGTCACAACACTCGTGTTAGCGTCGAGGTTATAGGAGGTTTCTTGAAATTCCATTGCAATCGAGAATGCTGGGCGTGATGCATATGGGCTCGTGCAATAACTCTTTCCGGATAGCGATACGCTCGGTTTCGGTACCTTTGTCGTGTTCACTCCAGTGGTTACGACAGACGACTGTGCACCTGACGTGTTGTTTCGACAATAGCCCTGTATCTGAGAGTACAGCGTATTGTCGTAGCTACTAACAGACTCCGTCCAGTGCGTTGTTTCTGAGCTTGAGCCATTCGCACTGTAAGATCCGTATGAACCGACAGCTCCGACACCACCGGCGTACCGAGCGTAGATTACTGTACCCGATGGACACAGTGAAGATCCGCCGCTATTCTTGACCCACGTCACAATATTGGGATATGAGTAGCTATGCCCCCAGGCATTCCAGGCAGGTCCATCCATACTAAGTGTCGTACCGGAAACTGACGACCATGCACTGGCATTACCACTTCCATTCACAGAACGAACTTGGATATCAAGTTTCGTACCTTGAGTACTCGACGTAACAGCCTTACTCGTACCCGTCTGTGATGACGCCGACGACCAGGATCCACTATTTGAGCGAGTCTGGTACTGATATGATGACGCGCCAGTTATCGCGCCCCAGCTAAACGTAATCGAACTGGTTGTCACTGAGCCATACGAAACACTTGGCGTCGCAGGAATGAGATATCCCGTCGACACAGAGGACCACGCAGAACTTGCACTAGATGCAGTTGATCGAACCTGTAGATCAATACGAGCACCGTTCGAAGAAGTAATCGTAGCGCTATTTCCGGTTGTAGATGTTGGCCCAACCCACGCACCGCTATTTACACGATACTGATACTGATATCCCGTCGCGTTCGCTACACTTGACCAGGTGAAAGCAACCGTTGTCGTTGTTTCAGTACCCCGTGTTGGGCTTGGTACACCGAGTGGCTGAGTAGCGACCGTACGCGTTGCCCACGAGCTCTGAACGCCAGACGCCTCAGAGCGAACACGCATGTAGTAGGTCGTGCCAGGAGTCAAGCTTGATCGTGTACACGTTGTTGCTGTAGTTGACGCACAAACTGTTGTCCAGGTTGAGTTATTGGTAGAATACTGCGTGGTATATGCGGTTGCATGTGTGACGGTTGACCATGAAGTCGTGATACCGGTAATGGTACTTGAGCTCGACAGTGACGGCGCAGCTAAATTCCACGTCGTTGCATTCTTTGTCGATGACCAGTTACTGAACGTCCCTACGGATGTTGCACGTACACGAAAATAATAAGCGGTATTCATAGTAAGCCCAGATACTGTCGTAGAGCTTCCTGTAATCTCATCTTCAACAAGATTTTGCGTGAAGTTGCTATCAGTCGCGCGCTGAAGAGTATATGCAGTTGCGTTGCTGATAGTCGTCCAGCTAGCACTAACTGTCGAAAATCCAGTAGCGCCGACAGTGATGGCTGGAGTTCCCGACGTAGCAATATCGGTCATGTTACGACTTTCAATGGTTTTGACAGTACCGTCAGCTTCGTCTATGTACTTCAGCGTAAACGCCAGGCAGGCGTTACCCGACTGACAGTTTAGACTGCCATCTCCGACATACGCATAGTAGTCGCCCTGAGAAATATCCGTGAGGTCACTACAATTG
>QJZZ01000002.1 GCA_003246575.1 Candidatus Saccharimonadota bacterium | reverse complement strand
GCGGAAAACGATTCTGCCCTTTGTGAGATCATAAGGGGTCAACTCGACTTCCACACGGTCGCCTGGTACCAAACGGATATAATTCTTTCGCATTTTTCCGCTGATGTGAGCGATGATACTAAGGCCATTCTCCAGTTCGACACGAAATTGAGTATTAGGCAGTGCTTCCACCACCAATCCGCTCAATTTGATAACTTCCTTTTGACTCGCCATAGATATACAAGAGAATATTATAGAGCAATCGCCTCTATAAGTAAAGCGTTTTGCCTCATGAAAATGCAGGCTCAAAACAATGCGCTGCCGATATTGTAGCAAATCCGCTCACTGCGTCAAGAAAAGTATCAATTCACAACAATATACATTGCGTTTTTGCTTGATTGTCCCCGGGGCGTATGCCAGTATAAGATTGAATCTACTCCTCGATCCACAGGAAGGATAGCACCATGATAGGTCGGCTGGCCCGGCTGTCGTACGGGCACAGGCATGCTCAGTACGCCAAGACCTTGTCTTGGTATGCAGAGCACGGAGCTGGCAACCTCGCTCCGGAAACGGCACGATCGTTGCTGGTTCAGGCTGTTGCGTACGTTCGCTGTAGTGGCGCGCAACTCACGTGGCGCGAGCGGCTCCAGACGTTCCTAACGACGCGTCGAAGCGTCAAGCGGATGAGTGACTCCGAGGTGCGGGATCGGCTGGTTATGTTTTGCCAGTTTTCGGCCCGCGAGAAGGAGTAGATAACCGCCAGGCGGTAGGGAGAGCGAGGCAAAAGCCCCTCTACCCTACCGCCTCGGCGGTTTTTCAATTGTTGCAGGTTATTTGTAGTCGTCGTAAGTGACCATGAGTGCGCGCGAGTTGAGCTGGCGCATGGTTTCGAGACCAACGGTCACGACGATGAGGAGGCCAGTTCCGCCGATGGCAAGACTTGATACCTGGCTGTAGCCGAGTTGAACGAGCGTGTATTCGACCGCGAATGGCAGTACGGCGATGAGGCCGAGAGCAATCGAGCCGAAGAGGATGAGACGGTTAACGGTTCGTGTCAGGTAGCGCTCTGTCTGGAGGCCAGGACGAACGCCTTCGATGAAGCCACCTTGCTTTTGCAGGTTCTCAGAAATTTCATTGCTATTGAATACGATACCCGTGTAGAAGTACGTAAACATGATAACCAGCAAGAAGTATGCAATTGGGTAGACGGCAACGCCCCAGTCACCTGAGGTGAAACTGGTTGCTTGTGGTGCCTGGAACCAACGTACGAGATTGTCGGCGAGGACTGTGTAGTTCTCGTTGCCTGTTGCTTTGAGGAGTTGTCCGGCGAATGCTGGCAGGCTCAAGAAGGCAACGGCGAAGATGACAGGAATCACACCGGCTGCAATCAGCTTGACTGGCAGGATGCTTTTGACGCCACCGTAGGCGCTGTTTGAGTTGACGCGCTTGGCGTAATTAATCGTGATGACGCGTTGCGCTTCATTGATCTTGACGAGGATATATAGGACGATAATTGCCAATGCTGCTATGGCGAGTATAAGCCAGAACAGATCTGGATTGACAGGAATCGTGAACCATCCAAAGACGTTCAGTCCACCAGCTGAGGCATCGAAGAGTGAGGCAATGATCGTGCCAAGAGTGGTTGGCAGTTGGCTGATAATACCTGCAAAGATCAAGAGGCTGATACCGTTTCCGACACCCTGCTCGGTCATCAATTCGCCAAGCCACATCAAGAGGATGGAACCAGCGCTCAGGGCGCCGACCGCAACGACCCATTCCCACAGGGAGGTATCAAGCGTACCAGCGGTAACACCAGAGAGGTAAGATTGGCGGAGGATGTAGATGTAGGCGATAGATTGGACGATTGCGAGCGGTACAGCGATGATACGTGTCCACTGGTTGATCTTGCGACGGCCTGATTCACCGTCCTTGTGGAGTTCTTCGAGCTTCGGAATTGCCTTGGTGAGCAACTGCGTGATGATACTCGCGGTGATGAATGGGCCGAGGCCAACGAGGACGATCGAGAATTGAGCAAGTGCACCACCTGAGAGCAGGTTGATAAAGCCACCAAAATCAGTGCTGCCTAGCAGCCCCGAGACGATGGTTTTGAGTTCGGTCGCGTCTGCGAGCGGCACTGGAATGTGTGCGAGCATACGGAATACGACGATGAGTCCCAATAGAATGCCGAGTCGTTTCTGCATATCTCGGTTTTTGAGCGAGCGTAAAATAATTTTCCAATTCATGGCGGTAAATTTCTGTCCCTATATCCAACTATTTTCTTATCTAGTCTAGTGTAGCATGAAACACCAACAAAAGCACCGGTCTGTTATGACCGGTGCGATTGGTTTTTGCGCGAAAGTTGATTACTTTTCGTCTGCCTCTGCTTTTTTGGCAGATTTCTGAAGTGGTGTAGCGACACGTTCGAAGCTACCGCCAGCCTTTTGAAGGGCTTCTACAACAGATTTTGATGCACCCTGAGTTTTCAGAGCGATCTTTGCAGCAACTTCACCGCGAGCGATGACCTTAACTGCATGGAAAGGTGTTGCGATCAACCCAGCCTCGAAGAGAGCGGTGTTATCGACAGTACCCTTGAGCTCGTTGAGGTGATCAGCGTAGACAACCTGTGCAGGTGTACGGTGACTCTTGAAGCCTTTGAGCTTTGGAGCTGCGGCAACAATTGGGTTCTGGCCACCCTGGAATGTCGCGTGAAGCTTCTTACCAGTACGTGAGTTCTGACCCTTTGTACCACGACCAGCAGTTTTACCACCGCCAGCTGAGATACCACGACCGACGCGCTTGCGGTCACGGTTTGCGCTTGCTTGGAGTTCGTTGTATTTCATTACTTACTCTCCTTCTTTGCCTTTGGAGCGTTCTTGACGCCAACCCACTCACTGCGAGGGACTTGAGCGCGAAGTGCTTCAACGGTTGCATACGCGATGTTAACCTTGTTGGTGCTACCGAGGCTCTTCGAGAGCAGGTTGCGGATACCAGTCACACCGATAACGGCGCGAACAACACCACCTGCGATGATACCAGTACCAGGCGCAGCAGGCTTGATGAGGACGCGTGCGCCGCTCAACTTGATTTCTGCTTCGTGTGGAATGGTGTCACGTTCGAGTGGAATAGTGACCAGGTGCTTCTTGGCAACATCAGTTGCTTTAGCGATTGCAGTTTGGACGTCTGCGCCCTTTGCAACACCGACACCAACCTTGTCTTTGCGGTTACCAACAACGACGAGTGCCTTGAATCGGAAACGGCGACCGCCCTTTACGACACGTGCGACACGGTCAATGTTGATGACTGCTTCTTCGAACTCTTTTGGCGCTTCATCGCGCGCATCGCGTCGCTCATCACGACGACCACCGCGGGCTGGGCGCTGTTGGCCACGGCCGGCAGGTGTAGTAGCAGCTTGAGGCTTCTGTGCTTCAGCCATACTAGAACTCCATTCCTTCGTTACGGGCAGCATCTGCGAGCGCGCTCAGGCGGCCAGCGTACTGGCGACCATTGCGGTCGAAGACTACCTTAGTGATTTTCTTCTTCTTTGCGGCTTTTGCAATCTCAGTACCGATAGCAGCACACTTCTCGCTCATAGAGCCAGTGGCTTTTTTGCCAACAGTTGTTGCAGCAGCGATGGTAACACCAGCGACGTCGTCGATCAGCTGAGCACTAACGTGCAGGTTGCTGATAGTGACGGTCAGGCGTGGACGATCAGCGGTGCCGCTAACACGTGCGCGAACACGGTTCTTGCGGAGCTGACGGTTGAGTAGTTTCTGTGCGAGGTTAGCCATTATTTCTTTCCTGCCTTTCCTGCCTTACGCAAAATTGTCTCATCTACGTACTTGATACCCTTGCCCTTGTATGGTTCAGGTTTCTTGATAGCACGGATTTCGGCAGCGACCTGGCCAACTTGCTGCTTGTTGATACCGCTCACGACGATGACCATCTTTTCGTTGGTGATCGTGATGCCTTCAGGTGCCTTGTACTTGACAGGGTGGCTGAAGCCGAGGCTCATTTCGAGCTCGTTGTTGGTGGCGGCAACACGGAAACCGACACCGTTGACTTCGAGACGCTTCTCGTAGCCCTTGGTGACACCGATAACCATGTTGTTGATCAGCGCACGCATCAGACCGTGCTGTGCGCGTGCTTGCTGTGATTCATCCTTAGGATGAACGGTGAGAGTACCGTCTTCGACTTTGACGTCGACTGCTGGTGTAATGAACTGTACGAGCTTGCCCTTAGGGCCTTCGACAGTCACATCACCAGAGTCAACCGTAATTGTCACACCTGACGGAATCTCGATTGGTAGTTTTCCGATTCGACTCAGACTCATGATTTATCCTTTCTTATTCTTTGCATTTTCATGCCAGTCCATCCCGAGCTTCACTCCCGTAGCGATGACGGTGACGCATACGAGCGCCAGAGCTGCGTAGTAGAGAATGGCAATGAACGCGCCCATGAACTAGTACACCTTGACGAGTAATTCGCCGCCAAGCTTGTTCTTGATTGCTTCTGTACCGGTCATAACACCCTTTGAGGTGCTGATCAGAACGATTCCACGGCCTTGCTTGACCTTAGGAATTTCACTGACGTTTGCGTAGACTCGACGGCCAGGCTTGCTGACGCGTGAGAGTTCAGTGAACGTAGGAGTTTCGCCGTCACGGTTGATAGTGACAACGAGAGTGCCTCGTGGCTTGCCGTCTTCGACAGTTGCGCTGACGAGGTAGCCGTTCTTGACCAATTGGTCGGCGACGACTGCCTTGATTTTGCTTGTTGGAACGCGGACTTCCGTCTTGCCTACCATTGCGGCGTTGCGGATACGTGTCAGGAGGTCAGCGATTGGGTCGGTTGATTGTAGACTCATAGTAATTTTCCTCCTTTCCTACCAGCTACTCTTACTAATTCCAGGGATCTTGCCTTCTGAGGCGAGACGGCGGAAGTTATATCGGGTGAGACCGAACTTGCGCATGTAGCCACGTGGGCGGCCACTGAGCTGGTCACGGTTCTTCCATCGAGTTGGGCTCGAGTTGCGTGGCAATGCCTGCAAACCTTCGAGGTCACCAAGTTCTTTGAGTTCAGCACGCTTTTCAGCATACTTTTCAATCATCTTCTTGCGCTTTTCGTCGCGTGCGACCATTGATTTCTTAGCCATTAGTTAGACTCCTTTTCAAATGGAAGGCCAAACTTCTCGAGCATTGCGCGCGATGCAGTCTTGCTACCGTTTTTGATCGTGAAGGTGATTTGCATACCGTGAACGAGCTGAGTTTCTTCGAACGTAAGTTCTGGGAAAATCGACTGGTCGGTGATGCCGTAGTTGTAGTTACCAGAGCGGTCAAACTTGGTACCAACACCGTGGAAGTCACGAACACGTGGCAATGCGACGTTGGCGAAACGGTCGAGGAACTCGTACATACGAGCACCACGAAGGGTGACGAGAGCACCGATAGGCGCGCCCATGCCGGCACGAATCTTGAAGCCAGCGATTGATTTTTTAGCGAGACGCTTTGTTGGCGCCTGACCAGTGACCTTGGTAAGTGTGTTGATGACAGCATCCTGAAGGCGTTTGTCTTCTTTGAACTTACCCATTCCTACGCTGACAACGATCTTCTCGAGGCGTGGAACCTGATGGACGTTATCGAGACCCAATTCGGCCTGTAGTTCCCCACGGTACTGTGACTCGTAGAGGGCTTTCAAGCGAGGAGCGGTCGAGGTAGTGGTTGCAGCAGCTGCTTTAGCCATTACTTGATCTCCTTATCTTTTTGCTGGCGGGCAACACGAACTTTGCCTTCAGCGGTTACTTTGTAGCCGACGCGGCTGGTTTTGCCTGCTTTGTCGTCAGTGACCAATGCAAGCTTCGACAGTGGAGTTGGGACATGAATGTCCTTGGTGCCACCGGTTGGGTGAAGCTGGCTTGGCTTGAGTTTGCGGGTAGAGGTGCCGACACCTTCGATGAGAGCAGCAGATTTTGCTGTCAACACGCGGAGGACTTTGCCGGTCGTGCCCTTGTCTTTGCCGGCGATAATCTTGACGGTATCGTTTGCGCGAATACGGGCCATATTAGAGTACCTCCGGAGCTAGGCTGATGATCTTTGCATATCCCATGTCACGGAGTTCACGAGGAACTGGGCCGAAGACACGAGTTGCTTTAGGGTTCTTGTCGTCGTTGATGATAACGCAGGCGTTGTCGTCAAAGGCGATAGTTGAACCATCTTTGCGCTGGATTTGGTCGCGGGTGCGAACAACAACAGCTTTTTGGACAGTCTTCTTCTTAACGTTGCCGCCAGGTTGAGCTTCCTTGATGCTGACAACAATGATGTCGCCAACGCGAGCGTAACGACGCTTCGTGCCACCGAGGACACGGATACAGAGGGCTTCACGAGCACCGCTGTTGTCAGTTACTTTGAGGCGAGATTCTTGTTGAATCATATTACTTAGCCTCCTCGCTGTCGTCCTTGAGTTCGATCGAGCCCTTAGCGCGCTGATCAACAGACTTGAGGGCAAATGACTTTGTCTTCGAGATTGGACGAGTTTCTTCGATAGTTACCTTGTCACCGACGTTTGCAGTGTTTGCTTCGTCGTGGGCCTGGTACTTACGGCTGGCAGTGTACTGCTTGCCGTAGAGTGGGTGCGTCTCACGAGTGGTGACTGTGACGGTAATGGATTTGTCACGCGAATCACTAGTGACGATGCCAGTAAGTGTCTTGTGTGCCATTACTTAGTCTCCTTAGTGTTAGTTGCGCTGAGTGCTGTCAGGATACGAGCGATGTCGCGGCGAAGGCTGCGGAGGACGCGAGGGTTCGCGAGTTCGCCTGCCTTGTGTGACTGCTGAGCCTGGAGAAGGTCGTTTTGCTTTTCGGCAAGTTCCTTCTGAAGGTCGGCAGCTGTCTTGACGGTTTCAGCTTGCTTTGGTGCTGGTTTCTTTGCTGTAGCCATTAGACTTCTCCTCGTTTCACGAAGCGTGTGCGCACTGGAAGCTTGTGGCTCGCAAGGCGCATAGCCTCACGGGCGACTTCCTCTGGAACACCCTTCATTTCGAACATAACGGTACCGTTCTTGATCTTAGCGACGAAGAACTCTGGCTGGCCCTTACCACCACCCATCTTGAGACCCAGCGGTTTGCGGGTAACAGGTGTGTGTGGGAAGATGCGGATCCAGATTTTACCACCACGCTTTACGTAGCGGGTCATAGCCTGACGAGCGGCTTCAATCTGACGACTGGTGATGCGCTCGTTGTCGAGGCTCTGAAGGCCGTAATCACCGAAAGCGACGTAGTGACCGCGAGTCGCGATGCCGTCGTTCTTGCCGATACGAACCTTACGGAACTTAGTGCGTTTTGGTAGCAACATTAGCGGTCGCTCCTTTCACCCTTGTAGATCCATACCTTGACACCGATGATACCGCTGCCGTTTGGACCTTGTGCACGTGCGACATGGAAGTCGATGTCTGCACGAAGGGTATGAAGTGGAACTGAGCCCTCGATAACCTTTTCGCGGCGAGCCATCTCAGCGTTGTTGAGACGACCGGCAACCTCGATACGGATACCTTTAGCGCCAGCGTTCATCGCGTTCTGTGCGGCCATCTTGACGGCGCGACGGAAGTTGATACGACGCTCGAGCTGGTGGGCGATGTTCTCGGCTACCAACTTGGCAGCGAGTTCAGGGCGCTTCACTTCTTCGATGTTGATACGAACTGGGCCGGTAACGATCTTTTCGATCTGACCTTTCAGTTCGTTGACGCCTGCACCACCACGACCGATAACGACACCAGCCTTAGCTGTGTGAATGGTTACGGTTGTGAGGTTGGCGCTGCGTTCGATCTCGGTACGGCTAATCGTTGGGCGCGATGAGAAGCGCTTTTCGATCAGGTCACGGATCTTTTCATCTTCCGCTAACCATCCAGCAAACTCACGTTTGCCTGCTGCGAACCAGCGAGAGTCCCAGTTCTTGTGGACTTGGAGGCGGAAGCTGGTTGGGTTCACTTTTTGACCCATCTTATGCCTCCTTCTCTTCTTTGGCTGCTGGCTTTTCAGCCTTGGCTGCAGCCGGTTTCTTCTTTGGCTTTTCGACGCCAGTCACTTCGACCAAAATGTGACTTGTCTTCTTCTGGAATGGCAATGCCATACCGCGCATGTGTGGCTTGAAACGCTTGAGGCGTGGGCCTGCGCTTACACTCAGGGTGCTGATAACCAAGCTTTTGGCATCAAGACCGTGGTTGTTGACTGCATTTGATTGAGCGCTTGCAATTGCCTTGGCAACTGGGCGGGCGCTACGGCGTGGGGTGTGGTCGAGGATGACAAGTGCATCGGCGACGCTACGGCCACGTACGAGGTCAGCGACGATTGCTACTTTGCGAGGAGCAAGGTCGATACCTTTGATATTTGCGCGAACGGTGAATGAATCAGCCATGATTACTTCTTCTCCTTGCCGCCGTGCTTACGGAACTTACGTGTTGGGCTAAACTCACCGAGCTTGTGACCAACCATGTTTTCTGAAACGAGCACTGGAACGTGAACGCGGCCGTTGTAGACAGCGATCGTACGACCAACCATATCAGGGGTGATAGTACTTGCACGAGCCCAGGTCTTGATGACTGTTCGGTCGTCCTTGGTCAGCGCAGAAACTTTCTTTGCAAGTTTGGCGTCGACGAAAGGACCTTTTTTGAGTGAACGACTCATATCCTACCTCTTCCTCTTTGCTTCGTGACGACTGCGGACAATCATCTTGTTAGTTGATTTACGGCGACGCGTACGGTATCCGAGAGTCAATTGACCCCATGGCGTACGTGGTGGTTTACCAGAACCGTGACGACCACCGTCACCACCACCGTGTGGGTGATCTGCGGCGTTCATGACGACACCACGGACAGATGGACGAATACCCTTACGGCGGTTACGTCCGGCTGAACCGATCTTGATGTTCTGGTGTTGAACGTTACCAACAACACCAATGCTTGCTTCACACTCGAGGCGGAAGCGGCGAACTTCACCACTTGGCATACGGAGTGTTGCGTAGTCACCTTCTTTTGCCATCAACTGAGCTTTGGTACCAGCCGAACGAATCATCTGAGCACCCTTGCCTGGATTGATTTCAACTGCATATACCTGGCTACCAACTGGAATCTGAGCAAGTGGCATACGGTTCGAGCTCTCGATAGGTGCATCCGCACCAGTCTTGATAACCTTGCCCTTAGTCATGCTGGTGTCAGCGAGGATGTAGTGGTAGAGACCGTGCTGGTCTTTGACACGTGCGATACGTGCACTACGGTTTGGATCGTATTCGATTTCCTCAATCGTCAGTGTCATACCACTGTCGAGACGGTGGTTGAGCAGACGATAGTGGCGACGAACACCACCACCACGGTGGCGAGTCGTGATACGACCCTGGTTATTACGACCTGCTTGCTGCTTCTTGCTCTTGACGAGACTCTTGAGCGGCTTGCGGGTAGTGATGTCGCTCATGTCCTGAGAGGTCATGCCACGACGGCCTGGAGTAGTTGGGTTGTAAGCTTTAATCGGCATTACTTCTTCTCCTCGGTTTCAGTTGCTTCATCGAAGACCTTGATACTGTTGCCTTCGGCGAGAGTAACATAGGCTTTCTTGCTATCCTTGCGGGTAGTTGTACCTGGGTAACGGTGCTTGCCGCGAGCGAATCGGACAGCCTTACCACTCTGGACAAGTGTCTTGATGCTCGCAACCTTGACTTCGTAACGAGTTTCGATTGTGTCAACAATCTGCTGCTTGTTTGCGTCAAGTGGTGCTTCGAACACGTAGGTGTTCTGGCCAGTTACGAGGCGGTATGCTTTTTCGGTTGCACGTGGAGTGACGTTGATGAGTTTCATATTACGCCTCCTCCTTTGTCAGCCAGTCTTTGACGATTGGCAGTGCAGCCTTGCTGAGCAGGATGCGATCAGCGTTCAGGATGTCGAAGACGTTCAAGTAGGTAGCCTGGACAACCTTGACGTTTTGGAGGTTGCCGGTAGCACGCTTGAGGAGGTCATCCTTGGTGTCGACAACAACCAACGCGCGGTCAGTTGTAGATACTTTGTTGTCCGCGAGCAGCTTGAGTGCTTCTTTGGTTTTACCAGTTGCTGGAGCGAAGGCGTCAATGAGAGTGACTTTCTTTGCAGAGTTAGCAACGGTAAGGGCTTGCTTCAGAGCAACACGCTTTGAAGTCTTTGAAAGTTTCTTGGTGTAGTTTTCGATACCGAGAGGACCGAATACAACACCACCGGTGCGCCAGATAGGGTTACGGGTGCTACCGAAACGTGCACGACCAGTTCCCTTCTGCTTCCATGGCTTTTTACCACCACCACTGACTTCACCGCGGCGAAGTGTAGTAGCGTTTGCGCCACGACCGTTTGCAAGGTAGGCATCGTAAGCGAGCTTCAGCAGTTCGTGGTTTGGAACCTCAACTGCGAAGACATCCTTAGGAAGAGTTGTAGTAGTTTCAGCCATTACAGTTCACCTCCTAGTACGATGAGACCTTTACGTGGGCCAGGGACTGCTCCCTTAACACCGATGAGGTTGTCCTCTGGTGATACGTATGCAACCGTAAGGTTCTTGACCGTAACTTGGTCGTGACCCATGCGGCCCGGCATACGCTTGCCCTTGAAGACCTTCTGTGGGTACATCGAACCGATTGATCCGACACGGCGTACATCACCGTTACCACCGTGGGTCTTCTTGCTTGTATTAAAGTTATGTCGCTTGACCGTACCAGCAAAACCTTTACCCTTGCTGGTGCCAGTTGCGCTGACAGAGTCACCGAGTGTGAAACTCGTGACATCGATAGAATCACCTACCTTGATATCGGCAGGTAGTTCTTTGACGCGAAATTCACGGATGAACTTCGGAGTCACTTTGCTGTCCTTGACGTGGCCAGCTACGGCTTTGCTCAGGTTCTTACCCTGACCATATGCCACCTGCACTGCGTTGTAGCCGTCGGTTTCGACAGACTTCACCTGAGTGACGGTGCAAGGGCCAGCTTGGATGAGCGTGACAGGAGTTGTCACACCATCTTCGCCGATGATCTGGGTCATACCAATCTTGGTGCCGAGAAGTGCTTTCATCGCCTTTTCTCCCATTTAAAACCCCCGGTGGCGAGCAGTATCTGTAGAGACTTACTCATTCACCAGAGATCAAGTTGTTATTACGTAATAAGTTACCGAGCTAATATAGCACAGATAGGCCACTACTGTCAAGGGTGGATACGCCTGTGCGCTTTAGATTGCCAAAGTACGCAATGTGTAGTATAATATATGATATATACGGATCGTCCGTATTGTTGATCAGCGGGGGTACGTATGCCCGAAGTGACCATGTGGATGCTCGTGCGCAAAGGCCCGTACGACGATGCGCCTGAGGCGGTCATTCCACTCGCCGTGGCGATGTCGCGAGAGGCTCTTGAGGGCCGACTCGATGAGATCGCTGCTGCCGAGCTCACCCGGATCGTTGCAGAATACGGGGACGATGATGAGGAGGATCTATCCACGCTCATGTGGGCCAAGCAGCTTTTCGACATCGCGCCCATCGTGGCACTCCCCGGCAAGCTCAACGCGTCTCCGTTGTGCCTCAGGTGCATCGGAGGTCTCTCAGAAGGCATCGACACGCACCGTGGCACCGACTGCCTCGGCTGCGGCGCCTCATCCTGAGCCCGCACTTCGCGCGGTGGCTGAGTTCCCGGAATTTCCGGATGAGCTCGCCGCCCGCGGAGGCGGGTTTTTCAATTGGCGGTGCTACACTATATACATATGCGTGATAGTATCCGGAGGCAACAGATAGAATCAGGAAAAACATCGGCACGACGACGTGCTCGTATAGTACTGTGGTCACTGCCGGTATTGGCTGCGCTTGGACTCGGTGTATGGCTCTATGGGGTGAATAGGCATGTCGATACTGTTATTGCTGCAACAGAGGAGCGCACCTCACAGGCGACCATCGCCTTTGATGAGCTGCTACCCACTCTTGTTCAGCGACGAATTGATCGTGAGAATGCCGAAAACGAAGCGGTGCGCGAGCTCGTCTATCAACGAACACTTGATGGCTACACGACGCCACCAACTTTAACCAATAGTCGCTGCAATTACCTCACGAGTCACGACGATCCGTCGGCTATCGACGTCCTCGTTAGCAAAAAAAACTGCTTGATTCCGCTTGGATATGAGCCGACGACCAAAACGGTGTACGGTGCGACGTTACAGACTGAAGCAGCCGATGCATACAAGCAAATGATTGATGCTGCAACTGCAGATGGCTACTCGATCGCCGCCACGAGCAGTTACCGCTCCTATGCTTCGCAGGTGTCGACCTACCGCTACTGGCTCAACTACAGTGGCCGAGAAGAAGCGGACGCCTACAGCGCTTACCCTGGATACAGCGAACACCAAACCGGCCTGGCTGCTGACCTGGGCACTCCTGGCTGCGCCCTCGGCTGCTTTGGCCGAAGTGCCGCCTACACATGGATGAACGAAAACGCTTACAAATACGGGTTCATCGAACGGTACTCGGATGGCGAAGAAGCCGTCACTGGCTATTCATACGAGCCGTGGCATTGGCGCTACGTTGGAATCGACACGGCAACTGAGTACCGCAAGAGTGGTGCTACAACTCTCGAAGAATTCTGGGGTACCTCCTAGAGAACTATGCCGGCAGGCACAAAGTAACTGATGACAGTAATGACGACGAGGATGGCATACCAGATCTTGCGATCATACTGGAAGTGTTCGAATCGACTCACGATTACTACGCCGACAAGGAGCCCGAGTGGTATGCCGGTCATGACGAAGCTTCCTATCTCCATAGGCTGGGCAAACTTGAGCCAGAATGTTCCCAGCAGCACGACGACGATAAGCTTCAAGAGGTACGTACTGTCTGATTCGTAGGTGTTTTCCCTACCCTTTCGGCTAAAGATCCGGTTACGGCCATAGGTGCGGGATTTGTTCTGTTTGCTTTTGCTCATACGCACAGTGTAGCATATACCGCTTGTGTTTTGTTCGTGCACCCTTGTATAATGAAAACATTCAAATACTTTCAAGGGGGAATATGCCTACAGCAAAATCAGCAAAGCGCAAGCCAGTGGCAAAAGCTACGACAGTGAAACGCTCGACTGTCACCAAAAAAGCACCAGCAAAAGTAAAGACGGTCGCCAAGAAGGCGCCAGCTAAGCGTACATCTACTAAGGTTCTTCGCAAAAAAGCACCTGAAATGCGCTCATTCCGACTCAGCCCTGAAGACCGCAAATTCCTCGAAGTGGGCTTCACCCGCCAAACCGTGTATTGGCTTATCCTCTCGGGCGTCATTCTCTCATTTGGTCTCTGGATCATCAACCTCAACGACAGGGTTCAGCAGATTTATGACCAAGTCGATAGTAGCGTCCAGTTGCAATCTGACCTCAGTACGATCAAAGAGTAATACTTGCTAGACAAAAATCAAAAACCCCGCATCACGCGGGGTTTTTAGTAGGCAGCGTCAATTACATGCGAATTTCTGCGTCAACACCAGCTGGGAGGCTGAGGTTTTGCAGGTTGTCGATGGTCTTTGGTGTTGCGTTTGTGATGTCGATCAGGCGCTTGTGTACGCGCATTTCGAATGTCTCACCACCAGTCTTGTAGACGTGAGGTGACTTCGACACGGTGTAGGTACTGCGGCGAGTTGGTAGTGGTACTGGGCCAGCGACGACAGCACCGGTACGGATAGCCGTCTCGATGATTTGCTTTGCTGACTGGTCGATGACTTTGTGGTCATACGCTTTGAGGCGAATACGAATACGTAGGCCTTCTGGTTTGGCATCTGCCATGAGGATGGACTCCTTTGTCTAGTAACCTTGGCTGGCTTCGTATCTTCTCACGGCTCGCCAAGTTGTCTAAACGATTAATAATACGAAGATAATCATATCAAATAAATGAGTATTTGACAATGGCGTTCAATGTCAGCATAAAAAATACCTCCCGAGTGGGAGGTATTTTTAAGATGTTACGGTCGATTATTTTACGATCTTGGTAACGACACCAGCACCAACGGTGCGGCCACCTTCGCGGATAGCGAAGTTAAGACCCTGCTCCATGGCGATAGGTGCAAGAAGAGTTGCCTTGAAGGTGACAGTGTCACCAGGCATGACCATCTCTTTGTCAGCTGGGAGTTCGACTTCACCAGTGACGTCAGTTGTACGGAAGTAGAACTGTGGCTTGTAACCCTTTGAGAATGGTGTGTGGCGTCCGCCTTCTTCCTTCTTGAGGATGTAGACTTCAGCTTCGAACTCAGTGTGTGGAGTCAAGCTACCTGGCTTGACGACAACCTGGCCACGTTCGATGTCTTCGCGCTCGATACCACGGAGAAGGATACCGGCGTTGTCACCAGCTTGACCTTGGTCGAGGTTCTTTTTGAAGGCTTCGATGCCAGTTACGACTGAAGTCTGAGTGTCCTTGAGGCCAACGATCTCGACTGCGTCGTTGATCTTGACGATACCCTGCTCGATACGGCCAGTAGCAACAGTACCGCGACCCTTGATTGAGAAGACGTCTTCGATTGGCATAAGGAATGGCTTGTCGAGGTCACGTGTAGGCTCGTCGATGTACTCGTCCATAGCCTTAACGAGTTCCATGATAGCGTCTTCGCTCGCTGCGTCACCTTCGAGGGCCTTAGTCGCAGAACCCTTGATGATTGGAGCGTTGTCGCCGTCGTAACCGTTCTTGGTAAGAAGTTCGCGAACGTCCATTTCGACGAGTTCGACGAGTTCTGGGTCAGCGAGGTCCATCTTGTTCAAGAAGACAACGATCTTTGGAACGTTCACCTGGTGGGCAAGCAGAACGTGTTCGCGTGTCTGCGGAAGTGGGCCGTCGTTGGCTGCAACCACGAGGACAGCGCCGTCGATCTGAGCAGCACCGGTGATCATGTTCTTGACGTAGTCGGCGTGACCTGGCATGTCGACGTGTGCGTAGTGACGAATCTCTGATTCGTATTCCTGGTGTGAAGATGCAATGGTGATACCACGTGCGCGCTCTTCTGGTGCGTTGTCGATCTGGTCGTACGCAACTGGTTTGTTGACTTCGCTAGGAAGCTTCTTAGCGAGAACAGCGGTGATCGCTGCTGTCAGTGTTGTTTTACCGTGGTCGACGTGGCCCATAGTACCAACGTTGACGTGCGGCTTGCTTCGGTCAAAATCTGCCATTAGTAGATTTTCTCCTCTATTAATTATATTTAGCGCGCTAGTCAAAAGACCCCACGGCGTATGAAATCGATTATACAGGGTATATCTCTCGGTGTAAATAGCCTCTACGAGGCTAATTGTAAAATTGACTGGATGGGCTATTTCTTGTATAGTACAAAAACAATGCCAGAGTTCGATCCTAACCGCCACGAAGAGATACAACCACAATTTTCGGTGAGCTGGGACGGCTCGCGATGTGATATCTTCGATTTAATGCCCGACACAGATACGCAGGTTAATCTACTTGACATAACCATACATGATATTTCTGTCTCTCTGTACTCAACGCCTATCGATGGATCGACATCATTCAGGCTATCTGCCTACTTCAGGTGCAGCGATCCGCCTCGTTCAGTAAACGCCGTTCGAGTGCTTATGAATTCTCCCCTCATGACCAGGCGAGGCCTCTCTCCGTTGCTCAGTTCAAATACAGACGCCGGCTGGAGCATCCTGTCTTCGTCACACGATGCGCGCAACGAGCACCCAACAGTGGTTTCTATTTCAAGTGAAGTGGTCATAGTATCGACCGAGTATACCCCTCATCATCAAGAAAGAGACACTGAGACACTCAATCGTTTTTTTAATGTCTTCATGAAGCTTTCAGACGCAATTCAAGGCGTCGGTAGATCCGACAACCCAGTTGAGTACAAGAGTAAGCAAAACTACGCAATTGGTTATCCAGATGACGATGTCAGTGCTGATACCCCCGATGAAGTAAGCAATGAGCCTGTTCACCTCGTGAGATCGCTACACGCCGAGGTACCCTCAGTGCGTTTTGATGACTTCGCAGGTCTTGATAAGCAGATTCGTGAGCTTCAAGAGCCTCTCAGTCTATTTTATCGGCCGGACATAGTAGAAAAGTATGGACTAAACCCGGAAAGAGGCGTTATCCTCTACGGCCCTCCAGGTACGGGAAAGTCTAGTGTCGCAGAAGCTGCAGCTAGCTACATTCAAGCTCGTTTTGTGCGGATACAGCCAACTGACATCTTTGACATGTACGTTGGTCAATCTGAGGTAAATATCAGGTCAACATTCGATGCGATACGTGAGTATGACTCACCCCTTGTCGTGATTCTTGACGAGATCGACACTATGCTCGCGCGAACACACGCGAATGCGGGCGTTGGGCGTGGGGTGAATGTCGCATTCAGGAACGCAATCGACGCGCTTCCTTCGAACGTATTCGTCATAGGTACGACCAACAACCTTGACGAAGTTGATTCAGCGGCTCGTCGCGCTGGGAGATTATCTCGAAAGATCGAGTTCGCGACTCCGGATTATCACGCCAGGGCCGAAATTATCAGAGCTATTATCGGCGCACGCGTTATAGACTTTATACTGCAGGATGTGGCTGCACCCGAACACTATTTCTCAGAGAACTCAGCACCTCTAGATATTCCCCTATTTGCTACTGACGTAAATGTACAGGAGATTATACGGAATACCGATGAGATGTCAGGCGCTACCCTGAAGGACCTTTTTGATCGGTTAATCCGACGTATGGCCATCGAAGAAGCGATGACGGGACGTGAGCCTCAACGAATCACCATGGCGGCCATTATGGCCGAAATCAGTCGTATCCGGCACGATACCGCGTAGCCCCGTTTTTGCAAACTGCAGTTATATAGTACAGTAATAAGCAATAGCACTAACCAGGAAAACATTCTATGTCAAAACACGTCACCTTCACTCAAGGTGTATCGAAAATCGTTATCGTGATTATACTGTTACTCGTAGCTGCCTCGGCGTCGATCGCCGCTGCGGTTATCCTGAAAAGCCCATCAAACGATCAAGATAGTGATATGAATAAACCCTCCGAAGCGACCGTAGGCACTCGCGAGCAAGAAACGCTAACCTCCGACGCACGATCTAGCGCAAAGGCGCTCCTTAGGAATACAGAGCTGTTCTACGCATACAACGGCTACTATGCACAGTCCCTGTCGGAGCTTACTGCGAGCGAGGATGTGACAGACAACTTGGGCGACCTGACGACAACCACAACAGCGTTTTCAGACGAAAACCTACCAGATTCTCCGAATGAGCTCGTCTACTGCCTCGCTTCAGATGGGAGCGGTGGCCAAATCGGGTACTGGAACTACACTTCGGCGTCTATGGAAATTCTGACCTACGGCGCACCGACAGAAACCTGCATCAAGTAAAGCACACTACGCAACAAAAGAACCGCCCATGTTGAGCGGTTCTTTTGTATTCGATTGACGCGAACTATTTATTGCGCTTTTCGATGATTTCTTGTGCCACGTTTGGTGGTACTTCTTCGTAGTGCGCAAGCTCCATGGTGCTTGCTGCACGACCCTGGCTCATCGAACGGATGTCGCCAGTGTAACCGAACATGCTTGCAAGTGGAACGATAGCCTTGATAAGCTTCGCGCCGCCCATGAGGTCTTCCATGGCATCGATGCGACCGCGACGTGAGTTGAGGTCACCGATGATGTCGCCCATGAACTCTTCTGGAGTTGTGACTTCGACGTGCATGACAGGCTCGAGCAGAACAGGGTTGGCTTTCTTGACACCTTCGCGAGCAGCGATGCTACCAGCAAGGTTGAAGGCGAGTTCAGATGAGTCAACATCGTGGTAGCTACCATCGTAGAGGGTTGCCTTGACGTCAACGACTGGGTAACCAGCGATAACACCACCGTTGAGTGTTTCGACGATACCCTTCTGTACTGGCATGCGGTATTCCTGAGGAACCACACCACCCTTGATCATATCGACGAATTCGAAGCCCTTGCCTGGTTCGTTCGGTTCGAAGCGAACCCAAACGTCACCGTACTGACCACGACCACCAGATTGCTTGGCGTGCTTACCTTGGACTTCAGCGGTACCCTTGATGCTTTCGCGGAAGGCAACCTGTGGCTCACCGACGTTAGCTTCGACGTTGAATTCGCGCTTCATGCGGTCGATGAGGATGTCGAGGTGAAGCTCACCCATTCCCGACATGATTGTCTGGCCGGTTTCTTCATCAGTGTGAATACGGAAGGTTGGGTCTTCTTCGGCGAGACGCTGGAGAGCGATCCCCATTTTTTCCTGGTCAGCCTTCGACTTTGGTTCGACGGCGATAGAAACTGGAGGATCTGGGAACGTGATAGACTCGAGGGCGATTGGCTTGGTAACTTCACAAAGGGTGTTACCGGTCGTTGTGCTCTTGAGGCCGACAACAGCAGCGATGTCACCAGCACCGATTGAGTCGATCTCTTCACGCTTATCGGCGTGCATACGAACGATACGGCCGATGCGTTCCTTTTCACCAGTCGTGGTGTTGAGGACGTAGCTACCTGCCTTGAGGACACCAGAGTAGACACGGATGAAGATAAGCTTACCAACGAATGGGTCAGTTGCAATCTTGAATGCGAGTGCAGTCATAGGCTCAGATTCAGCAGGCTTGCGGCTGATTTCGTCACCGGTCTTAGGGTCTTTGCCCCAGATTTCGTCAACGTCGAGTGGGCTTGGGAGGTAGTCAACCATGATGTCGAGAAGCTTCTCAACGATCACGCCACGACCGTCACCACCAGAAACGAGGAAGAAGTCACCAGCGAGTACACGCTTGCGAAGTGCAGCCTTGAGTTCGTCCTTGGTGATTGAGTCTTCGCCCTGGTCGAAGAAGCGCATCATGAGTTCGTCGTCAGCTTCAACAGCGTTTTCAACGAGGAGGCTACGTGCGTTCTTGGCTTTTTCGAGCATGTCAGCTGGGATTTCACCTTCGACGAGCTGCTTGTCAGTGTAGTCACTGTAGGTGTATGCCTTCATTTCGACGAGGTCGACAACACCATTGATGTCCTTTTCGAAGCCGATAGGAAGGTGGATCGGGAAGGCCTGCTTCGAGAGGCGGTTGTGGATTGATTCGAGAGATTTATAGAAGTCGCCACCGGTCTGGTTGATCTTATTGATGAAACAGACGCGAGGAACACCGTATTTGTTGGCCTGGCGCCATACGGTCTCAGACTGAGCCTCAACGCCCATCTTGCCGTCGAAGACAGTCACAGCACCGTCGAGCACACGGAGCGAACGCTCAACTTCGGCGGTGAAGTCGATGTGACCCGGGGTGTCGATGATGTTGATCTTGTGGCCCTTCCAGAAACACGTGACGGCTGCAGAAGTAATCGTGATACCACGTTCTTTCTCCTGAGCCATCCAGTCAGTGGTTGCGCTGTCGCCGTCAGCACCACGAACTTCACCGATCTTGTGATTGATACCTGTACGGTACAAGATACCTTCGGTAGTAGTTGTTTTACCGGCATCGATGTGGGCGATGATACCGATGTTGCGGAAGTCCTTCAGCTGGACATTGTTTGGCGTAGCCATTGCGTGTCTGTTCCTCTCAAAAGGTTAGAGTTAAATAATTTTAGCCATCAAAAATAGCACTTAGGGTCTAGTATAGCATGATTTTCCTCGAGTAGCTAGAGGCTAAAAGTTGAGCGCAGTGATGGTACTTATTGGGACATAAACGATATCGGACGTGGTCGCATCGAGCACGTCCTCTTCGACAATACTCCCTACGAGGGTAAGCCCCTCAGTGTAGTCGCTTGCAACCACAACATCCGCCAGCTGAATCCTTACTTCGTTCATATCTTCATCGTCCAGATCGTTGCCCATGTACGCCTCAATTCCGTCCTTTTGGTCGAATACGTCCCCTACAACAATAATATGACTTCCTGTCCCAATTGCGGTCTTTAAAGCATCTGCTACAGAATAGCGGAAGTCTGGATAATCCACCAGGATCTCATCGATAGTATTTAGGCTCTTGATATCCCTCAGTGAAATGCCCTCTGTGGGATCTTCGCGCTCAAATTCACTGAGAATCTTCCGAATTCTCTCTACGAGCGCCGGCGGCCCGAACGATGCCCCGTTTGAATCTAACTCAGCCTGCAGCTCCGATCGCTTACGCTGCTTATCGAGCATATAGCTCCGGATGTACACTTCGCTCCCTAGGTCTAGGTTAATCCACTCAACCAGTTCGAGGGCAGCGTAAAGGTCGTCATTCGCCTCTAGCTCAACAACGCGCGAAGGCTTTGTTTTTGTCCGAAAGCGCATCCGCGTCTCGATACGATATTCACCATCCGGCTCCGAATCATCTACGGGTACTCGTTCAATATCACAGTCAGCAAAATGTGCAGCATATTCGCGCGTGAAGTCGCCGTGCTTGATATCCTCAGGTTCATTTTCGTCTGCTGCATCACGTGAGCGAGTGTCCGTTTTTTTTATCGGTGGGTACGACATGGTTACTGTATGCCGCCTCGCCGTCACATCATATGAAGTATGCATACCATAGTCCATGTACGAAACGCCTGCGCCGGAAATCATGTAGAGATCACGAGCATCGCCATACAGTTGAATCGATTGAAAAGCATTTGCATGCGCACGAAGCTGCATGTAAGCACCGAGCGATTCGGCCTCAGTCGTAAACGTGCGTCCACTAACATCATGAGCCACCTCAAGAATCTTCTGAAGTAATTTGTCAGAATATACAGATCGGTCATAGTCGGAGTCTAGCGCGTTATACCCGTCGAGGAGTAGCTTCTCTGTCTCTGCACCCTCTGCGGCATACTCGCCGGCCACTGCTTCGGGCGATCTGCTCATATCGGCGATGTGATCGGAAGCGTGCGCAGGAAGTTGCTCGTGATGACCATCTAGTCCGGGCAATGCACTCGCGAGTGTTGTGCGCTCGATAAGGTCAAGCGAAAACGGCAACACTCTCATGCGCGAAGAGCGGATGCGTTCGATTGATTCTGGGGGTATTTGTACGAGGATGTGCCCCGAGTTGCTATCATTTAGCGGCAAGCGAATTTCGATACCTGGCTGGAGCGTTGACGATGAGCCAATCATCGCCTCAGACAGTACTATCTGGCGAATCCTTGCGAGTACGGAGCCTTCGAATTCTTGCGTATCAACTACCCCATCCAGGCGCCGAGCACTCATCTCGCCACTCACCTTAATCTTGTATGGCTCTTCTGTATCAAATCCTATTTCGTCAGTAATATACTCTTCGAGCATCGCGATGATATCCATTCGACTCAGACTACCCATGTCGAGAGTTGCCCAATCCACATCAATAACAAGCGTTTGCAGCGCGCGCATGATCAGCTTTTCGCGACGGGTCTTCTTGTCAAAGCTACTGTTTATTGTCGCGACCACCTCGTCGATCTGCTGTAACACCTGGGGCATGATTCGACGCAGCTCACGGCGATTATGCCACTTCGAGCCATCAACAGGCTCTAGGTTCTCGATGTCATCAATGTACATCTCGAACCACGGCGATTCCTCAGGGTAATCTTCATGCGGAATAACACCAAGAACGAGACGCCAGTACTCACCGCCAGCCATCCCTGGCTCAATAGATTCCACTTCGACCGATTCGGTCTCGAAGCCGAGAAGTGCAAGTTGTATGCGCTGTCCATGATAAAACTCTCCTATCATGTCAGCCTCAGGATCAGGGAGGACATCACCTAGCGTATCTTTCGGGTCAATCTCTTCTTCGATTGTGTAGGCTGACGTACGCAATTTTCCAGACACAAGCATAGCTGCTGAGCGCAACCCAAGACGATCAAGCTCACTGTCGAGTAGCAATACCTCTTTGGCGATATCGTCATCCGACATCTTTTTGTCATTAAGGCGGTCTTCCGCTCGTCGCGCCAACGCAATGAGCTCGACAATCTGCGGATCTTTATCAGGCTGAGCGCGTGCTTTGTTCTCGCTCGACCATGGTGAACTACCATTTGATTCTGACGGTCCTGGAGGATTGGCTGTTGACATAGGTTATATCATCTAATCAGATACGCGCATCTGTTGCAATCATAAGCGCATAGGCCGTACGTCCGGCTGGTTTCTGTCGAGTGTATTCGGCAACCGAGGATATGGTCATTCCTCTGGGCTTAGCAGCGCAGCTAAGCCCGCATCCCAGTCGGTATCATGCACGCCCGTGAGCTCGGTGGTCATGCGTAGTATATCTTGGTCGTACGCTTTTTTGGCAGCATCCATCTGTAACATGTGCGCAGCGTCGACAAGTGCACCTGCGGTGGCACCGAGATACCGCTGCGCCGCAATGATTGGCGTAACCTCTTCGGACCATTGTTCGATTGTTTCTTGCGTCTTCTCGCCCGTCGATGAGCCGATACGGTACAAGCCAATATCAATAATTTCGTTACTGACCGCAAAGTCGGTATCCAGTTCAATGTCTCCTGGGCGCATGGACTCTTCCTGTTCCACCCCCTGCAAATTAATACCATCAGAGAGCTTGCGGACCGCGCGAGAGGCGGATATTCGCCCTGGGTATACTTTTGCGATATAGAGTGCACCTACTGCAAATCCCAAGAGAGCGGTTTCGCGTATGTGACTTCCGTGTTCAAATGCGTCGCCAGTTGTGCGATCGCGAGGTGTCAATAGATTTGCTATCTGGGCAACAGGATGGTTGCGCCCGGGGAATTGAAGCCTGGCAACTCTGTCAAAATAGCTTTTTGCGCCAATGCGTGACGCTGCGATGTCTTCTAGAATCTGCCCGGTGGCACTATCAAAATCGCTCTGAGTTGGAATATACATGTCTTTTTCGGCCATATCCAGATAGTAAACCATGTTTGTGCGCTAGTGCACAAACATAAGCGCATCTACGCTACGTTCTGGCTCAACGCCTGGTAATAATGACTGACAGCTGCTTCGGTCAGATGATTGAGAAGGTTCACCTCCGATTCGTACAGTTCTTCGCCCGATGCTTCAGCAATGATAGCACCAATCAAGTAGTTGAGCATCTCTGAGTTGGTGTATTCACGTTTCTCAAATTGTTTGTATAGCGCACGTTCTAGAATAGGCGCTAAGACTACCATCGTGACAGACTCGTCGTAGACTTTTGCTGTAGGCGCAAGCTTTTGCTGCGTAGGTAGCTTGCGACTGCCTCCTGCCAGAAAGTAGCTGTCGTGATTCAATCGCTGATGAGACGACGCTTCCTCTCGAGGTGAGCTCGGGTACAACAAAAACTCAGCTTGGCCCGTCCTCGCAGCGAGGGCTAAAACTGCCGTTTCTGTCATTCGCCACTGTGGTGGCTCATCGATAGATAATGGTCTGAGGAAATCCATCGCAGCAGCGAGACTTACATATACATCATGCGCATCCTGCCCCGTCACCTCTCGGTCAAAACAGCGCTTCTCGAAAAGTGGCAAAAAAGTCGATAACACCATTGCCCCAAGACGCGTGTCCTGCGTAGTTGCGGGATGGTTGATGACGGTGCCTGCGAGTGTCTGTGCCACATCGAGGTGCCATTCACGTTCTGTATCGGTGAGAGGAAGTTGTCGGCCGAGTGCGTATTCGGTATATGACCACGCAGAATTAAAAAGACCCGCCGGTTTTCGGCGGGCCTCGTTGCGGCGCATGCGTGCGTGTAGGACTTCTGGGCTGGCTTCTTCAGCCCTGCCCAATACGTCAATTGGTGGTAGAACGAGAATATTGTTTGTTTTTGCTCCCATTTGTCTTTGTTATACCGCATATGTTTTGCGTCTGTCAATAAAAAACCGCCCAGAATCGGGCGGTTTTTTTGCAGTGCCGGGCTGAGATTAGCCGCGAGCGAAGTGCGCGAATGCGCGGTTGGCTTCTGCCATCTTGTGCGTGTCTTCCTTCTTCTTGAATGCGATGCCTGTTTGGTTGTAGGCATCAACAATCTCAGTTGCAAGACGCTTCTGGTATGGCATACCGCTCTTTGAGCGGGCAGCCTGCACGAGCCACATGTAGGCATAGTGGTGCTGACGGTGACCCTGAATCGGGAATGGAATCTGGTAGTTCGCACCACCGACACGTCGGCTTTTGACTTCGAAGCTTGGGCTGACGTTTGCCAGTGCTTTTTCGAAGACTTCGAGTGGATCCTCAGACTTGAGAGTCTTTGCAGCTTGCTCGAGTGCGCCGTAGACAGCACGTTCAGCAACAAGCTTCTTGCCGTCGAGCATAGACTTGTTGATCAAACGCTGTACGAGTGGTGACTGATACTTGCGGTCTGGCTTGACAGTACGTTGCAGTTTCTTGGTAACTTTACGTGGCATGACTACTTACTCTCTTTCTTGGTACCGTACTTTGAACGGCCCTGCTGACGCTTCGAAACACCCTGGAGGTCGAGCGCACCACGAACGATGTGGTAACGGACACCTGGAAGGTCAGGAACACGACCGCCACGTACGAGCACAACTGCGTGCTCTTGGAGGTTGTGACCTTCGCCACCGATGTATGCCCAAACTTCGTGACCGTTGGTCAAACGAACACGTGCAACCTTACGGAGGGCTGAGTTAGGCTTCTTTGGAGTCTTGGTAGTAACCTTGACACAAACACCACGCTTGAGTGGTGCATCTTGTTCGTAGTAACGAGTCTTGAGCGCGTTGTGAATACGGCCAAGAGCTGGTGACTTCGACTTCTTGGTAGCCGTCTGACGAGGCTTTCGAACCAATTGGTTGATAGTTGGCATGAAAAATTATCCTTATTACAATTCTTCGTTGGTATTTGGCCGTCCGGCAGCAATCCGTTAGACCGATTACCTGTTCGTTTTGCGGTTCTTGTACACTCTTGCCCGCAAAAAACAGATGGAAACTCGAGTAGTATTGTACCAATAATCATGATTGATGTAAAGGGTGGTATACTTCTAGACATGAGCAGCTCAGAACAACCCCATACATATAAGAATACAAACGGGCAGGTAGTCGCAAGAAGCACGTTCAACCTGGCACGGGTACTGCCTGGTGCGCGTTTTCTCCTGCTAAATGTTGGTGGATGCATAGTCTTAGCGGCGATGTTTACGATGGCCGTATTTTATTTAACCGCAGATTCCATTGGCGGCGCGTTCTCTTGGTTGCTGCTCTATATCTCTCTCAGCTTGCCGCCGTTTGGCGTTATGATGCTACTCGTATCAGGTATCATGTATCTTATTCCTGTCACATCTGTAAAAACTCCACCCGCCGAGTACGGGGCTGGCGACATGCGGCAGCAACATACTCAGAGCCAACCTGCGCGGTCGCTAGATACATCCCCCTTCGTCTACGTTATTTTTCTACCAGCAGCTCTATTGCTGTTCACGATATCAGCCTACTCGAAAACCATCGTGAGTTTTCTTCTCTCGGATATAGCTATTCTCAATGTGTCTGCGTCGTACCTATTCAACCCTATCACGCTGAACGGCGCAGGAGCTATTCTCGTAATTGTCGCTGCCGTCGGACTCATGGAGCATAAGTATCGTAGCTTGTAGATCCACCAATATACCCGACCCGACATTGCTCAATGGGCCCCACGTAAGCAGGCATTGATCCAACTAAAAACACCCTCACACGTGGAGGGTGTTTTTGTGTCACAGAGAGCTCTAGGCGTTGAGCTCAATGTCTTCGGCGATTGCCTCGGCGACATCGGCGTCTTCGAGCTCGATTTCTGAAACCTGACCGGTCTCTTCGTCGTAGCCTTCAGCACCGGTACCGACAGGGATCTTGCGTCCGATGATGACGTTTTCCTTTAGGCCCATCAGTTGGTCAGCGCGGCCGCTTGTTGCAGCGTTGATGAGCACACGAGTGGTGTCCTGGAAGGATGCAGCTGAGAGCCAGCTGTCGCTCCAGATGGAGACCTTGGTGATACCGAGGAGAAGCTGCTTGTACTGAGCTGGCTCTTGGCCGTCAGCGACAAGTCGGCTGTTTTCTTCGATAACTGCAGCCTTGCTGACGATGTCGCCAGTAACAAAGCTCGAGTCACCTGAGTCTTCAATCTGTACGCGGCTGAACATCTGGCGCACGATGATCTCGAGGTGCTTGTCAGCAACGTCTTGACCCTGTGCGGCGTAGATGCGGAGCACGTCGTTGATGATGTAGCGCTGTGTGGCTTCTGTACCCTTGAGACGCATGAGGTCGTGGAGGTTGAGTGAACCTACAGTCAACTGGTCACCTGCTTCGACAACTTCACCGGCGCGAACAACAAGTTGTGCGGCACCAGGGATGGTGTATTTCGCAGGAGCGCCAGCTTCGCCAGCGATAACAATCGTCTCTTCAGCTGTCTCGACAACACCATCAAATGGTGCGATGAGTGGCTTCTTGCCATCAAGTTCAGCGATGATGTCGCCAGTCTTGACGCTCGAGCCATTCTTGATGATCGACTTACGGCCTTCGAGTGGAATACGCTCGACCGTGCCTGAGTCTGGAGTAACCTGAACAACGTAGTTGTTACCGTCTTCCCAGATATCAACCATACCGCGAACTTCAGTAATGTACGCCTGACCCTTTGGTGTGCGGGCTTCGAAGAGCTCTTCAACACGAGGCAGACCCTGCGTAATGTCACTACCAGCCACACCGGAGTTGTGGAAGGTACGAAGTGTCAGCTGCGTACCAGGCTCGCCGACTGACTGAGCAGCGATGACACCGACTGGCTGAGCAACGTCGACGAGCTGGTTGGTTGCCATGTCGATACCGTAACTCTTCTGCGGAATACCACGGAGGCTGTTTGCCGACAGAACAGATTGGATCTTCACTTCTGTGATATCAGCGTCAGCTTCAATAGCCTCAGCGATCTCACGGGTGATGAGCTCGTCCTTGCCGATGTAGCTGCCGACTGCCTGGGCAGTGTAGCGTCCGTAGAGACGGTTACCGAAGCTGATCATTGTCTGCTCAGATTCGCTGCGGTAGATAGCAAAGCCCTGATCTTCAACTTCGTCTGGGTTGTCGGCAACCGTGAAGACATCCTGTGACACGTCGACGAGACGGCGAGTCAGGTATCCTGAGTCGGCTGTCTTGAGGGCGGTGTCAATCAGACCCTTACGTGAACCACGAGTGGCCACGAAGGCTTCAAGGCTTGAGAGACCCTGGATGAAGCTTGAGCGAACTGGGAGCTCGATCTCACGGTTGGTTGCGTCGACCTGGATACCGATCATTGCGCTCGCAAGCTTAACGTTCGAGATATCACCACGAGCACCAGAGTTGACCATGACAGAGATGCTGGTGTCCATGTGTGCCAGCTGGTTCTGAAGGAACTCAGTGATCTTGTTGTCGACTGCACGCCAGTTGGCGACCGTCAGGTTGTAGCGTTCGTCTTCGGTGATAAGACCTTCGTCGAACTGTTCTGAGATGAGCGCAGCTTTGGCGTCACCTTCTGCCACGAATTCTGAAACTTCTTCGAAGTGTGGGTAATCATCCTTACCGGTAGATACGGCGGCGACAGTTGCAAAGCGGAATGCGAGACCCTTCATGCGGTCAGCAGTCTGTGCAGTCGTCTCAGCACCATAGCGGTCAAAGATACGTCCGAGGACCTTCTTGAGCTGTTTCTTGGTCTGAACACTGTTGTCGTATGGATAACCTTCAGGAAGGATTTCGTTGAAGAAGACACGACCGAGTGTCGTTGTGCGAACTTCACCCTTGGTGCGAACACGAATAGGTGTCTGAAGCTGCAATTTACCGAGGTCGTATGCAAGCTCAGCATCGTAACTGGTTGCGAATACCTTCATCTTCTGGTCAAAGACGCCTGGCTTTTCGTAGGTCAAGTAGTAGTTACCGAGAACGACATCCTGACCGATGTTGAGCACTGGCGCACCGTCGGCTGGCTTCAAGAGGTTGTTTGTTGCACTCATCAACTCACGAGCTTCACGCTGTGCGTCGTCTGAGAGCGGCAAGTGAACAGCCATCTGGTCACCGTCGTAGTCGGCGTTGAAACCGTTAGCGACGAGTGGGTGCAGTTGGATGGCCTTACCTTCAACAAGCTTTGGCTGGAATGCCTGGATAGACAAACGGTGAAGACTTGGTGCACGGTTGAGGAGCACGTACTTACCTTCGATAACGGCGTCAAGTGCGTCCCAAACAACCGCATCACCAGCCTCGATGAGGCGAGTTGCTGAACGGATGTTGTGCGCATATTCGCCGCGGATCAACCAGCTGATGATAAATGGCTTGAAGAGTTCAAGCGCCATTTGCTTCGGCAGACCACACTGGTGAATCTTGAGCTTTGGACCAACAACGATAACCGAACGGCCAGAGTAGTCGACACGCTTACCGAGAAGGTTCTGTCGGAAACGACCCTGCTTACCCTTGAGCATGTCGGAGATGCTCTTGAGGCGACGACGGCCACCCGTTGCGTTGACAGCACGACCACCGCGAGCAGCTGAGTTGTCGATCAGGCTGTCAACAGCTTCCTGGAGCATACGCATTTCGTTGCGCTGGATGACTTCAGGGGCGTTGAGCTCGATAAGCTTCTTGAGACGGTTGTTACGGTTGATGACACGACGGTAGAGGTCGTTGAGGTCGCTGGTTGCGAAACGGCCACCAGTAAGTTGCACCATTGGACGTAGGTCTGGTGGAATCACGGGCAGGACAGTCAATGTAAGGCTGCTTGGCGTGATGCCGGCGGCGAGCATACCCTCGAGCACCTTGAGGCGCTTGAGAAGCTTCTTTTCGCGCTGACCCTTGGCACCTTCGATCTCTTCTGAGAGCTGAGCAATCAGGGTTTCGAGGTCGATCTCATCAAGCATGCGCTTGAGAGCAACACCACCCATACCAACTTCAACGAGGTCTTGGTATTCCTCGGGGAGGTTGCGGTAGTCAGTTTCGTTGAGCAATGCACCCTTGACGAGGCTTTCGAGCTGGGCTTTCTTGACGACGTATGAGCTTTCGAGTTCTTCAAGTTCCTTGGTCTGCTCAGCAGCAAGTTGCTTGACGTCGGCGCCTTCAGCACCAGCTTCGCGCTCGTAGCGGATCTTGATAGCAACGCGACCAGCCTCAGTTTCAGCTTCGAGGTCAGCGAGCATTTGGTCGCGAGTCTCAGCCTGAACGTCGAGGATGGCGTAGGTTGCAAAGTAGGCGATGCGTTCGAGGTTGCGGACGGTGATGCCGAGGATCAAGCTCATCGCGCTTGGCGTACCGCGCATGAACCAGATGTGTGCAACTGGAGCAGCGAGGCTAATGTGACCCATGCGCTCACGACGGACGATAGACTTAGTGACAAGTTCACCGTTTTTGTCGACAGCTGCTTCACGAGAGCGAACGCCCTTGAGTTTTGAGTCGTGTGGGTTGATATCTTTGACTGGACCGAAGATTCGTTCGCAGAATAGACCATCACGTTCCGGCTTTTGAGTACGGTAGTTGATGGTTTCTGGCTTGGTGACTTCACCGTGACTCCATTTCAGGATGTCATCAGCGCTTGCCACAGCCAGGCGCACTGCATCAAAGTCTGCAATGCTTGTTGATGGAGTGAATCGCGCCATTATGCTTTCTCCTCATCTGTTACTGTTTCACTTTCAAATTCTTCTGCTGTTTCGATCGAAAGACCATCTTCTTCGAAGTCGACATCGTCAGCTTCGTCCATAACCGTCTCTACTTCTTCAGCAATATCGTCGACAGGGACCGTCTTGTCTTCTGGACCGCTCGAGGCGATGACGTTTTCGGCGTCAACCGTCTCCGTACTACCGTCAACGAGGTCGACACGCAGGCCAAGTCCCTGAAGTTCTTTCACGAGGACGTTAAAGCTTTCTGGAAGCTTCGGACCGACAATCGCTTCATCCTTGATGATCGATTCGTAGGCTTTTGCACGACCGTAGACATCGTCAGACTTGATCGTAAGCATTTCTTGAAGCGTTGTGGCTGCGCCGTATGCTTCAAGCGCCCACACCTCCATCTCGCCGAAGCGCTGGCCACCGTTTTGCGCCTTACCACCGAGTGGCTGCTGGGTGACCATTGTGTATGGACCAGTTGAACGTGCGTGGATCTTGTCGCTAACCATGTGGTGCAGCTTAATCATGTGCATGACACCGACTGTGGTGCGTTCTTCGAATTGTTCACCGGTGCGACCGTCGAAGAGCTGGCTCTTACCATCTTTGGCGTAGCCTGCTTTTTCGAGTTCCTGTTCGATGACTTCACTTGGAACACCATTGAACGGAGGAGTTGCTACGCGGTAACCGAGTGCGCGCGCAGCCATACCAAGGTGTGTCTCAAAGAGCTGACCGAGGTTCATACGGCTTGGCACACCGAGCGGGTTGAGGACGATATCGACTGGCGTACCGTCTTCCATGTATGGCATATCTTCGATAGGAAGGATTCGGGCGATAACACCCTTGTTTCCGTGACGACCAGCCAACTTGTCACCGACGCTAATCTTGCGAAGCTGGGCAACGAAGATCTGAATCTGCATGATGACACCGGCTTTGAGTTCGTGACCGTTTTCGCGGCTGAAGATCTTGACGCCGACGACTTTACCGCCAGCCGAACCGTTCATGCGCTGTGACGTATCACGGACATCCTTGGCTTTTTCACCGAAGATGGCGCGGAGAAGTCGCTCTTCAGAGCTGAGTTCCTGCTCACCCTTTGGCGTAATCTTACCGACGAGGACGTCACCAGCCTTGACCTCTGAACCGACTTGAACGATACCGTTCTCGTCAAGGTGACGGAGGCTGTCTTCTGAAACATTCGGGATGTCACGGGTGACGATTTCTGGACCAAGCTTGGTTTCGCGAACTTCAACACTGAAGTCCTTGATGTTGATGCTGGTCAAGCTATCGTCTTGAACGAGCCGCTGCGAAAGTACGATTGCGTCGTCCATGTTGTATCCAGCCCATGGCATGAAGGCAACGAGGAGGTTACGACCGATCGCGAGTTCGCCTTCAGAGACTGACATACCTTCGATGATGATGTCACCCTTCTTGAGCTTCTGACCACGTTCGACACGGACTTTTTGGTTGATTGAGCGGTCGTCGTTTGACTTGGTGAAGTGGATAGGTTCGTAGACCTTTACACCGTCCTTGTACTTGACTTCGACGCGGCTTGCATCAGCCTTGACAACTTCACCGTCAGCTTCAGCGACAACGAGTTGACCTGAGTCGAGTGCAACTTGGTGTTCGATGCCGGTACCAACAGTTGCGGCTTCTGGGCTCAGAAGTGGCACCGCCTGGCGCTGCATGTTCGAACCAGTAAGGCTACGGTCGATACGGTTTTTCTCGATGAATGGGACGAGAGATGCAGTCGAACCGAGGATCTGCTTGTGCGCAGCGTCCATAAGGGTGACTTCTTTTGCGTCGACCTGCTCAGGCTTGAGGTTCTTGCGTGCAGACACACGGTCGTTGACGAACTTACCGTTTGCGTCGAGCTTGGCACCTGCGTCGGCGATGATTTCGTCGATTTCTTCGCTAGCGTCAACGTAGACGATTTCGTCAGTAACTTTACCATTGTTCACCTTGAGGTATGGGGTCTCGATGAAGCCGTACTCGTTGATACGAGCATAGCTTGCGAGGTTGAGCACGAGTCCGATGTTGGCGCCTTCAGGTGTTTCAACAGAACAGATACGGCCGTAGTGAGTTGGGTGCGCGTCACGAACGTCAAATCCTGCGCGTTCGCGGCTCAGACCACCGGGGCCCATTGAGCTGAGGCGGCGCTTGTGGCTGACTTCTGAAAGTGGGTTCACTTCGTCGAGAAGCTGTGACAGCTGGCTTGATGCGAAGAACTCACGAACAGCAGCAACGACTGGGCGAGCGTTAATGAGCTGGCTTGGAGTGACGGTTTCGAGGTCGCTCATAGACATGCGGTCCATAATGTTGCGCTGCATGCGGAGCATGCCAACGCGGAACTGGCGACTAACGAGTTCGCCAACAAGCTTGACGCGGCGGTTATCGAGAGCGTCGATGTCGTCTGGAGCTTCCTGGGTGTTGTTGAGGCGAATGATTTCGCGAATGATGGCGACGAGGTCGGTCATCTGGAAGACGCGGTTTTCAGTCGTGTTCGCAACATCAAGCCCAAGGCGCTTGTTGAGCTTGTAGCGTCCGACACGGCTGTAGTCGAAGCGCTTGAAGTCGAAGAACATACGTTCAATCATCTGGCGAGCGTTGTCGACAGTTGCGAGGTCACCTGGGCGGAGCTTGCGGTAGACTTCGATCAATGCTTCGTTTGGTCCATGTGATGGATCTTTGTCGAGAGTAGCCTCGATGTGCTTGACGGTACCGGTATCGATGTCTTCGAAAGCAGCCTTGATGTCGTTGACCTTACCGTAGCCGAGGGCACGGAGGAGAGTTGTGACAGGAAGTTTGCGTCGGCGGTCGATCTTGACGTAGATTGCACCATTTGCAGCGGTTTCGAACTCGAGCCATGCACCACGGCCTGGAATAAGCTTCGCACCGTAGAGGTTGCGGCCGGCTTGCTGCTCGGCGGTGAAGAATACACCCGCAGAACGGATCAGCTGGCTGACAACGACACGCTCGGTACCGTTGACGATGAATGTGCCACGCTCAGTCATCCATGGGTAGTCGCCCATGTAGATTTCCTGCTCTTTGACTTCACCCGTGACCTTGTTGGTCAATTCAACAGTGACATTGAGCGGAGCTTCAAACGTCATGTTGTTTTCTTTTGAGTGTTTTTCTGTCTCTTTTGGACTATCAAACTTGTATTCTTTGAACCGTAGTTCCAGCTTCTGACCAGTGTAGTCTTCGATTGGATTTAGTTCTGCAAAGATCTCTCCTAGTCCGGTCTCGACGAAATCTCGCCATGAGTCGAACTGGTGTGAAATCAGTTGCGGCACCGGCAGTGCATCGTCTTGATCGGTGAAAAAGACGCGCTTGACCGGAGTTGTGGTCTTGTTGGTTGACGTAGCCACTACTTCACTCCCTCACATGAGTTATATTGTTGATAGATGAGTACTCGAGAAAGGTTGGGTTTCTCTCTCTTTTTTCTGATTGGCGCCGAAGTTTACTAAGTGAGTTTCAACGTACACCAAAAAGCCCCCGCCGCGGGCGTGGTGTATAGTAAACCCAACTTAAACTATCTTCATTGCTACCAGTGTACCCCGCAATCGGGGTGATTGTCAATGAATTTCATGCATAAAGTTCTGTATCCAAAAATTGAAATGACCGCGACTGCGGCCTCGGGTGAACAGATGCGAACTGAAGTCCGACATATCTGTCCATGATCCCCGAGGCCGCTTGGTCGCGGTCAGTCTGCCGGTGTCGGATCGAGCAGGACCATCGAAGCAACTCCGAAATCTTCCTCCTGACCGAGAACCGGACGTACTGCGATCAGCATGGTCGAATACAGCTCGACCCACTGCTTGCGCAGGTGCCTCGCGCGTGCCGCCGAGCGCTTTGCCATAGAGAGCTCGATCGTCTCGAGGTCCTCAATAACGACAAGTGGACGAATATCCATCAACGAAATGCCGTTAAGGCCCCTCGCTGGAATCGGATCACATCCGATTCGAGGATCAATCATCCCCACCACTCTTGCACGAACAAGCAGCGAGCGGGTTTCCTCTACCAGGCAGTCGATCGCCCCCCTGAGAGTCTGCACCTCCATGATGTCTCCTTACGGTAGTGTTGCATACGGAAGATACGATATATATTATAATCTCTTTATGAGTTTTTGTCTATCTCTAGAGATTCTTGAGGACTTTGTCTGCCAGGCCGTATTCTACGGCTTCTTTGGCGTCCATCCAGTAGTCACGGTCGACGTCTTTTTCGACTTTGGCTAGTTTTTGGCCAGTGTTCTTGGCGAGGATTTCATTCAATAATTTCTTGATGCGTAGGCTTTCGCGGAGGCTGATCTCTTGGTCGGTCACTTTACCCTGCGTGCCACTCGATGGTTGGTGGATCATGACGCGTGAGTTCGGCAGCACATAGCGCTTGCCTTTGGCGCCACTCGAGAGAAGGAATGCGCCCATACTCGCCTGCAAGCCAATACCATACGTGGCAACATCGGGCTTGATGAAGTTCATGGTGTCATAGATAGCGAGCCCATCATAGACGCTGCCGCCAGGACTGTTGATATACAGAGCGATGTCCGCGTTCGGGTCTTCATTGGCGAGGTGAAGTAGCTGAGCTACGACGACGTTGGCGGTGTGTTCATTGACGTCTTCACCGAGAAAGATAATGCGACTTTCGAGCAATCGAGAATAGATGTCATACCCTCGCTCGCCGTCAGCACTTTTTACAATCACATTTGGAACTAAATACGATTTACTCATACACCGAGTATAGCAAACCACGTTAGCACTCGCAAGCTCTGAGTGCCAATCCATTGACAGCCTGGCGCTGTCGTGCAACTATAGCCGCAAGTCGCGAGAAGGGAGAAATCATGCGACCCGTATTCACCGCTAAAGATGCAGTGTGGTATTCGTCCATCGTCATCGCAGGCCTGTCTGCGCTGGTCTGTGCCGTTTCGTCGATCATTCACTTCTCGACAGGAGCTTCATCGGCGGTCGTAGTGGATGCAATCGCCGCGATCGTCATGGCGACCGGATCGATCCTGGCGATGGCCGTCGACGGTACACTGAAGGACCGGAGCGAGCTGTTCATCGTCGAGTCGGCCCCGACGCTACTGTGCGGGATCACCGGAACGCTCGGGCTGTTGTGCCTGTTGGGTGTACCGCACATGGCCGGTCTGTTCATGTGGGTGGCACTTGTTGTCGGAGTAATCATCGGCATCGGTACAGTGTTCATCTTGATACTGATTCACAGCAAGCAGTTCACAGCCATGATCTACGAGGACACTCTACGAAGTGGCCGCGACCGTTACTACGATTGACGCCGAGCGACTCCCTTGAGCTAACAACGATGACTCAAGGGAAAGGCGAGTTGACTCCCCAACTCGCCTCTTTCATTTGCCTTATTTTGTACTACTTGGTGTTCAGTTCGACTAAGCGAGCAATTGTCTTCTCGGTCAGAATCTGGTTCGCCAAACTTCGCTTGACATCAGGTTCGTCGAAACGCTTCGCTGTCTCTGGCTGCGAAGCGTATTGTGCCTTCATGACAGCAGCGCGCTCGTCAACTTCACCGGTGTCAGCCTGGATGCCCTCTACCTTGCTGAGCTCAGCGAGAACGAGACCGGCTTTGATGCGTTCGTCAGCGGCAGCGTTACCTTCTTTTTCAACCCATTCGTCACGATCGGCGTAGCCTTTTTCGGCGAGGAATGTATCGAAACTCTTGCCCTGATACATGAGGTTCTGACGAATATCCTGCTCGATAGATGCGAGTTGGTCGCCGCGAAGGACTTCAGGAATCTCGACTTCACTACCTTCGACGAGCTGCTTAATGAGCTCATCCTTGAGGTCGTCGGCTTGATTGCGTTCGGCCTGTGCGGTCAATTCACGCATGATGTCTTCGCGAAGTTCAGCTGGCGTGGTGTATGGACCAACCTTTGCTGCCCATTCGTCGGTCTCTTCTGGGAAGACAGGCTCCTTGACGGCGTTCAGTGTGACGTCGAAGACGACTGCT
Organism: Candidatus Saccharimonadota bacterium; assembly: GCA_003246575.1. Lineage (GTDB taxonomy): Bacteria > Patescibacteriota > Saccharimonadia > Saccharimonadales > Saccharimonadaceae > SZUA-359. The sequence goes on along the minus strand of QJZZ01000002.1, from coordinate 90,549 downwards.
GCGCCAGCGAGATCGTCAACGCGGTAATCTTCCGGGAATTTGAGGTCAAGACTGAAGGTATCGCCAGCTTTGTGGCCAACAATCCCAGCCTCGAAGCCATCAATGAATGAGTTCGAGCCGAGTGTGATGTCGTGGCCCTGTGCGGTACCGCCGTCAAATGCGATGTCATCTTTCTTGCCGACAAAGTCGATATTGACCTCGTCGCCCATCTTGGCAGCGCGCTCAACAGGTTCCTTGGTTGCCATTTGCGTCTTGATGCGGGTAATGACTTCTTCGACTTCCTCGTCCTTGACGGAGACTTTAGTCTGCTTTGGCGCCTTGAGCTTCTTGTAGTTGGCAAGCTTCACTGGAGGCAAGATGTCAGCTTCAGCGGTAAACTCGAGGCTTTCGCCAGGAACAAACTTAGTTACTTCAACTTCTGGGCGAGCCAACGCCTGGAGGTTATTGTCGAGAAATGCACTCGCGACGGCTTTCGAGATAGCGTGGTCGGCAGTCTCGGTTGCGAGGTGCTGTGGGTCAACGTGCTTTGCTGCGACGCTCGCCGGGACTTTACCTTTACGGAAGCCGGCAACTTTCACTTCGCGAGCGAGGTGCGTGAGGGCTACTTTTTCGGCATCAGCGAGTTCACTGCTGTCGAGAGTTACGGTCAATTTGACGCGTGATGATGAGATGTTTTCCTGAGATACTTTCATAACCACCAATTGTAACAGATGTCACGAACAATTCAAAAGGTGGTGTTCTACGAGCTATACGTCAAAGTCAGCGTCATCATCAGATGACGAAGCTTCGTCTTTGTTGACACGACCTCGACGGTCCAGGACAGCGGCAACAATACGCTCGAAGCTCATCTTCTCCTCGGTGCCATCAACAGTGCGCTTGAGCGGGTAGACCTTAGACTTGAGCTCAGTCTCGCCGACGAAGATGACATACGGGATCGCCTTCTTGATAGCCGTTTTGAGCTGCTTGTCGACTTTGCGCTCAGTGATGTCGAGCTCGACACGAACACCTTCACGACGCAGGTCGCGTGCTAACTTGGTCGCACCTGCTTCTGCATCTGTCAGTACGACGAGGTAGAGATCAGTTGACGAGCTGAACTTCGGCAATAGTTTGTGTGACTCGAGGAAGAGCTCAGTCATACTATAGCCAGGGGCCATACCAACAGCACTGACAGGTTCTGCACCAAAGAGGCCAACCAGGCCATCGTAGCGGCCGCCACCGAAGAGCGCGCGGTTATTCTCTGGGTGTGTATCGAAGAATTCAAAAACAGTACCGGTGTAATAATCAAGACCACGCATGAGTGTGATATCGAAGCGTGCGTTGGTCACGCCAGCCTGCTCGAGCTCAGTGAAAAGCCCTTGTACTTCGCGGACCGCGTCACTTTCGCGAATCGCCTCCGGCAAATCAGCCATAGACTTGGCGGCGAGTAGTTCAGCGATCTTTTTGAGGCCTTCTGGAGCCGCAGATTCACCGAAGATTTCGATCGCCTGGTCGCGGAAGGCTTCGTGTGGGATTTTACCCTTTCGGTCGAATAGCTTGATCATCAGCTGTGCTTGAATCGTATCTAGGCCGAGGTAGTGTGCCATCATAAAGTTAATAACTTTGCGATTGTTGATACGGATGACATACATCTTGTCGTCAGCACCGAAGGCCTTGAGGACTTCGTCGCCGAGCTGGATAATTTCCGCCTCAGCACGTGAACCATTGACGCCAAAGAGGTCGACATTGAGCTGCCAAAATTCACGTTCACGTCCACGTTGTGGGCGCTCGTAGCGCATAAATTGGCCGATGTTGTACCAGCGAGCTGGAAATGCGACTTCTTGGCGTTTGCGCGCAATCATGCGACTCACACTAGGAGTAAGCTCTGGGCGAATCGCCACCCGTCGGTCACCACGATCGGTGAATTGGTAGGTTTGCTCATTGACGAGCTCCTGGCCGCTCTTGGCAGCGTAGACATCGAGTGGTTCGAGCAGCGGTGCATCGTAGGCTTCGTAGCCGTAGCTTTCGACGACACGGCGCCAGGTGCTAAAAATGTAGTCGCGGACGCGCATATCCTCTGGATAAAAGTCGCGCGTGCCTTTGTAGGGTTCGGTAGAAAGTCCAGTCATATTCTCTGTTATTGTGGCATTTTTTGCATCGTTTTGCAAGCGTAAGTTTGATTTCATAACTCCTCCGTATACTCCCGCAGGAGTGTTGCATAATATTCAGTAAATTTTGAACCGACGAATATCGGATAGAGCGGCTCACCATACCCGAGCGCCGTCTGTTCGCGCACGTCAATCTGCTCAAACGGTCGCCAGTCATCAGACCGGAGCATCTCTTTTTGTTCCCACGTACATCGTCCGACAAACACATACACCTTCACTTCGGTGCTCACCCGCCGTCCCGCAACAAGCTGACGAATCCGTTCTCGCCATACAGGCACCGCATCAAGCTCGTCATCGACGGAAATCTCGATAGACACGACGTTCGAGCACCAGCGATTGATGCAATCATAGGTCGCCCGTATACAGCGCGAGAGCCCAAGACTGGCCGACACACCTAGCAATTCTGGCTTCAAATCGGGTCCTATGAAGCTACAGTTGTTATTCGGTGTCATCGTATTGTGAAAATCCAGCACAACATCGTAGTCTGCCACGACGGCCGTCAATTCACTGGCGCGCTGAGATTCATAGCCTTGGCTTGCGCCATCACCGAAGCTGCGATTGAGGTCAGTATCGACGAATCTGTGACTTACATCCACGGCCCTCGGGTTTGCGATCAGCGCGTCAACGCCCGGAATCGGATTTTTCTGCAGTGACTCGACGAGCGATATCCCAAGTTTCTCGTTGCCGTGCATGCCACCAATTACTAAGACTTTCATCGTTCATCACCAATCACTAATAGCGTTCGCTTGTCTAGTACAGTAGCAACCAACCTCGCGAGGTCGCTCATATCCGCGCCTACGCCGTCGGTGCCAATGTATAGATCGGTACCTGCTCCGCTATCACGAAGCGTTGCATAGACGACGGCAGGCTGAAGCGTCCGAGTGGCGATAGGAGCTCCGTCAAAATAGTTCGCAATTCGGGTGATTGTTTCACCGCGCGCTCGCAAATTTCCACTCGGTCGCACGTCACGGTTTGCGAAGGTCTCCTCGATCCAGACAAACTCCGGCGGAAGCTCAGATTCAATCCATTCCGCCATCTGCGGGGACGGATACTTCGTCTGCGCCAAGTCGACGCGGTCACTCCGTCGCGCAAGCGTAACTCGGATGAAGACAGTCCTTGGCATATTCAACTTCAGCCAAACCACCCGCGAGCAACAATTCACGCCATCGCTCAGAGAGAAGCGTTTTATCATACGCATCAACAAGTATAGATGCACATCCATCACACGTGTCGCCAACAGGCCGGGGCGTAAAGTCAACACCGCACACATCGTCAGGACAGCGCGACACCTCATTCCACGGTGCTTTGGCAAACTCTCGGACATACACCTCTGTCATCGATGGCAACAACGCGTCGAAAATGTCAATTGATTCTTTTGTCAGTAATTCATTCATTGGTTCTATTCCTTGATTAGTAAATTTCAACATTACACAAAAACGCCGAGCGAATCGGCGTTTATCATGGTCTAGAACAAAAGAAAACTATCCGATTCGGCTCGGCGACAGATGGATATGATGCATCTGGTAGTTAGTCATATTCTTATTATACACCTTCGTACTGGTTATGTCAATTGAGCTCGCGCAGCCATTCCCACATAGTGATGCCAGCGGCGACACCGACGTTGAGGCTGCGCGTACTTCCCCGCTGGGGAATTGCGACTACGATGTCGGCTATCGCGATGCACTCCGCAGACAGACCAGGACCCTCGGCACCGAACACCAACACTGCGCGCTGAACTTTCTCGACAGTGCGGATATCTACAGAGCGCGAGACATTGTCGACCGCAACCATCACCCTATCACTGGTCGCCTGACGAAATTCGTCGAGAGAAGAATAGTAGACAACTTCGAGATACTTATCTGTCATCATGGCGCCCCGTTTGTTCCATTGCCTGCGACCAATTACGTGGATTCGCCGCACACCGAAGGCGTTGGCGCTACGCACAATCGTACCCATATTGAAGTCACGCTCGAGGTTTTCGATAGCGATCTCGAGTTCGACGCCACGCGTATCAAGCTCCGCCACAATCTGTTCGTGCGGCAATCCTTTGAATTCATCCATGACGTTGCGTGTGTCTTGCATGTTCATATAGTAGCATCCTGAGCGAGACAGGGATGCTACGCGGTCTGCTCGAGCTGGTACAGTAGGCTCAGGAACATAGCACTACGCCCCACAAATGATGCACGCCACTCAGCTTCCTTGATTTCGCGTCTCAGTTCATACTCCGCACGCCGCACAGATCCTTCGCGTAAATCTTGGAGTTCTATTCCATACGCTTCCTGAGCATCTTTAGCGTTCGGATTCATATACGGCCAGTCACGGCCACCAGGGCCCACCCCAGCGGGGATATACAGGGCGTCCGTCAAATACGAAGTACGTTCAGAAAGAATGGTGCGCATTTTTTGTTCAAGCACTGCAACACGATCCCTCGACGCGATAAATGCATCTGGAATCTCCAAGAAAGGAATGTCTGAAAATATGGTCAAGCGCCGTGACATTTGTTCATCTTCGCCTGCAATGGCGTGCATGCTGCTTAGTAGTTCTTTTGCGATACCAGCCTGCTCCTTGGTAATTTCTGTCATAGTTCTGTCGGGGACGATCACTTCATTCGGAGCTGGTGCAAAATCGCCTGCTCTATCGGTCGGCAGCAGCTGCCTGCCCTGTATGTTGAGGTTGTAGTAGACATATGGATATACATCATCGAGGCCATTTTCACTCAATGCGCTACGGATAGCTTCTGTCAACGCCGGCTTTCCAGTCGCCCACTGCTTGACGTCAGCACTAACAGGTTTGACGCCACCGCCGTCGCGTACATACCCTGCGTTATGCTCGCGTCGAGCGGATACATACCGCTCCAGCCCATTAAGCGCGTGGCTGCTCGAGTCAATGAACAGACGAACACCCGTAACATTCTCAAAACCATACTCGTCGCCTAATGTATACAGCGACTCGCCATCACGATCCCAGTGCTGCAATATTGCACCCTTAGCACCGACGGTTGCCGTCATCGTATCGATCAGTATATTGTCCGGTCGATCTACAGGATTGCTGTCTTGTACAGAGATCCACCCAACTCGCTTGCCAGCGTCAGATGGATCGAATTCTTTGTCAATCACCCTTGCGCCTATCTCACTCATACGTTGCTCCAATTAGATTATGTTCATTATCGAGGAGAACTGAGGTATTTACAAACATAAGTACATTACCAAGCTCAGTCAGAATAATACGAATAAGATTCACCATATGAAAAGAGCCCGGCCTGCAGGACGAATGACTCGCGGGCAGTACTATCTGCCGGGTCTTTTCATGCCTACAGGCGCGGGACGATGTCACTTACCCATGGCTGTTGCGAAGCGGTACTCCACGAGTGCGATGAGCGTAGCGCGCGACACGCCCGGCTTACGGCGGAACACGAGGCGCAGACACCCATTGTCTTGATATTGCCGAGGACCGCGCCACATAGGCAGCCCATGGTGGTTCGCGGACTCGATGTACTCGAGCCGAACCCCCCGAGGCAGATCAATCTCCTTGGCGAGCTCGCGAACCTTCCCGGGATCGCGCTTGATGTACCACTCGATCTCGGGCCGCCTGGAGTTCTCGTGCCATACAGCGATCGGCATGGCCACGAACGGACGGATCTGGGCGGCAAGCCCATACACCAACCACCACAGCGCGTCGGCGCTAGCAGATCCAGAGATCGCTACGCTCGAGCGATGGACCTCCACGCCGAGTGTGAACTTCGGGTCGGCCTTGTTGAGCAGGAGCTCACGCAGCCACACCGGCCAATACTTACCAAGGGACTTTCGCCCCAGTTCCGTACATCTCACAAGCACACGATCTTCCTGCCACGTCATGCGCAGGAAAGCCTTACCGCGCCCAACCTGACACACGACATCCTCGAACAGGGACTCGTCAACCATCGTTACCACAATGCACCACCCATCATTGTATGTATATTTTTAAAGTGACCATCCTAGTTATACAGGTGCTGCACCCGTGCGCAAGCATAAGATTTTTATCAAGTAGCAAGATTTATCGTCATAAATATTCCAGTCATACAGTCAGCCGAACAAAAAGACTATCGCTAGAGCCTGGTACTCAAGGCACAAACCAACATTAAAACCCGAGATAATCCCGGGTCTTAATGTTGGTGCGGATAAGAGGACTTGAACCTCCACGTTCTTGCGAACACTAGCACCTGAAGCTAGCGCGTCTACCAATTCCGCCATATCCGCATGTATTCTTGAGTATACTCTGTACGCGCTAGAATATCTACAATATATTTACCATCACAGCTATGCTATCATAGCCATATATGGCTAAGCAACCTGACGAAGTACCTGGGCGCGGATTCACTATTGTAGAGCTGCTGATTGTGATTGTAGTGATCGCGGTACTCGCTAGCATATCTTTTATATCGTACGGGTCATTCAAGGCGAAGGCAGAAAATACGAAAACGATAGCCGCAGTCTCGCAGGCAAGAATTGCGATGGAATTGTTGCGTACAGAAACTGGCAGCTACCTAGTTGCAGCATCGTCCTCGACTGCAGACAGATTCCCGTGCCTCGGCGAATATGTTAACGACACATGCGCAAGCATCACTGGCACGATAGCTGGAGGCGTAGGAGCCGCCTATGTGTCCAATTCGGTTAACACACAGTTGCGCTCACTTGCCACAATTCCACAGCCAAGCACAAATGCCGTGTATCTAGAGGGCAGCCCTGTCGTAGGCGCCTTTCTAGTATTGCCTACACCAGACGATCCAAACGCAGGTAATACGTACAGTATCGGCTGGGTACTCCAAGATACAGCTTCCTGTGGCATTAATGATGCAGAAGTATCGTATCAGGATACATCTGGAATATTTTGCTACCTCAATATAGCCGTATCATAGTGCGCTCGATACGCACTGCTACGGGTATATTATATTGTCGCCGCGGAGTTCGCCGACGAGATCTTTGAGTTCGACCTTTTGTTTGACGCCGGGGTTGAGAATGCCGTGTGGGTCGAAAACCTCGCGGATATCATCCATCATCTTCTCGTACTCGTCACTCCATTCGCTACGAACGAAACGAGACAACAGGCGGCCTTCGCTACCACGAGCGATCACGACGCCACCGAGTGATGCAACGAGCGCAGCCAGTGCATCAAGCACCTTGAAGAGGCGCTGCTTGTCGGCAGTTTTCGTCAGATCGAAGGTTGGCATAACCGTGTAGAGCTCGGCCACCATTTGACCATGAAGTGGCAGGTCGACATTGAGTTGATTTTCGAGGCGTGTCAGCTCACGCATGAACTCTTCGAAACGCTCGACCGGAACATAGAAGCCAGGCATGATAACAGGCGCACCGCCATCGGCGTGACTTGTCGGAATCACTGAGTACTCGAGCACGTTCGAAAGCGCATCGATATCTTCCTCATTGTTGGTCGTATAGATGCAGTCCATACTGTCTAACATCTTCGATAACTTATTGATGAGCTGCGCACGTTTCTTGCCCTTGAACACATCAAACGTCACGACGACAAGAGTTGAATCCTGGATAACATCTTCTTCAAGTTTCTCAAGCCACTTGTACGAATTGCCCTGCTTGATCGCTTCAGCGACAAACCGACCATCGATGTACTCCATAGTCGTTGGCCTGAGCTGGTCTATCTCATCGATAGCGTCACGTGCATCTTCACCGGTCTTGAACATAATCGCAGCAGCGGCATGTTCTTCGGGGGCATACTCGGCACGAACAATCATCTCGGTGATAATACCGAGTGTTCCTTGGCTACCGAGAAAGAGTGGCGTCAGATCGATGTCGCCGTTCTTGCCCTCGACGTTGCAAATACCAGGATAGCCACTACGGTCAGCGCTCTCCGCATCTTGCAATCGAGCGATGAGGTCAGCGTGATTTTCGAGCACCGTATCAACTCCGCGGTAGATATCGCCTTCACGACCCTGCATGCCACGGCGTTTGTTGAATTCGCGCTTCGAGATAACACCTGTCTGGATGACGTCGCCATTGTCGAGAACAACTTCGAGGCGGTCGATCCATGACTTGCGACCAAGCGTGCTCGCTTCGCCAAATCCGATCGATCCACCAACCGTTGCATGAGGCGGAACGGCAGTAATGGCCAGGCGCGACTGATGGAGGCCAAGTGCTGCGTTAATCGATTCAACCGTCACACCCGGCTGCACACGAAGCAGCTGCTGCTTTTGGTCGTACTCGTAGACCTTCGTCAGATATGGTCGAGTATTGAGCAAAATGCCGTCTGTCACAGAGCCGCCAGTTGGGTCGGTACCAGCGCCGCGCGGAGTGATGCCGAGCTTGTGGCCTTTTTCGGCAAGCTGCCACGCAAATCGTGCGATCTTGCGAACATCATTGGTCGTACGCGGTGCGATCACTAACTCTGGTGTTTTGTGTAGTACCGAGCTCGAGCTCGCATACTTTTTGCGGATATCAATGCGTGACGTTACTTCACCCGCAATGTGACCCTGAAGATAGGCTGCTACCTTACTCATCTATTAAGACTCCCTCACATTCATAGTTGCTTATGATTATAGCAGATTGCATCAGGGCTCGTCTATCTGTATAATACGTCCTGCTATTCACACGTAGATGTGGTGGCTGCGTGAAACGCAAGTCATAGTAGACACGCAGCGTGCGCATGCAAACGTCCGACACGACGATAAACTACATGTACATTTCAAACTACGCGGATGTGGTGGAATTGGTAGACACGCTAGCCTTAGGAGCTAGTGCCGTAAGGCGTGAAGGTTCAAGTCCTTTCATCCGTACCAAAGTTAAAACCCGGGCTTGTCTCGGGTTTTAACTTTGGTTTGTGCCAGATCCTGAAGCTTCGTGGCGATAGTTATTTCATTGGTACTCTAGATAATCTCCTTCAGTTTGCTCAGCGGTAAATCCGCGCCAAACGCAGGATTGCCCGGTTCGAGTCGACGACCGTTTGCGAGTGAGCCGATATCGAGCGGATCAAATCCCAGGTCATTCACAAGTTGCATAGCACTCGCACGTGCGCTGTCGTCATCAGCAGCAACCGCAATTGCCCTCCTGCCCTCCGCTCCGCTTGGACGCGCCTCATCGAGCAAGTCATGATAGCCCATGTGACTCAGCGCCTTGATGACCGTACTCTCCGCGAGAAGCATCTGCACAGCTTCCGACGACGACTGGTCGCTAGGAATGCTGTCTTCTCGTTCGCCATCAACTTCCCACCAATAATTCATCGCATCAATAACGAATTTACCAGCGAGCGCCGTGACTGGCAGTGTGCGGTATTTACTCAGCGGCAATGCCAATACAATGACGTCGCTCCACTGCGCGGCATCAGTGGCAGTCATTGCAGTCGCGCCGGGGGCAAGCGTCCGTACGGTCAAATCAATTTTCGCCGGATCACCCGATGCAGCAATCGCCACATCATATCCAGCGCGCAATGCTAACTGCGCAAGCACGATGCCAAGCTTTCCTGCACCAAGTATCGCGAGGCGTTTCGCCACTATGATTTCTCCAGTAGTTCACGCACCATCGGTATAACCTTCTTACCATAGAGTTCAACCATCTTCATACGATCGCTGGCCTTGACGGGGCCAAACCCATACACAAGATCGAAGCGTTCGGCTCCGACAGCTCGCATAGCGTGGGCAATCCGCTCAGCGACTGTTTTCGGCGAACCGACATATAGCGACCCCATCGCAACTTCACGCTTGAAGTGTTCATACGACCATGGCGCCCAGCCACGCGTCTTGCCAATAGCGTCGAACGCCGTCTTGAAGGTTGGCCATGCGAGTTCCATCGCCTCCTCATCTGTGTCCGCGATATAGCCTGGTGAATGCATACCAACGGGGTGCGCCGTTGTGCCGTATTCTTTGGCCGCTTGTTTGTATAGATCAACATATGGCGCAAAACGAGCTGGCGCACCGCCAATGATTGCAAGGATGAGCGGGAAACCGTAGCGCGCCGCGCGCAACACCGAATTCGGCGAGCCGCCAACGCCGACCCATGTTTCAATACGACCAGACTCGGTCTTCGGGAAGACATCAGCGTCAGCCAATTCCGTTCTCGTCGTACCGCTCCAGCTCACTGGCTTTTCCTTCAAAAGTTCAGCCATGAGTTCAATCTTTTCTTCGAACAATACATCATAATCTTGCAGCGAATAGCCGAATAGCGGGAATGACTCAGTGAATGACCCTCGCCCCAAGATAATCTGCGCACGTCCATTCGACACGGCATCGAGTGTTGCGAATCGTTCATATACGCGCACCGGGTCGTCAGAGCTCAGCACCGTAACACCAGACGATAGCTTGATGCGCTTTGTGCGTGATGCAATTGCCGCAAGTACCATTTCTGGACTAGAAATCGAATATTCCTCGCGGTGGTGCTCGCCGAGGGCGATGATATCGACGCCAAGCTTGTCTGCAAGGATGGCTTCATCGACCACCTGGCGAATTGCCTGAGCATGCGTGACCGCCTCGCCGCTCTCGTCGAGTGGGATGTCACCGAAGTTATCAAGCCCAAATGTGTAGTTCGTTTTCATTGCTATCTTTCAGTTACTATAGTTTCTATAGTAGAGTATAGCAGCCACAGTACGACTCGTCTACTTGCTCAGTCAATTTTCCAAATGAAAAAACGCCTTACGGCGCTTCTCGGCGGAAGAAGGTGAGATGAGCGGTTCCATAACTACGATTGTCCACCACAACAATGTTGTCTAAATGAATCGGTACCTCACCTCTTCCTGTATGAGATAGTATCATAAGCGCATTAGGTTTGAGAAGACCCAATAATCGCGAAACTGTGGATAACTGCTCGTCATTGTAGGGTGGGTCACAGAATATAAGATCATATTCACCCCCGTTCTGCGTCTCGAGCCAGTTGTGTACTGTTGTAGTGATTATTGCTACATTTTCTGGCGAACCCAATGTTCGGTGGTTTTCGCGTAGGACTCGCGCCGCCACGCGATCGCGCTCGATGAAATCAACCGACGCAGCGCCACGGCTCAGCGCCTCGAACCCAACAGCACCCGTCCCTGCGAACGCATCGAGGACACGCGCTCCCTGCACTACCCCGCCCAGTGAATTGAACATTGCGTTACGGATACGCTCGCTCATTGGGTGTGTGCGATTGGTATTTGGCGCTTTGATGATGCGCCCGCCATATTTTCCTGAGATCAATCGTACGTTCATGCCACTTCCTTCAGCGCGCGCGTATATGCATCGTGCCAGGCAAGTATCACCGCCATGATCACGCGTGGCAATAGTTCGCTGTTGGTCTGGCGCGCCAGTTTGCTCGTCCAGCCCGTTCGCTTGAATTCCTCATACATGCCGAGCGAATCGACTTCTGCAACGAGGCGCAAATAGACATGCTCAAAACCTTCTTCCATCATGTGCTCGATTTCATCCGCAGAAGGTACGGCCGCCTCAAACTTGTACGGCTTAGCAGCCACGGCGACACCCGCTTCGAATAGCGTGTGCGTCGTCATCAGACCCTTCGCGCCCCAGTACTGCCAGTTGTTGCGTATCAGCTCACGACGCGTATCACCGCGCATCAGCATCTTGTCTTTGACGCGACCCTGGACTTCCTCTTCTGTGCGTTTAATCTTCTCGAGTTGCTCGTGATAGGGTTCATGGTGCGCCGGCGTCAAACCATCCGTAACCGTGTGCGCCAGCCAGGCCGCCTCAAATGACGCGCGGACTTCATCGCCAGCAGCTAACGCATCCGTGAGATTTCCACTGTGTCGTCGAATCCAGTCCAGCAATTCGCCGTCAGGACTAGCTGGATTAATGAAGTGCACTGGCTCATCGATGTTTGGACTTTTGATGTGCAGCGCATCAGGACCCCGAGAGCCCTCGAAGTGAATAATGTCGCGAATGCCAGGGAAAGCCAGTTTCGGCGACAATAGGTCATTCATATGGCGACGAGCGACACGATCAATCTTCTGGTGCGTGCCAATGACACGTCCAGTTTTTGTCTGACGAGGAAGTGGACCAAAGCTATACATATATTTTTAGTTGAGCGTCGTAAGGCGCTGATATTTTTGAACTGCCTGTGCTAACTGCTTGTATTGTAGCAAATCCTCGCCACTTTGGATAAAGTCTTCTGCTGCACGTTGGGCCCGCTTGACTTCTCGGGTATCGGCCAAACTAGCAATTTCGAGATTAAGATCACCATGCTGCATACGCCCGTAGATTTCGCCCGGACCGCGTAATTTTAGGTCAACTTCGGCGAGATAGAAGCCATCGTTTGACTTCTCGATTTCGCGTAGTCGCTCGCTCGGCTTCTTGCTATCACTCATCATCAGGTAGCAATAACTCTGAAATTCACCACGACCGACGCGTCCACGAAGCTGGTGAAGCTGCGCCAGGCCGAATTGATCAGCGTTCTCGATCATGATCACGCTCGCGTTTGGCACGTCAACACCAACTTCGACAACAGTCGTGCTCACAAGGATGTCGTATTCCTTTTGCTTGAAATCGAGCATGACCTGATCTTTTTCAGCCGGCTTCATGCGACCATGCAACATGCCAATCGAGCGATGGCCAAAGATCGAGTTCTTGAGTTTTTTATACTCCGCTTCGACGGATTTTTTGTCACTCGTCTCCGAATCATCGATCAAGCTGCAAATAACGTACGCTTGTCGTCCCTCTGTGATCTGCCCATCAATTGCTGCGTAGATGCGATCCGCTGATACGGGCGAGGCGATCTTGGTGGCAATTGGCTTTCGATTCGCTGGTAGTTCGCCGAGGATGCTGACATCAAGTTCACCGAATACCGTCAGCTGCAGGCTGCGCGGAATCGGCGTGGCTGTCATGGCGAGCAGGTGTGGCATGATAGCAGCCTTAGACAGTAATGCCTGGCGCTGCGCAACGCCGAATCGATGCTGCTCGTCAATCGCTACGAATCCAAGCGCATGAAAAATGACAGACTCCTGAATCAATGCATGCGTCCCTACCACCACTTGGACTGTGCCGTCAGCGATACGCGCGTACAGTTCCTTGCGTGCGGCACCTTTAACCGCACCGACGAGCAATCCAACCGTGATATCGAATGGCTCTAAGAGTCGCTGTAACGTCTCTGCGTGTTGCCGCGCCAAAATCTCCGTCGGCGCCATAAGTGCCGTCTGATAGCCGCCCTGAGCTGCCTCCAGTGATGCAATCCCCGCAACTACGGTCTTGCCACTCCCGACATCACCCTGGAGCAAGCGATTCATCGGAACTGGTTTTTCAAAATCTTGGATAATTTCCCAGGCGGCAATACGCTGTGCGCCAGTGAGCTTAAATGGAAGCTCTGAGACAAACTTTTTGACGCTTGGTTGATCGAATGGAATCGCAACTCCCTGTAGTTTGGCGTTTTCCTGACGATTCAGCTGGCTGGCCAGCGTGAGCTGAAATAACTCCTCGAACCCAAGACGTTCCCGAGCGCGACGAATATCTTCAACTCCCTTCGGAAAATGCAGTCCGAGCAAGGCGTCAGAATAGCTCACCAGCTTTTCGTGGCGAACCACAGACTCTGGAAGCGTTTCGGGCAACATCGTAATCAACGGCCGGAGCTCAGCGATGATTTTACGTACGAGCTGACTTTTGAGTCCTTTGACCTGGCGATAGATCGGCAAAATACGATCCGTCTGCACTGGCATATCACTTACCTTTTCGGCACTTGGATTTGTCAGTTGATACCGACCCGAACGCAAATCGAAGTCACCCGAAAAATAGAACTCAGCGCCGCTATCAAATTGCGTTGCACGGTATGGCTGATTAAACCAGACCGCCTTGAGTTTGCCAGTATCATCAGCCAGCACCGCTGTCGTCACCGTCATGCCGCGACGGACGCGCTTGATCTCCGTTTTCTCACAGCGCGCCCGAATTGTTCGTTTTCCGGGGCTAATCGAAGCAATCGGCGTCACTTCCGAAAAATCTTCATGGCGGCGAGGCAAGAAACGAATCAGGTCTCCAACCGTTTCGAGACCGGACAGACGAAGCTGCTCGGCGGTCTTGGGGCCAACGCCCTTGATCATAGAGAGCTTCGTCAGAAGGTTCATTCTGCGCTTGTACCGGCGCGCTCGAGAAGAATCCCTTCGAGCTCGCGAGCCATGTTTTCAAGTTTTTGCTGCAACGCAACGTAGTCAGTCTCAGGTGCATCAGATTCAGCGTGCCACTGGACGTAGAATTTGAGTTTTGGCTCTGTGCCACTTGGGCGAACCGTAATTCGACGACGTTCGTCACCAAATTCCATGACGTAAACATTACCGGCGTCACAATTAATCGAAGACACGGCTCCAGACTGCAGGTCGCGACACTCCAGTGTTTGATAATCAAGTACAGCGGTCACCGCATGTCCATCGACCTCCGTCACAGGCTCATCACGAATACCCTTCATGATGGCCTGCATCTGTGAAAATCCTTGGGCACCAGGATACACCATAGTTTTGAGCTGCTCGACATAGAGACCGTACTCTCGATAGAGCTCAAGCATGCGATCCCAGAGCGTCTTGCCCTCCAGCTTAAGTTCAGCGGCGTATTCCGCAAGCGGCAAAGCGCCACCAGCACCGTCTTTGTCGCGCGCATACTCGCCCTTCAGGAGGCCATAGCTCTCTTCACCACCGATGACAAATTTCTCGTCAGTCGATTCTTTGTCTCGCAACAGTCGGCCGATATATTTGAAGCCAATCAACATATCACCATACGTTTTTACTCCAAACGCATCAGCGATGGCCGTCAGCATATCGGTCGTCACAATCGTCTTGGCGATATAGTGCTTGCTCGTCAGGTCACCACGCTCAGATTGTTTGCGCAGAGCGTACTCAGTCGCCAGTACCGCAGATTGATTACCCGTGAGATAGATCGCTTCGTCGTCCTGGCGCACCATGATACCGACACGGTCTGCGTCAGGATCATTCGTGATTGCGATATCGGCATCGTCTGCGAGCAGTCGAGCGACCGCGTGGTCGTTAGCCGAGCGCTCTTCCGGATTCGGCTTGCCGTTTTCGATAGTCGGAAAATTGCCGTCTGGAACCATTTGCTCATCGACAGTCGTAACATCGAATCCTGCGCGACGAAGCGCAAGGAGCGTGTTGGTCTGACCGGCGCCA
Source organism: Candidatus Saccharimonadota bacterium (assembly GCA_003246575.1). Lineage (GTDB taxonomy): Bacteria > Patescibacteriota > Saccharimonadia > Saccharimonadales > Saccharimonadaceae > SZUA-359. The sequence goes on along the minus strand of QJZZ01000002.1, from coordinate 75,325 downwards.
TGAAGCGGCGAGTACACGATAGAAACGTCACGGGCAGTGCCTTCAGCTTGGTCGACAACCGCCGAGAGATACGCGTCATCAATGTCTTTACCAATGACCATGATCGAACCGTTGGTGACCGCATCAGCAAAATCCACCGCGTTAATCATCTCAACGTCAGCTGCATACTGTAAAACGCCTTTATCGTGCGGCGGCACAAGTTGCCCACCATCTGACCAATAGGCCTTGAAGCCATTGTCTGCAGGAGGATTGTGGCTCGCACTGATGACGATACCAGCAGCGGCACCGAGATGACGTACCGCGAAGCTCAGCTCTGGTGTGGCACGGAAACTATCGAAAACATAGGTCTTGAAGCCATTGGCGGCACAGACGCTCGCCGCGTATTCGCTCAGTTCTGGCGAACTCAGGCGCGTATCGCAGGCGATCACGATACCTTTTTGCGCGGCATCAGGATCGGCATTCTGGGCGTAGAGACACAGTGCCTGCGCAGATTCACCGATAGTAACGCGGTTGATACGGTTCGAGCCGATACCGGTCGTACCGCGTCGGCCGCCGGTGCCGAATTCGATCACTTTGAAAAATGCGTCTTCGAGATCGCTCCAGCGCTCAGTCTGAATCATTTCTTCAAGTTCAGTTTTGTACTCTGCATACTTGGGCTGCGTCAGCCATGTTTCGATATTGGATGCCGCCTCAACAGAGACGTGTTCACGAAAATTAGTCATATCCCTCCTCGTGTCATTGAGCCCTCAGTATAGCAAATTTGAGGTGTTTTAGCGAACGAGGACGAAGGCGTTCTTGCCTTTTTTGACAAGTGAGACAGCTTCGATAGTTTGATCATCAGCTATTTTTTCGCCGTTGACCGATACACCACCAGACGCGATGAGGCGACGTGCTTCACCATTCGATGCGACAACGCCTGTACTCGTAAGCACTTCGATCACAGATTGGCCAAGCGTCGCAATAGGAATTTCGCCGGCAAGCTCATCGATGTCATCGTCCGAGAGACTTGAGAAATCAGCGCCACCAAACAAGACAGAGGTAACACGCTCGACAGACTCACAACGTTCTTTGCCATGAACGAGCTCGGTCACCTCACTTGCAAGTGCCCGCTGGAGTTCGCGTGCTGATGGATTTTCGCGGTGGCGAGCAATCAACGCCTCGACCGTTTCGCGATCAAGCAGTGTGTAGATTTTAACCAAATCTTCTGCGGTTTCATCATCGACATTGAGCCAGAATTGGTAGAACTTATACGGACTCGTCTTGGCAGGATCGAGCCAGACGGCACCCTCTTCGGTTTTGCCGAATTTACGACCCGTTGATTTATTGACGATGAGTGGTGTCGTGAAAATATGCGCTTCACTCGCCTCAAGACGACGAATCAGCTGAACACCGGTGATGCAATTACCCCACTGGTCGGCGCCTGAAAGCTGCAGTGACGCACCTTTCTCACGATAAAGATGCAAAAAGTCATAGCCCTGGATAAGCGCATAGCTAAACTCGGCATAGCTGATGCCTTCACCGCCTTCTCCAATGCGGCTCTTAATGAAATCTCGATCAAGCATCTGCGTCATCGGTGCGTTTTTGCCAACTTCACGCAAGAAATCCAAATAATTGACGCCCTTAAACCAATCATAGTTATCGACAATTTCGAAGTCTTTGCCAGCAAAAATCGTTTTGTACTGCGCAGCGATCGCTTCCTTGTTTCGCGTCACTTCTTCAAGCGAGATCAGATCGCGTTCTTGTTTCTTGCCGTCTGGATCGCCGATCATGCCCGTGGCACCGCCGACGAGCAGGATTGCTTTGTGCCCGTGGTCCAAAAACTGACGAATCATCATAGCTGGTGCGAGGTTACCAATATGCATACTATCTGCCGAAGGATCAACGCCCCAATAGAAAGTTCGTGGTTCGTCAACATCTGCGATGTCACTAAAAGTAGTTTGGTTGACGAATCCTCGCCAGGTGAGTTCTTCGGATAGCTTTGTCATTACTTGAGAAGTATAGCAAAAATTACGTTTTGTGCATATTGGATGAGTGGTATAATTGAGGTAATACTGCTTATGGGGAGTTCTCGTGTGAGAAAAAAGATATCGAAGTCGCGTCCTGTTCGGGTTTACTCGAATCTGACTCAGAAGCGACGCACCAAGAAAGACCTTGCCGCACGCAAAAAAGCCGAATACTTGGCGACATTGCCGAAGCATCCCGTCAAACGTGCCGCCTACCGCATGCATCCAAAACGCGTTGCAAAATACTGGTTCTCGAAGAAGGGCGCCATCATGGCACTCAAGCTTATCGGAGTTGGCGTTCTACTGCTAGCCGTACTGATCGGTGGCGTGTTCGCCTATTACCGCAAAGACCTCGACGCCATCAAGCCGGGCAGCCTCGCCGAACGTGTTCAGACAACCGTCAACCGTTATTACGACCGCAATGGTGTATTGCTCTGGGAGGACAAGGGCAACGGTGACTACCGCATGGCAGTCGACAGCGACGAGATCAGCGACTATATGAAACAAGCTACTGTCGCCATCGAAGACAAAGACTTCTACAGCCATGGAGGCGTCAGTATCACTGGTATTGTGCGCTCCGCGTTCAACAATGCCGCGGGCGGCAGCGTACAGGGCGGTTCTACACTCACCCAACAGCTCGTCAAGCAGGTATTCCTTTCAGAGGATGCGTACAAGCGAGGCATCAACGGCATTCCACGCAAAATCAAAGAGGTTATTCTCGCAATCGAAGTTGAACGTAAGTATTCAAAGGATCAGATTCTCAACCTCTACCTCAATGAGTCATCGTACGGAGGCCGCCGCAACGGCGTGGAGTCGGCGGCACTCACCTACTTCGGTATCCATGCATCGGAGTTATCACTCGCTCAATCAGCGCTGCTTGCAGCGATTCCGAACTCCCCAAGCCTATATGACCCCTACAGTGGTAACCGAGATGCCCTTCTCGTTCGTCAGCATCTCATACTTGATGCAATGGTATCTATGGGCAATATCACACGAGAAGAGTCGGACGCGGCAAAGGCCGTCGCCGTACTAGACGAAATCAAACCGCTGAGCGACCAGCTCAAAGATATCAAGGCGCCTCATTTCGTGCTAATGGTCAAACAAGACCTCGAGAATAGCCTCGGAACAGCTATCGTCGGTCGTGGTGGCCTTACTATAACGACGACACTCGACTACCGCATCCAAGAGAAGCTCCAGGAAGCTACCGACGCACTCTTCGAGACAAATTACCCTGAACGTAACGGTTTCTCGAACAGTGCCTCCACCGTCGAAGACGTTACTACGGGCCAAATTGTGGCAATGACCGGTAGTCGTGACTTCAACTACCCAGGCTTCGGTGAGACGAACGCCGCTATGTCGTCAATCCAAACAGGATCGACTATTAAACCACTTGTTTACGCAAAATTGTTCGAAGACAAAGGTGAAGATGCCCAGAACTTCGGATCTGGATCAATCCTTGCCGACGATGACACGATGAACGATATCTACGGTGGTGACCTCAACAACGCCGACCGCAAGTTCAAGGGCGCTATTACGATCCGTAACGCCCTGGCCTGGTCGCGAAACGTTCCTGCCGTTAAAGCTATGTACATCAACGGCGTTGACGATACACTCGACTACATCCACAAGATGGGTGACACCTCATACTGTACCGTTGGTGTCGAAAAAACAGTCGGTCTCGCCTCTGCGATTGGCGGATGCGGCGCAAAGCAAGTTGAGCATGTCAACGCCATCTCCTCAATCGCTCGCGGTGGTGTCTACAAACCATACTCCACGATTCTTGAAGTCAAGAACGGCCAAGGCGACGTTCTCCAGAAGTGGACAGACACCGATGGCACCCGCGTCGGATCAGAACAGGCCAACTATATTGTCTCAGACATCATGCACGACTACAGTGCTCGCCAAGGCCTCTACGGCGGCTGGGCAAGTCGCATGAGCGTTCCTGGCGTTGAGGTTGCGGCAAAGTCTGGTACATCCGACCTCGGCGGACAGGCGCACGACAACTGGACGGTCACCTGGAGCCCTGTCCTTGCTATGGCAAGTTGGCTCGGTAACAATGACACGCGACTACTGAAAACAACGGAATCTACACTACCTGGCCTCATGCTGAATCAACCGGTCCTAGAGTATGCCCACAAGGTAATCTACGCCGAAGAGGGTAAATGGAAGTCTGGCGACTGGTTCAAGGAGCCGGATGGGATTCAGCACATCAATGGCGAAATTTACCCATCGTGGTACAACAAGTCGCAAAGCACCGAGAAAGAAAAACTCGTCTTCGACCGCGTGTCTAGATATCTTGCCACCGATTGCACCCCTGAGGCCGCAAAAATTGAGATCGAGGTATCAAGCCTAACCGATCCAGTCACCAAGAAGAAAGTCTACATTGCCGGCGACGGCTACGATGCAAGCAAGGATGACGACATCCACAACTGCTCAGATGCGGCACCTGCAGTGAATATCTCTGTGTCAAACGACGGAACAAAGATCTACGTAGACTATACGAAGGGAACCTTCGAACTCAAGAATATCATCGTAACCGTTGATGGGGTCCAGATTGCCAACATCTCAGCGTCGTCATCAGGTAGTAAAACGATCGATAGCACCAAGAGCGGAAGCTCTTCTTTCACCGTCAACGCAACTGCGACCGATAGCGGTTACTACACTGATACCTCATCCGCTAGCTATACCACCGGTAGCGGTACACCATGAAGAGGTAGAGGAAACAGATAGTAAACAAAATACCGCCGAGAGAACTTCTAGGCGGTATTTGATTGATACGCGCCTACTGCTGATCAATTAACCGAATGAATGAGGCTTCGCTTTTTTCCGCAGCGCTTGATCGGCGCGGATGACGGCGACCGCTTCGAGCTGTCTGTTCGGTCACCGGCTGGGCGGTCTGCTTCGAGGCCTGTTCCCTACTCGCCTGCTGCGGTGTCTGCTTGCGTCCGTTTGGCTGCTGCGTTCGTGCTTGCTGCGGCTTTTGCGCCTTAGGCTTTTGACTGACCGCGGCAGCATTTGTAGCCTTTTGTGGCTGCGGTTGCTGCTCTGGGTGCACAAGACGCGCAAACATCATACGGCCAGCAGCGGTCTGCAGGCTACGAATGACTTCGATCTCGACGGTTTTGCCAATTTGCTTTTTGGCGTGCTCAACGACTACCATAGTGCCATCCCCAAGGTGTCCAACCGCCTGATGCGAGTCTGTACCCGTCGTCGTCAGGGCGATCATCAACTTTTCGCCCGGCAGATAGCTCATACGCAGTGTGCGCGCTAGTTCATTAATATTGAGAACGGTGATGTTTTCAACAAGCGCAACTTTTGCAAGGTTGAAATCAATCGTCGCTAGACTGCCACCCGACTGCTTGGCATGTGAAAGCAACCGTTCATCGACACCTTCGCTCGCCCTGCTGCCATCCTGGAGGATTGTTACTTCAATGCCGTCGGTATTCTGAAGTTGTTTGAGGATATCAAGACCATGTCTCGCCTTCTCTCGCTTGTCACCATCACCGCTATCGGCAAGAAGCTGCATCTCTCCGATGACGCTGCGGGGAATAACGAGGCGTCCAGGAATAAAGCCGGTCTCGGCAATCGCAAGAATACGTCCGTCCATCAACACTGATGTATCGACAAAGATATCGGTATTTTTACGTTTTGTATGGGTGCGCATCGCGCGATAGACGAGGTACGAAACCTCCACGAGCAATAGGCCGAGAATTCCCAGCATCACTGCATTTGTTACCGTCATAGTAACTCCTTATTGTTTGAGGTGGTCTATCAGGGCCTGTCTCAGAGAGTCCACCGGTTTGATAAAAGCGTTCTTTTTTGATTGAGTCGGTGCGAGGGCATAGGTGAAGCCGAGTTTCTTTGCTTCGGCAACGCGTCGGTCAGCACCGATCACACTGCGCACTTCTCCGCCAAGGCCAACTTCCCCGAAGACAACAGCTCCGGTAGCGAGCTTGCGCCCCGCCGCTGCACTGGCAATCGCCATCGATATTGCGAGGTCGGCAGCCGGGTCAACCAATTTCAGGCCACCAACGACATTGATGTATACGTCCGATTGAGATAAATCCAGTTTGGTGCGTCGTTCGAGAACGGCGATCAGGAGATTCAGACGGTTAAGATCAAAGCCGCTGGCAGTTCTCTTAGGATACCCGAAATTGGTCGGATTGACAAGTGCTTGGATCTCTACCAGAAGTGGTCGCGTTCCTTCGAGGGTGGCAAGCACCACCGATCCGTCAGCATCATGGCGTTCCGCGAGTAGCGCTGCTGATGGATTTTCGACGATTTCGAGCCCTGATTCAGACATTTCAAAAATCGCCGCCTCACTCGTTGAGCCGTAGCGGTTTTTGATCGCGCGCACTACCTTGAACCCCCCGTATCGATCACCCTCAAACTGCAATACGACATCAACGAGGTGCTCGAGAACTTTCGGACCAGCAATTGACCCCTCCTTAGTGACATGTCCGACTAGAATGACGGCTGCCGATGATTCTTTAGCTGCTCGAATAATCGCATTTGATGAATTCGTTATCTGACTCACAGTTCCTGGCGCTGATGCAATATCCTCCATAGCGAGCGTCTGGATCGAATCGATTATTACAAGCTTATGCTTTCCGGCACGAATCGTGGCAGCGATATCGTCAGCACTCGTGCTCGCGATGAACTCAAGGTCATCGGTCGCGTCCGCCCCAAGGCGTGTCGCACGAAGCTTCACCTGAGACGCCGATTCCTCGCCACTTACGTACAGCACCGAATTGGACCGGGCAATGCTCGATGCGACCTGCAATAGAAGCGTACTTTTGCCGATGCCCGGCTGGCCAGCGAGCAGAATTACTCCGCCAGCGAGTATACCGCCGCCAAGAACCGTATCGAGATCCGCAACTCCAGTTGCGAGCCGATCCACGACCTCATCAGCCGCAATCGACTGCATTGTCTGTGGTGAAAGCACCCGACCCTTACTTGCGCTTTTGGCCACAGCCGACTTGCCACCCTCAATCACCTGTTCAACGAGAGAATTCCATTCTCCACAATTTTCGCAGCGACCAGCCCACTTATTGAACCGCGTTCCACACTGCTGACAAACAAATACACTACTTGCTTTTACCATCTTTACTCCGATACTGTTGGTGCCGGGGCCAACGTACTATCAATACTATTGTTGAGTTCACTCAAGTGACTTGCTAAGCCATCATATGTTGATTTATCGGCGTTGTAGCGTGCGATTGCGGAATTAATCGAGTCTTTCTCTCCATCCAAGGCATTGGCTTGACTAACAAGCGCTGAACGGTCCGCATTGAACTGAGCCTGCGTCGTATAGAATCCATCCGTTGCTCGTTGATTAAATGATCTGATATCTGCATCCAGCTGTGTCGCAGCTTCATTGTATTTCGCTATCCTCATATTAATAGAAGCCGCCTGCTCATCTAAACTCATTGCAAGGCTGTCTGCCTGAGATTCAAGCTGAGCAAACACACTATGATACTGTGCGTAATAATTGACTACTTGGCTGCGATCTTTGAAGTAGCGCGAATAATACGCCTCCAGCTCCGGATCGAGACTCGCGACTTCCGTACCGATAACCGAGTGGAGTTCATTGATCTTGTCCGCATCGGAAAGCTCGTCATAAACTGACATTCTTGACTCGAACTCATTATTTGAGCGGAGTGCCTGCACTTCCTTCTCGAGCAACCTGTCAACCGCCTTCTTGTCGAGGCCACTTAAACGATCGTAAGCAGCGTGTAGCATTTCGTGTGCCGCCGTCACTTCTTTGATGCCATGAAGTTCGATGTTATTTATGTCGTACAAGTAAATCATACCGTTCGCATAACATCCGAGTACAACCGAGGTCTTCTCAGTACTATGACAATCATCATTAAACGAAGAGTCTTCGACAAGCTGTGGGCCACTCGCATAAAATATGCGTGTCCCCGCACCGGTCAGCGTAACATTATCATGGATTGTAACAATGCCGTCGGCCGGAGTGAATTGCATGGACTTTATGGTGTCTACGATTAAGACGTGCTGAGTCAATATGATAACAGCGAGCGCTGTTGTGACGACAGCCAATATCGCCCCCGGAAGCGCGCTACGCCGTGACGAGCTCGTTTTCGTGCCTGATCGCAAGTTCTATCCCTCCGTTCGTGATATCAACATTGATGATATCACCCTTCTCTAAGTCTTGTCCAAGCAATACCTCTGCGATAGCGTGCTCGACATGTTCTTCAATGGCTCGACGAAGCGGTCGGGCTCCATTTTTGGCATCAAATCCCTTGTCAATCAACCACCGTTTCGCCACAGGAGATACCGTTAATCCATACCCTTGAAGGTGGAGGCGCCCACGGAGTTCACCGATGAGAAGATCGAATATTTTACCGACATCACGGCGTGTCAGCGAACGGAATACCACGATTCCATCGAAGCGATTGATGAGTTCAGGCTTCAGGAATCTCCTCAATGCCGTCAGTGCAACTCGCTCATTCTCTTTGTGCGCTTCATCGAGATCAACCGTTGATGATGCGAGCTTCAGTCCAAATCCGAGTTTTGATTCTTTCGCCATGGCCTCACTACCGAGATTACTTGTCAGGATGATAATCGTATTCTTGAAACTAACCGAACGGCCATGTGCATCAGTCAATGTCCCGTCTTCGAGAATCTGAAGCAGCATTGTCATGACATCTGGATGCGCTTTTTCGATTTCATCAAAGAGCACTACACTATACGGCTGGCGTCGCACGCGATCAGTAAGCTTGCCGCCGTCTTCATAGCCGACATAGCCAGCCGGTGCGCCGACCAGCCGGCTGGTCGTGTGGCGCTCTGCAAATTCGCTCATGTCGATCTTGATAAGGGCATCTTTGCTTCCGAAAACTTCTTCAGCCAAAACACGTGCAAGCTGCGTTTTACCCACGCCCGTCGAACCCATGAATACAAAACTACCAATCGGTCGAGCGTGGCTACTAATGCCACTACGGCTACGACGAATTGCTCGTGCAACCTGCCGTACGGCCTCATCCTGACCGATGATTGCGCGTGACAAGTGCTTCTCGAGGTGCTTCAATCGATTACGCTCGGAGGTCTGTACTTTTTCGACAGGAATACCTGTCATCATCGAAATTGCTCTGGCAATTTGCTGCTCAGTAATCGGTGATGGTGTCGCGCTCTTATCCGCTTCTTCAAGCTGAGCTGTTAGGCGTGATAAATGTGTCTTGTAAAGTGCAGCCCGCTCGTAATCTTCGTTCGTGACGGCGTCATCTATCTTCTCGTTCAGCTGCTTAATTTCCTGACGCAATACACGCGATTTTTGTGGTGTTTTGGCAGAAGTGACGCGGCTAAGTGCCGCCGCCTCATCGATGACGTCAATCGCCTTGTCTGGCATGAAACGCTCAGAGATATAACGATTCGCCATATGGACGGCGCTATCGAGCACTTCATCAGAAAATACGACATTGTGGTGCTGTTCATAGTATGGCTTGAGACCACGGATAATCGCCTTTGTATCATCAAGGCTTGGCTCGCGTACGATAATCTCTTGAAAGCGACGCTCAAGCGCTGCATCTTTTTCGATATTTTTTCGATACTCGTCGATGGTAGTTGCGCCAATCAAATGCATTTCGCCCCGTGCAAGCGCAGGCTTCAAGATGTTCGCTGCATCCATCGCACCCTCAGCAGCACCGGCACCAACCAAAAGATGGAGCTCATCAATGAAAACAATCACGTTTTCGCGCTTTTTAATTTCACGGACGACTTGCTGGAGCCGCTCTTCGAACTCACCTCGATACTTTGTACCTGCAACCATGCCTGCGAGATCAAGCTGGATGATCTTTTTGTCGAGCAAGTGCTCTGGTACTCGCTCTTTGACGATACGCTGTGCAAGCCCTTCGACAATAGCCGTCTTACCGACACCCGGCTCGCCGATAAGTACGGGGTTGTTCTTGGTACGCCTCGAGAGAATCGTCACCAGACGTTCCTCTTCGTGTTCACGACCAATCACGACATCAAGTTCACCACGAGCCGCACGATCGGTGAGGTCAGTACCGTATTGCTCAAGCGCACCATTCGGCTGCTTGCCATGGGCCTGAGCCTGTTCGGTCGTCGCCATTTCATCATAGTCATCCTGCTGGCGGTCAAAGTACGATTCGAGTTCATCAATAATCTGCTCGATGTCTGTGCTCATGTCGCGCAGCAGCACTGTTCCGCGTGCACCCTTTTGGCGAAGAATGCTATAGAGGATGTGCTCGGTACCGAGATATTCTTGGTGCAGCTCGCGTGCATGCTCGAATGCCATCTTGAGTGTCAACATTGCCGTCTCAGACAGCGCCGTTGCTTTCGTACTAACTATCATGGATCTTGGCGAGAGATTAAGCGCCGTTTCTGCGCGCTGGAGCGTGACGCCAGCATCGGCCAACATCTTTGCACCAACTGATGAGCCCTGAGCGAGAACCCCGAGCAACATATGTTCAGTCCCGATATATGGGCTACCTTGTCCACGAGCAATGGATTCTGCGTGCTGAAGACTCGTACGTGCGTTATCAGTCAGGCGAGCAATAAATTCTCCGAATTGTTCAGGCATATAGATGTACCTCCTTCGTCGTGCGCATGCTTTTCTATATACAAGTATACGCTATTTGTACTCTTCAGTATAAACAAAAATTAGCACTCGTGCAAGCAGAGTGCTAATTTTATTGTAGCCGTTTTTACGTCTACTCGTCAGCGTCAGATGATGCTTCGATTGCAGAGAAGAGGCTGTCTTCGGCGTTCTTGCGAGGCTTGGTGTCAGGCTTCTTTTCGCTTGGCTTTGCAGCTTCGATATCGAGTTCGTAACCGGTCAAGCGTGCAGCCAAACGTACGTTCTGTCCACCGCGACCGATTGCAATTGACTGCTGGTCTTCAGATACATAGATACGTGCGACCTTGGTCTTTTCGTCGAGCTGGATACGGCTGATTTCAGCTGGACTGAGGGCATTACGAATGAAGACTTCTGGTGCTACATCGTAGGTAATGATGTCAATCTTTTCCTGATCGCCAATTTCACCCATGACAGCATTAACGCGAGCACCGTGGCCACCAACAAAGGTGCCTACAGGGTCAACACCCGGTACAGTGCTCACAACAGCAAGCTTAGTGCGGCGGCCAGCTTCACGGGCGATCGCCTTGATTTCGACGGCGCCAGTTTCCATCTCTGGAACTTCCTGGCGGAAGAGGTATTCGATGAACGCAGTGTTGCCACGTGAGAGTACGAGCTGTGGGCCGCGGTTTTCGCGCTCGATGTCCTTGATAAAGACCTTGATGCGGCTACCTGGGCTCAGGTATTCGCCCTGAATCTGCTCGCTCGCAGGAAGGATACCGACTGCTTTACCGAGTTCAACACGCACAACACGTGGTTCGACGCGCTGGACGACGCCATTGACGACGGTACCAATTTTGTCTTCGAATTCGGCCAGTACGACTTCGCGCTCTGCTTCGCGCAGACGCTGCAAAACAACTTGCTTTGCCGTCTGAGCCGCCACGCGACCAAAGCTCGTGACTGTGTGTTCTTCTTCGATCATGTCACCGAGTTCAGCGTCAGCCTTCTCTTTGCGAGCGTCCTCGAGGCTGATTTCGTGCGCTGGGCTACCAACTTCCTCGACAACTTCGCGCGCTACAAAAACCTTAGCGCTTCCATCATTAATATTGAGTTCTGCGCGGACTTCCTGCTCGCGTTCACCGTTATCACGGCGCCATGCAGCAGCAATCGCCTGCTCAATGACGCTCATGACCGTTTCTTCTGGCAAGTTTTTCTCTTCGGCGATTGTCTTCATACCGAGAGTCAACTGCTTGATGTTGAGATCTTCCATTATGTTTTCTCCTTTTCTTACTCTTTCTACGAAAAAACCCGACCTGCCGGCCGGATAAGTACTCTTACAGTATACGCTTTGTCATCAAACAGCGCAAGTAGTTGATCATAAAACACTTTCCGGTAGCGCTTGGAACGGACATTGGGCGAGAATACGGTCAATTGCATCATATTCGGCCTGTGTCACCCACAGAGAATACTTCTGCTTGACGGCAATCTGCCGCGCTACGTACTGACAACGAAAGGCCTTGTTTGACGGCAACCACGTCGCGGCGTCGCCATCGGATTTTTGCTGATTTGCCGGTCCGTCAACCGCGAGAAGCTCCAGGGGATCGTTGGCAAGCTCAACGCGCTCCGCGTCTGTCCAGTAGGCCGCACCTGTTTGCCAGGCATTCGAAAGCGCCACCACGTGATCGATTTGAACCGCAGCGCTTGTCGATGCTCCGCGCTGGAATGCAATTTGCTTACCCGTGTACGGATCGTCGAGAATGCCGCTCGTGACCGTGCAGCTCGTACCAACCGACACATCCTGCAGGTCTCGAGCCAAGATGATATTGCGCGTGTCACAGCCGTTCAACTCCGCCCAGCCATCGCCAAACTGATCACGCGAATACCCGGTCTTGGCAGCCCTGCCTTTGATTTCAAGTTCATCGAGTGCGCTACGAGCTTGAGATGTCGTGCTACCGGTCTTAGTTTGCTCAAGTTTTGGCGCCTCGATGTAATTATCTGGATGCACAAGCATTACCACCGCCCACACGACGAGAGCGATGGCGCCGGCAATCAGTCGTCGTTGGCGCTGCTTCATGGACGTATTGTACAATAGTATCCATATGCAAACAGTTCCTCGTCTTATCCAACAATTTGTGCCCGATACATACCAACTTTCACTCGTTATCGACCGCATCGAGCGTCGCTTCAGCGGCACCGTGACGATTCATGGCGAAGTCCAGCCAGAGGCAAACACAATTACCTTGCACAGCAATGGACTCGTCGTCGAGACCGTGACATACAACGGTACGCAAGTAGCTTTTTCATACGGTGACTTTGACGCGCTTGTCATTAGCCACAACGATATCGCCATCGGCGGCGCAACGCTTGTCATCACCTACACCGGCATCATCACCGACGCAATGCACGGCATGTATCCTTGCTACTTTGACCACGACGGTGTCAAGAAAGAGCTGATCGCTACACAGTTCGAAAGCCACCATGCACGCGAAGTATTCCCTTGTATCGACGAACCTGAAGCAAAAGCGACGTTCGACGTCACGCTCACCACCGAAACAGACATCACTGTTCTCGGTAACATGCCAGTAGCCAGCCAACGCGTCGAAAATGAGAAGCTCGTCACTACGTTTGGTACTTCACCACGAATGAGCAGCTACCTTGTCGCCTGGGTGTACGGCGAGATACACAGCAAAACCGCACGCACCAAAAGCGGTGTCGAGGTGAATGTCTGGGCCACACCTGCGCAACCAGCCGCCAGCCTTGATTTTGCGCTTGATCACGCCGTCAAATCAATCGAATTCTTCGATGACTACTTTGGCACGCCATATCCGCTGCCAAAATCTGATCACGTTGCCCTCCCAGACTTCAGCTCAGGCGCGATGGAAAACTGGGGACTTATCACCTACCGCGAAGTTGCCCTGCTCGCCGATCCTGCAACAACGACTGTCGCGTCAAAGCAATACATCGCAACCGTTATCAGCCACGAGTTATCACACCAATGGTTCGGCAACCTTGTCACTATGCGCTGGTGGAACAACCTCTGGCTCAACGAGAGCTTCGCCACCCTCATGGAATACGTCGCCGTCGACGCCATTCACCCTGAGTGGAACGCATGGCTTGATTTTGCCGCCAATGAAAGCATTCTGGCCCTCAGGCGCGATGCCATGGACGGCGTACAGTCTGTCCAAGTTGACGTCAACCACCCCGACGAGATCTCATCACTCTTCGATGGTGCGATCGTCTACGCCAAAGGTGCTCGGCTAATGCGCATGTGTCAGGCCTACATCGGACACGAAGCATTCCAGCGCGGCTTGCAATCATACTTCGCAGAGTTTGCGTATGGCAACACCGAAGCGAACGATCTCTGGTCACACCTATCCGCTGCCAGCGGCAAAGATATTTCCGGTCTCATGAATACCTGGATTTCTCAGAGCGGCTATCCTGTCGTCTCGATCGATGAGTCGGGTATCACACAAGAGCGATTCTTCATCGGCCCTCACGAAGCATCCTCACAATTGTGGCCAATCCCGCTCGGCGCCGAGTCTCCAGAAGATATGCCTGCGCTCCTCGAAACACGAGACCTACCGATGCCGATTGCCGACGACGAACGACTCAATGTCGGTGATACCGCGCACTTCATCAGCCTCTATTCAGACGAGCACCTTGAGCGGATATTCGCATCAACATCACTTACCGAGCTCGACCGCCTTCAGCTCCTCCACGAGCAAACACTTCTCGTGCGCGGCGGACGCAAAGCGAGCGTCGGCCTCATCGACCTTCTCGAGCATTACCGCGAGGAAACCAGCGAACACGTATGGAGCATCATGGCACTTGCCGTTGGAGAGCTCAAAAAGTTCGTCGAAACTGACGAGCAGGCAGATCGCAAGCTTCGTGTCTTTGCTGGTAGTCTCGCGCGCGAGCAATATACCCGCCTCGGCTGGGATGCTGGAGCAGATGAAAGCGAAGACGATACAAAACTGCGCTCAACCATCCTGTCGCTCATGATCTATAGCCAAGACCCGGATGTGCTCGCCAAAGTCGATGAGCTCTACGGAGCGGGAGTTGCGCAGATTGATCCAGAACTACGCTCACTCGTCATCAGCAGTGTCGTGTACCGTGACAGCTCAGATAAAATCATCGACTCACTGCTCACAACGTATCGAACTACTTCGTCAGCCGATCTTCAGCAAGATATCGCGTCAGGTATCACCAGCGCACGTGCCGACAATCAAGTTTCCGCACTACTCGCTAATTTCACCGAAGATGGAACCATTCGTCACCAAGACCTCTTCCGCTGGTTCGTTTACATGATCCGCAATCGCTACGCGCGAACCCCGACGTGGGAATGGATGAAGAGTAACTGGGTATGGATCGAAGAAACCTTCGGTGGCGACAAAAGCTACAGTGATTTCCCTCGCTACGCCGCAAGTGGTCTTGCTACGCGCAAACAGCGCGCAGACTACAGTAATTTCTTTACGCCACTACTCACCCAGACGGCACTTACCCGAACAATTGAGCTCGGCCTCGTAGAAATTGACGGCCGAGTCGATCTGCTCGAGCGTGACGGCGACGCAGTCCGCGAACGACTACACAATCTCTAGGACATCGACAATCTGCGGCGGCACTCCGGCCGTCGCAATCGCCATCAGCTGAAGATTTGTTTGCTTCAATGCGTGCCGTTGGCCGTACAGCTCAGCAGCGAATTTCATTTGTTGCAGCTTTTTGGTCGTGATTGCCTCCATGCCAGATCCTGACGCATCGGTCTTGCGATGCTTCACCTCAACGAAATATACCGTGTCGTTCTTTCGGCTGACGATATCGATCTCACACCATTTCGTTCGCCAATTGCGTTCGAGTATCTCATGCCCACGACGCTGCAGCTCAAGTGCTGCGACTGATTCACTGTCGTTGCCAATTGCACGCGTTGTGGGCCTGCCTTCGGAGACTGTCCGCCGCTCTGCCGTCGATCGATAGCGCACGAGCGGCGCAATACTCAATCGATGCTGCGGACTGACACCATATTCCTCGATTGCCGCACGATGCGCAGCCGTGCCATAGCCAACATGCGATGCAAATCCGTATCGCTCATCCTGCCCTGACATGTACTGATCGCGAGCAACTTTTGCGACGATCGATGCTGCCGACACACTCGGCACAAGCAAATCAGCTTTTTTCATCGTTGAGACATACGTTTCCAGCGGAGTATCAGACAAAAAGTTGATTGTCCCATCAATAATAATTTCATGAAACGCAACGCCTTTGGACTGCGCATCTTCGACGGCACGACGTGCGGCTACATGCAGTGCTGGTCCGAGGCCCATCTCGTCAATTTCATCAGGCCATACCCACCCGAGACCAACACCGGCACCAGACGAACGAATCTCTTCGTCTAGCTTCTCTCGTCGTTTCTTCGTAAGCAACTTACTGTCGGTCAGCCCCTCAAGCTGTACGCCACCCAGAACAACCGCGCCCATCACTAACGGACCCGCCCATGCGCCACGGCCAACTTCATCAATTCCCAGAATCATATATCTATCATAACGAAAAACTCCCGGAATTTCCGGGAGTTTATGAGTTTCGGTACCGAGAAGCCTAGGCTTCGTTCGCCTTGTGGGCAGCTTCGACAGCTGCAGCCTTCGCTTCGAGCTCTGCTTCTGCAGCAGCTTTTTCGGCTTGCTTTGCTTCTGCTTCAGCTTTTGCTTCTTCCTTGATGCGCTCTGCTTCAGCTTCAGCCTTAGCATCGTGAATGTCGTTGACGGCCTTACGGTCGAAGTCAATGGCAGTCAAACGTGCTGACTTACCACTGCGCTGGCGAAGGAAGCTGAGGAAGTTACGGCGGACCTTGCTGCGTCGTACAACTTCTACACGCTCGATCAATGGGCTGTGGAGAAGGAATGACTTCTCAACACCAACACCACTTGCGACCTTACGGACAGTGATGCGGCTTGTGTGCTGACCTTTGTTGTCGGTGCGAATAACAACACCTTCGAACATCTGGATACGCTCTTTGTTACCTTCGCGAATCTTTTGGTATACGCGAACCGTGTCGCCGCTACGTGCGTCGACAACTTGTTTTTTCTTTTGCTGGTCATTAACCTTCTGAATTAATGCGAAACTCATTTTGTACCTCTTAGAGTTAGTATGACAATCAATCGTCGATTATAGCAGATATTCCTCGAAAAGTAAAAGGGGTATAATGGAATGATATGAATTACGACGAACTGGCCCTCAAATTACACGAACAATACGGTGGCAAAATCACTATAAAACTACGCGAAGAAGCGCAGCTCGACCGTGACAAACTCAGCGCCTACTACAGTCCTGGTGTTGGTGCTGTAAGTCGCGCAATCGCGGATGATCCGTCCGCTTTACCGCGCTACACCTGGACAAATAACCTCGTCGCCGTCATCTCCGATGGATCGGCTATTCTTGGTCTTGGGGACCTTGGTCCAAAGGCAGCAATGCCTGTCATGGAGGGCAAAGCACTCCTATTCAAGCATTTCGCCGGTATTGATAGCGTGCCAATTGTGCTGGACGTACATACTCCTGACGAAATCGTCGCGGCAGTCAAGGCAATCGCACCAAGCTTTGGCGCAATTAACCTTGAGGACATTTCCGCTCCAAAATGTTTTGAAGTCGAGGAACGACTCAAGCGGGAGCTCGATATTCCAGTCTTTCACGATGACCAACACGGTACCGCAGTTGTGACACTCGCCGGGCTCATCAACGCCGCCAAAGTCACTAGACGCGACCTAGAAACCGTCAAAGTCGTTACCGTCGGTGCTGGCGCTGCCGGCACCGCAATTATCAAGTTATTACACACATACGGCATTCATAACATTGTCGCTGTCGATAGCAAAGGGATTCTCAGCGATGATCGTACGGACCTAAATGACGAAAAGCGCGCGCTGCTCGAGTATGTCGATTCATCAGTGTCCGGTTCGTTTGAGATGGCGCTCGAAGGCGCAGATGTATTCATCGGCGTGTCAAAGGCTGGGTTACTAACGCCAGCGCACATCGCACGTATGGCCACGAATCCAATCATTTTTGCCTTGGCGAATCCAGTTCCCGAAATCATGCCAGACCTTGCCCATGACGCCGGTGTCGCCGTGATCGCAACTGGACGCAGTGACTTCCCGAATCAGGTCAACAACGCCCTTGCCTTCCCGGGTATATTCAAGGGCGCATTAACAAACGGCGTACCGGCAATCACTGACGAGCACAAGCTTGCTGCAGCCGAAGCGCTCGCAGCACTCGTCGAGACACCGACCGCCGAGCATATCATTCCTTCGCCATTCGACGAGCGCGTTGTACCGGCCGTCGCGAATGTAATTTGCTAGATAACCCGCGCGACTTCTTCGAGTGTGGTTTCGCCACGAAGTGCCGCCAAGACACCAACTTGTTCAAGGGTCAGCATGCCCTGCTGCTGCGCCACACGTTCGATAGACTCGGTATTCACATCTTTGACATCGCCCCTGAGGAATTTTTGGATTTCCTCGGAAACGATTAATTGCTCCATAATCACCATGCGTCCTTTATATCCAAATGGCACATCATCGGTAGGAACGGGCTTGTAGAGCTTGAATGTGTCAAAATCGGGCAGCTCAGGATGGTCACTCGGTAGCGTCGATAGCGCTTTCTTGACGTACGTGCGGGTTGCATCGTCGGGATCATACGTTTCTTTGCTCTCGTCCCAAAGTTTACGGACAAGTCGCTGCGCAATCACGAGGCGAACAGCAGAACTAAAGATCGGGTTCTGGCCAATCAGGTCAATCATGCGACTAAACGCAGCGCTCGTACTGTTGGCGTGAAAGCTCGATAGCACCAAGTGCCCTGTAATCGACGCCTGAATTGCCGTACGAGCCGTATCTTCATCGCGAATCTCACCCACCATGACGACATCCGGGTCAAGACGCAGCACGCTACGAAGGCTGTCAGCAAAACTCTTGCCGTCAGTGGTGCTGATAGGAATCTGTGAAATACCGCTCAATCCATATTCGATAGGATCTTCGAGTGTGATAATCTTTTTGTCGGGAGTATTGAGCGCGTTAAGCATACTGTAGAGCGTCGTCGACTTACCGCTTCCGGTTGGGCCGACCATCAGCACGAGACCGCGTGGATGCGAAATGACCGAGTCAATCTCTTGACGCTGATGCTCAGATATACCGAGCAAATCAAGTTGCAATAACGATTCGTCGAAGTTAAAGAGGCGGAGTACAGCATCCTGGCCATACATAGTCGGCACGGTTTCAACACGGATGTTGAGAAGGTGTGTGCCTTCGTCAGTCGTGATGTCCTGCTGCATGTGCCCCGACTGCGACTCATCGCTCGCCAGTGAGACATTGGCGCGACTCGAGAGTTCACCCATGAGTACGCGGTATTTTTCTTTACTCAAACGAGCGACAGGGTGAAGTGCGCCATCGACACGCATACGTATGCGTATATCTTGACGTTCATTTTCAATGTGAATGTCACTCGCGCCAAGCTTGTCTGCTTGAGTGATCAAAAAGTCGAATACTTTGTCCGTACCAACACCCTCAAGTGTCTGTGAGACCTTGTTGATTGTATCACTATCACCCTCATGACCAATCTCGATATCATCATAAATAACCTGCTTCGGTGGATCGTACCGACGCATGAGCGCCTTGTATCCACTGTTGCTAATGATATAGAAATGGACCTGGTTGCCGTCCGTGTTGTACTCATCCGTCATCTTACGGATCGTTGTTTGTGGCGTCTGTGTCGTTACGCCGAATTGTGTCGGGGAGCTTTTGTCGCCAGCACGCAGTGGCACCATGTGATTGGCGTACATTTCCTTAATAGACAGTACGTCGTTTGCAAGTGGCATCGTTTTTTCGAATTCTCGCGCATCAATATACTGCAATCCAATAATAGCGGCTCGTTGTTGAGTCGTTTCTTCGTCATGCTGTCGACGCTGCTGCTGAACTTTGTCTTCGTCCACTCCCCACACTATAGCAAACTGCTTATGCAAAAAACAGTGGTATACTAGCGTCAATGCCGAAAATTACCGTGATCGCTCACAACATCCGCTCAACGCATAATGTAGGAGCTATTTTTCGGACAGCCGAAGGCTTTGGCGTCGACAAAATTATCCTGAGCGGCTATACCCCCTATCCAGCATTTCCCGGCGATCGCCGACTACCCCACGAGGCTGCAAAAATTACGAGCCAAATCCACAAGACGGCACTCGACGCCGAGGCTCTTGTACCGTTTGAATATATCGAAGATGTCCGTTCATGGCTATCGGCAACTACGCTTCCGGTCGTTGCCCTCGAGCAAGCTGCGACATCTGTTCACCTCGATGAGTTTACGCCACCCGCAGAATTTGCACTGTTGCTCGGCGAAGAAGTCCATGGCATCGAAGCAGAACTTCTCGAATCCTGCGATTCTATCGTAGAGATTCCGATGTTCGGCCGCAAAGAGTCCTTCAACGTATCAGTCGCAACTGGTATCGCACTCTACGCACTGACTATTTCAAAATAACCGCATCGGCACCGATGGTATCTGCGAGTTTTTTGGTTAGCTCTGGCATAGTATTGACCTTAAACGGCATGCGGAGGGCTTTCTTCTCTGGACCAAGTACCAATACGACAGATGATTCACCAGGAAACTCGCCACATGCCGATTTGAGCGCAAGGAGTGCATCGGTGTTCGCTGCATCCTCAACCCTGAGATAGAGCGTCTTTGGCAACTCGCGCTCTATGAAAGCAGGGGGAGTTGTATTAGTCGCCCTGTAAGTCGTTGCTGCTGGCGCTACCTTACTTGCCGAGGCATCTTTTGAAACGCGCTTTCGATACGGCGCACGACTTGTCGGCGCACCCATCTTTCGGCCAGTTGACTCATAGTCACGAAGTTCTTTGTCCGAAACCAGACTTATTTCATCGGCGATAAGCTTGGCTTCATCGCCAAGGTTACCGTCGCGATCTCGTGCGCTCACGCGACCTGTCGCCTTGATGATAGCGTCTTGTTCGAGCACGGCGCCCATTTGTTCATACAATCCCGGGAAGACGATCACCTCACTTTCACCCGTCTTGTCCTCGAGCCCCACAAATGCCATCTTCTTGCCACTCTTGGTCACGATACTTCGTACGCTTGTAACGAGACCGCCGATCGTCACTGACTGGCCATCGATAGACGGTGAAAGATGATGGAGGCCAATCGCCTGCTCTTCGAAGAATGATGAGTAGTTATCGAGTGGATGGGCCGAAATATACAGCCCCATCAGCTCACGCTCCCAGGTCAGTTTCTCTTTGTCGGTATATTTCGTCGGTGACGTGCGTAGTTCGAGGTGACTGCGCACAGCCGAATCATCGTCGAGTCCACCGAACAAGTCCGCCTGCCCAGACAGTCGCTCCTTTTGGAGTTTTGAGGCAAATGCCAAGATATCTTCGAGATTAAATAGCAGATCCGAACGATCACCAAATTGATCGAAGGCACCCGCCTTCACCAGTGACTCCCATGATTTCTTATTTACCTTCGAGCTCGAAACACGTGAGGCAAAATCCTCAATCGATTCGAATTTTTCTTCACTGCGTGCACGCAAAATTTCCTCAACAGCACCGACACCAACGCCCTTGACTGCTGCCATGCCGAAACGAATTTGCTTCTTGTCGGGCACAACAGCAAATTCAACGAATGATTCGTTAACGTCTGGGTTGAGCACGTCGATACCCATGTGGCGGCACTCCGTCATCTCAATTGCGAGACGATCAGTATCGTCCTGGTCGCTCGTCATCAACGCTGCCATGAACGCATCAGGATAATGCGCCTTGAGATAGGCAGTCCAATACGAGATCAATCCATAACACGCAGCGTGAGACTTGTTGAAGCTATAGTTTGCGAATTCCTCTAGCTGATCCCAGAACAACTCTGCGACCTCCCTCGGTGCGCCACTGACACTCATGGCGCCTTCGATGAATTCGGGCTTCACCTTTTTCATCAAATCAATCTTCTTCTTACCAACCGCCTTACGCAGCGTGTCGGCCTGGCCACCCGTGAACCCGCTCCAGTCTTTGGAGATCTGCATGAACTGCTCTTGGTAGATCATGATCCCATAGGTACTCGATAGCGAGCCTTCAAGGCCTGGGTGCAGGTACGTAATCTCTTCTTCGCCATGTTTTCGCTTGATGAAGCTATCGATGAACTGCATTGGCCCTGGTCGATACAAGGCGACCATAGCGATGATGTCGTCAAACACGGTCGGCTTAAGCGCTCGCAGGTAGCGTTTCATACCCGCAGATTCAAGCTGAAATACACCAGTCGTATCGCCGCGCTGGAGTAGCTCGAATGTTGGCGTGTCATCGAGAGTAATTGCCGACAAGTCGATCTCAACCCCGTACACCTTCCTGATGATACGCAAAGCGTTGTTGATGATCGTGAGGTTAGAAAGCCCCAAAAAGTCCATCTTGAGCAGCCCGAGTTCTTCGACTGGCCCCATTGGATATTGCGTCGCCACCACGCCTTTTTGCGCCATTTCAACCGGCACGAAGTTGACAATATCGTCTGGCGCGATCACAACACCGGCGGCGTGAATACCATGAGAACGGTTCGTCCCCTCGAGGGTCATCGCAAAATCAAATACCTCCTTGGCAGTTGGATTGCTTTCGTATTCAGCCTTTAGATCGGGATCTTCGACGACAGACTTCTTCAGCGGAATATGGCGCCCCTGCACGGGAGGCGGAATCAGCTTCGCCAAGCGATCAGCCTCCGCGTACGGCACTTGAAGCACGCGCGCTACGTCACGCACCGCCGCTCGCGCAGCCATCTTGCCGAAGGTCACGATATTGGCGACGTGCTCTTGCCCGTACTTGCGTGCACAATACTGAATCACTTCGTCACGACGTGTATCTTGGATGTCGATATCGATGTCGGGCATGCTGATGCGGTCCGGGTTCAGGAATCGTTCAAAAAGCAAATCATACTTGAGCGGATCGAGCTCGGTGATATTGAGCGCATACGCAATCACACTTCCGGCGGCACTACCACGACCTGGCCCAAAAATGATTCCCTGCGACTTGCCCCAGTTGATGAAATCCTGGACGATCAAGAAGTACCCGTTATACCCCATGCGGTCGAGCACTTCAAACTCCATATCGAGCCGACTCACTACCTCTTCACTGAGCATCGGACGAATATCTTCGGGTACGAGATCTGCGACATCACTTGGCTGCTTGCCCGCATAGCGTACGGCTAGACCACGATAAACAAGCTTGTCGAGATATGACTTGTCGGTTTCACCTTCCGGTACCGGGAATTTCGGAATCAAAATTTTGCCGAGCTCAATCGTAACGTCACAGCGATCGGCAATCTTACGCGTATTAAGGATTGCTTCTGGGCAGGTTTTGCTCCAGCGTTTGATAATGTCACGCGGATCGGTCAAGTGTAACTCAAAGTCGCGTAAGCTCATACGCTTGTCGTCGCTTAGATATGACCCCGTGCCGACGCAGAGAAGAATCTCGTGAGCCTCAAGGTGCTCGTGTTTCAGATAGTGCCCGTCACAGGTGACGACGAGAGGAATATCCAGATCCTTCGAAAGCTGCATGAGATAATCGTTTACCTTCGCCTGAACATCCCAACGCGCAGGCGCTTCGGGGTGTCCGTGGTCTTGGAGTTCGAGGTAGTAACGGTCACCAAAAACTCCCTTAAACCACAGCGCAATCTCTTTGGCCCCATCGTAATCATCATTCTGGAGCGCCGTCGAAAGCTCACCACTCGCACATCCGCTCAAGATAATAAGCCCTTCGTTATACTTCTCGAGTATTTCTCGGTCCATACGTGGCTTATAGTATTTACCCTCAAGCTCAGCAATACTCGTCAGGCGCATCAGGTTCTGATAGCCCTTGTTGTTCATAGCAAGAATAGTCAGGTGGTACCGCACCTTATCCTTCGCCGGATCACGATCAAGGCGCGAGCGTGCCGCAATATATGCTTCAATACCGAGAATTGGCTTGAAATCATTTGCCGTCGCTTCTTTGTAAAATTCGAGAATGCCACTCATCGTGCCATGGTCTGTCACTGCAGCGGCCGTCATGCCCATTTCTTTTGAGAGGGCGACGAGATCAGGAATCTTGGTCAAACCATCAAGCAAACTGTGGTGCGTGTGATTGTGCAGGTGTACGAAATCAGACGGCTCAAATGCCGTTGCATCGGTTGAATCTGTAACACTCTGCCCCATTACTACAATTATACCCAAGTCGGGGTATATATGGCGTAGTAAAAATTATTTCTTGGCAGATTCCAGTAGGCGACCGATCGCCTCAAAAAAATCACTGAGCGCAGGTACGTAGTGAGCCATGAATGTCATCAGCCAAATCAAGACAGCAATCACCACCGTACCGCCGAGAACGCTTCCTAGACCAAAGAACACTCCGCGAAAAAAGTTCATCTTATAAACCTGGAATCGACTACGGTTAAGATCTTGAAATAATTCTTCCATGATACTTTTTCGAGCACCACGCTCTTGGTCAGAAGCGAATTTTCGAGCTATTTTTTTTGCGATAGGTTTCATAGCTTCTAGTATACCACTTATGAAAATACGCACCGGAAACCCGGTGCGTATTCGACGAAAAAGTCAGAAACTATTTCTTAGACTCTTCCTTGAATTCTTTCTTTGCGCTATCAAATGCACGTTGTGCACGGCCCCTGTAGTCGTCTGCGGTGTTGCGTGCGTCTTTAACGACCTTATCAGCTTGCTTGCGTGCTTCGTCTACCTTTTCGGCAGCTTCAGTCTTGAGCTCACCGGCTTTTTTCTTGATGTCAGCGCGTGTTTCCTTGCCTGACTTTGGTGCAGTCAAGATACCTGCAACAACACCAGCTGCTGCGCCGATAAGTGCACCGAGAGCAAATTTACCTTTTGACATATTCGTCTCCTATTTCTTAAAGTTTTTCATGAATGCAGATACGGCTTTACCGATTACTGCAGTTGATGTGGCCGCAGAAATGTTTGCGACAACACTTTCAGCTTTTTGGGCTGCACGCTCAGCCGATGAAGTCACCGACCTAATCTGGCGTGTCACCTTGATCAGCATCGCAATCAGAATGATCGCGAGCACGAGGAAGATTGCCAAAAATACCGACAGGATAATGACTAGTACTTGTGCCCAATCCATCCGTCATCCTTCCTTTATTGTTAAACGAGTGGCGTACCACTGCTATTCTACTATAGCTTACTTCGCAGGTAGTTGGCAAACTCATCGCCGAGCTTTTCGTCGCGGAGTGCAAAATCAAACACCGTCTTGAGATACTCAAGGGGATTACCTGTGTCATAAAATGTCGCATCGTCTATTTCTTTAGCGAAGAACTTGTGACCGTCATCTATCATTTGTTGAACAAATGGCTGGAAGGTAAATTCGCCACCCTCATACGTTGATAGTCCTCGTTCGATGTATCGCAGAACTTCGGCAGGCAAGAGATACGAAGAGACGCTCGCGAGCTCTGACGGTGCGTTGTTCTTACCCGGCTTCTCAACGATATTATTCATGTGAATCAAGTTATCCGCGATGGACTCACCAGCAGCAAAACCATATCGTTCGTAATCTTCGTCGCCCTTTGCGCGAGTACATGCGAATACCCCACCTTCGTGCCGGTTGTATACCTCGATCATTTGCTTCGTTGCATTTGCCTCTGGCGTGAAAAAGTCATCCGCAAAGGTATAGATAAATGGCTCATCGCCAATCAAATGTGCTGCGCTCAATAGTGGCGTGGCATTACCGTATGGCCCCTTTTGACGTACGTAAATAAAGTTTGCCATCGATGAAATATGCTCGACCATATCGATAAATGGTCGTTTCTTTTCACCACCGCTGCGCAAGTTCTCGAGAAGGTCAGCGCTCGGCATGTCGAAGTGGTCTTCAATCGCACGCTTATTGCTACTGCCTACGATGATGATATCTTTGATACCCGCCTCGACAAGTTCCTCTACCACATATTGAATAATTGGCTTATCAATAAGCGGCAACATCTCTTTCGGCATCGCCTTGGTTTGTGGCAAGAATCGTGTTCCGAACCCAGCTGCGGGAATGATTGCTTTTGTTGGCTGTTTCATGTCCTTCTACCCTCTTTCTTGTTTCTTGACGGATATTACGATCTGGCTATTTTATCTCGAATCAATTTCTGGGCCATCGCGGGATTCGCCTGGCCTTTCGAATCTTTCATTACCTGTCCAACGAGGAAGCCAATTGCTTTGTCGTTGCCCGATTTAATATCCTCAACCGCCTTTTGGCTGGCAGGATTCGCGAGTACCGCATCGACGATAGCCCCAATAGCATCCTCGTCACTATTCTGCAGAAGTCCTTTTTGTTCGGCCAAGACGCGAGGATCGCAAGCACCCGCCATCAAGTCATTGAAGAGCTCGGTTGCAGCGTTTGATGACACCTCGTTGGCATCAACCATCGCACATAGAGCAAGGAGATCGGCGACGTCAGCGTT
The DNA here is from genome assembly GCA_003246575.1 of Candidatus Saccharimonadota bacterium. Lineage (GTDB taxonomy): Bacteria > Patescibacteriota > Saccharimonadia > Saccharimonadales > Saccharimonadaceae > SZUA-359. The sequence continues at coordinate 49,321 of QJZZ01000002.1, read as the reverse complement.
CATCGTTTCGCTACCCGCCTCATCGATCGTCAAGCTACTCGCGATCCAGTTGGCGACACGTTTTGCCGCCGTCAATCCGCCGTCAGCCAGTACAGCCGAGACGAGCTTGGCGTATTGCTGATCGGCCAAAATACTATTGATGACAGATTTGTCGACAGCCAACTCGCTCCATTCTTGGCGATATTCAGAAGGAAGTTTCGGCACAGTTGCCTGAACTTTTTCAATAAACGCGTGCTCAAGGATGACAGGTGGAATATCAGCATCCGGCATATAGCGGTAGTCCTGTGCATCTTCTTTGGAACGCTGGCTGGTCGTTTTGCCAGTATCGTCGCTCCAGCCACGGGTTTCCTGCACGATGCGTTCGCCCTGCTCGAGGAGTTCGCACTGGCGGTAAAATTCATATTCAGCGGCACGTTCAACTGAACGGAAGCTGTTGAGGTTCTTGGTTTCGGTACGCGTGCCGAGCGTCGATGAACCCTTTGGTGCTACAGACAAGTTGACGTCGAAACGCATATTGCCGTGATAAAGATCTCCGTGCGTCACGCCTGCGTAGGTCATGAGACGGTAGAGCTCTGTTGCGTAGGCGCGAGCTTCAGCGGGAGAATGGATGTCAGCTTCTGAAACAATTTCGATGAGCGGCGTACCGGCACGGTTGAGGTCAACCAGTGAATAGCCGCCGAAGTGCGTCAATTTGCCAGCGTCTGACTCGATATGCGCATGATTGATACGAACGCGTACCGATGAACCATCTTCGAGTGGTGCATCGATCCAACCCTCGAGAATTGTTGGGTGATACATCTGAGTGATCTGGTAGCCATTCGGTAAGTCTGGGTAAAAGTAGTGTTTTCGGTCAAAACGACTCACTTCCGCGACGTCAGCGTTCAGTGCCTTGGCCGCCTTGACCGCAAGTGTCACCGCTTCACGATTCAATACTGGCAACATACCAGGAAGTCCAAAGTCGATTGGGTGTGTCTTGGTGTTTGGCACAGCGTCGCGTGCATCGTTGTCCGCAGGGCTGAATAGCTTCGTTTTGGTCGCGAGTTGAACGTGGCATTCGATACCAATCGTCATATCATATTTGTCGTGAAAATCTGTCATTATACCGCTCCCAAATCTTTCAGTGCTTGCTTGTAGGCCGCGAGTGAACGGGCGGCGATTTCGTAGGTTACCTCTGCGTCTGGCTCATGGGCAATACGATTACGAATCTTATGCGCGCCCCAGACGTGATCGGCATTAGACCAGATGTTTTGAGCCGCCTTCATACGCTCACTCATCGTCTGGCCCGCCATGCCTCGATCACGAAGCGCAGCATCGACGAGTTTATCGGCATTCAAGATACTCAATGGGTAGGTTGCTGGTTCACCGTTCTTGAGGCTACTCTCGATGGACATCCATCGACTCTGGTATTTCGCGACATCCATAGTGCGGCCAGATTTCTTGGTCAGCGCCATCGTTACAAACAGTGCAGCGGCGACAAGCAAGATGATAATCAAAAAAACAACAACGAGAATATTCATTATTTCTCCTCCATCGACTGCGCCAGCGCAATCAGGAGCGCATCGCTCTTCTGTGGACCAGTCAACTGGACACCAATCGGAAGTCCGCTTGTGTCCTCACCCGCCGGTACGTTCAGCGCAGGCAGTCCAGCAAGGCTTGCAGGCACGGTCATGACATCCGAGAGATACATCTTGATAGGATCGTCGGTGTTTTCTCCAATACCGAAGGCGGTTGTAGGTGCCGTCGGGCTGATCAAAACGTCGTGTGACTCAAACAACTTGTTGTACGCTTCGATCAAAAGTGTGCGAGCCTTTTGCGCCTGGTTGTAGTACGCATCATAGTAGCCGCTCGAGAGTACAAAACTACCAATCATGATGCGGCGCTTGTTCTCAGTTACGAATCCTTCTGAGCGACTCTTGCCGTACAATTCCGCAAGTGTTTTCACACCCTCAGCACGAAGACCATAGCGTACGCCGTCATAGCGCGCGAGGTTACTCGAGACCTCCGCTGGCACGATGATGTAATACATCGCAAGCGTGTGTTTAACGATTGGCATATCGACATAGTCAACGACATGGCCCGCAGCCTCAAGCCGACCGACATACGCTTCGGTCGCTTGGCGCACCGATGCGTCAACATCGTCAGTCATCATATCTTTGACGACGCCGATACGAAGCTTTTCGGGCACCGTGTCCTGTGGTGCGAAGAAGTCAGGTAAAGTTGTCATGTCACGCCAATCCTGACCAGCCATGACATCAGTGACAAGTGCAATATCTGCAGCGTCTTTTGCAAAACAGCCGATCACGTCCGTACCGCTCGCCATTGCAACTACGCCGTAGCGGCTAATCATGCCGTAGGTTGGCTTCATACCATAGACGCCGTTAAAGCTTGCTGGCTGACGAATCGAGCCGCCAGTGTCGGTACCAAGTGCGAATGGAACGACGTCAAGTGCCGTCACAACCGCCGAGCCACCGCTTGAGCCGCCAGCGACCTTAGTTGTGTCGTGCGCGTTCATCGTCACGCCGTAGGCTGAGTTTTCCGTACTACCACCGTGTGCGAAGGCGTCGAGGTTGGCTTTGCCAATACAGATTGCACCTTCAGCTTCGAGCTTTTCAACCGCCGTTGCTTGGAGTGGTGCATCGTAGTGTTCGAGCATCTTACTGGCAGCAGTCGTTGGTGCACCGAACGCCAAGAAGTTATCTTTGACGACGAATGGTACACCGGCAAGTCGTCCGGGTGCTTTACCGCCTGCAATCGTTTGGTCAATCGCATCGGCGCGTTCGAGGGCGCGCTCAGCAGTCAGACTGAGCAACGCGTGGTATGATTCTGTTTCTTTTGCCTTTTCTAGCGCCTGTTCAACAAGCGCACGGGCTGTTGTTTTGCCACTACGTACATCCTGAACCAGCCCATCTATATATCCTGCCATTAGAGTACCTTCGGAACCTTAAATTGATGTTCGTCGCTCTCCGGTGCGCCAGCAAGAATCGTCTCAGACGAAACCGTCTGGTCCATGATCTCATCATCGCGAAAGACATTTTGCAAACCAGTTACCTGGTAGGTCGGTTCGACACCGGTGGTATCGAGTTCGCTAAGCTGTTCTATGTAGCCGAGAATGTTGGCGATATCGTCTCGCAATGCTTCCGTCTCGGCATCAGAGACGCTAATTGCGCTAAGGGTCGCAAGCTGTGCGACATCATCGCTAGAAATTTGGTGTGTCATCGAAGTCAGTATAGCAGTTTTTGTCAGTAGTTTGAACCCGCCTGGAACTAGGCCTCTTGCTTGGCGCGAATCTCTGCAATCATGTCGCGTAGTTCAGCCGCCTTTTCGAACTCGAGGTTCGCACTCGCGAGTTCCATTTGCGACGTCAGATCATCGGCTAGGCTGTCGTATTCATCGCGTGGAATTTTCTTGAGATCAAGTTTTGGACCAGCTTCTTTTTGTGGAATGATGGCACGCAACCCTTCGTCAATCGCCTTAGCGATACTTGTCGGCGTAATGCCGTGCTCGACATTATATGCTTCTTGTATACCACGTCGACGATTCGTCTCATCAATCGCTGCTTTCATGCTGCGCGTCACCGTATCGGCGTACATGATAACCGATCCATTGAGGTGACGAGCAGCGCGGCCAATCGTCTGAATCAGTGCCTGCTCGCTGCGGAGGAAGCCTTCTTTGTCGGCGTCAATAATCGCCACCAAACTTACTTCTGGCAAATCAAGTCCTTCGCGGAGCAAGTTGATGCCGACCAACACGTCATAGACTCCCATTCGGAGATCACGGAGAATATCTCCTCGCTCAAGTGTGTCGACTTCACTGTGAATGTAGGCCGTCTTGATACCGATATCGACGAGGTGCGCACTGAGGTCCTCGGACATTCGCTTCGTCAGTGTCGTCACTAGCACACGTTCACCGAGCGCAGTCCGTTTGCGGATTTCCTCGATAAGATCATCAACTTGGCCGTCAATCGGTCGAATATCAATATGTGGATCGAGGAGCCCTGTTGGGCGAATTACCTGCTCGATCGGCTTTGGTGAATGCGCCAACTCATAGTCGCCCGGCGTTGCCGAGACGTAAATCGCTTGATTGATATGGCGGTTGAATTCTTCAAATGTCAGGGGGCGGTTGTCGAGTGCGCTTGGCAGACGGAAGCCGTACTCGACGAGCACTTCCTTGCGCGCACGGTCGCCGTTATACATTCCCCTGACCTGGGGCAATGAGACGTGGCTTTCATCAACGAACAGCAGGAAGTCATCAGGGAAGTAGTCGAGTAACGTCGCTGGTTGTTCGCCCGGTTCACGGTTGGTGAGGTAGCGCGAGTAGTTCTCGATACCCTTCACGAACCCGGTCTCCTCTAACATTTCGATATCGTACTTCGTTCGCTGGGCGAGGCGCTGCGCCTCGAGATGCTTGTCATGCTTTTCGAACCAGGCCATTCGTTCATCGAATTCGTGCTTGATGCCTTCGAGCGCGTACTCGAGCTTCTCTTTTGGCGTCACATAGTGGCTTGAAGGGAAAATATGTACGAGCGATGGCTCACTGATAATCTCACCTGTCAGTGGATTGATCTGTGTGATACGATCAACGTCATCCCCGAAGAACTCGATGCGAAACGCCGAGTCCTGACCAGCGGGAAACACGTCAACAACATCACCGCGCACGCGGAATGTACCGCGATGAAAATCAATATCATTACGCGTATATTGGATATCCGTCAGTTGACGCAAGAACTTGTCCTGCAGCCGACGTTCACCCACCTTCACCTTGATCGACATCATCTCATAGCTATCCGGCGAACCGATGCCGTAGATACAGCTGACACTGGCAATAATGATGACATCTCGACGCGTCAGCAAGGCATCGGTTGCCGCGTGACGCAGACGATCAATCTCTTCGTTGATCTTGGAGTCTTTTTCAATATATGTGTCGCTTGAGGCGATGTAGGCTTCTGGCTGATAGTAATCGAAATAACTCACAAAGTAGTGAACTTCATTATCCGGAAAAAAGCCCTTGAATTCACTATAGAGCTGCGCCGCAAGGGTTTTGTTGTGCGCGAGGACCAGCGTCGGCGCGCCACGCTTGGCGATGATGTTTGCCATCGTGAACGTCTTGCCGCTACCCGTCACACCGAGAAGCGTCTGCTCGCGATCACCCTTATCGAGACCATCCAACAAACCGGCGATCGCACGAGGCTGGTCGCCGGTTGGCTGGTATTTGGTATTGAGACGAAACTCAGTCATCTCACTATTATACAACTATTCGTAGTGGGCAGTGGCGAGCACGTCAAAAGTTGCTTTGTACTCATCCGATTCGAGCAGTGCTCGAGCCTGATCCTCAGTGACCATTGGTACGTCAGGCGTAGCATTGATAGCCGTAAGACTCGATGAAACCCCCATCAGTCCCTCAAAGCTGCCGACAGTCATATCGTATGTTGCGCCAGTGTTATCCGAGTCGGCTGAATTGTTCTGTATGATCACGTCGCCATATCCAACGTCACATCCGTTGTACGTACCAATCTGCGACAGTTTAGCGTCGGAGCTAAGCATCAGCAGCGGCGTATATGTCATATCGCTATTCATGAGTATTACTTTGACCGCAGCAAGGGCGACGTCGCCCGAATCATCGTTCGTTGACACCATCGCCTTAGTTTCGACCGTCTCGACGACTTCCACCGTTGTCGCGGTATCAGTCGCACTACATATACCGCCCAGCCCGTCGATTCCAGTAGTCACGTAGAGCGAGGCTGCACCGTTTGTCGAAGATAGGGTGCGCACACTCAGAACATTACCGTACGTAGCAACATTATCAGACCAACTACCGTCAACGTCGAAGCACAGCTTCTCCTGATCATCGCATATCGTGCCGCTATTTTGTGTAGACTCGGTCACGGTTGAGTCGTCGGTGACTTGTACTGTGTCGTCACTCACTATATAACGGCTATAGAGCACCCAGCCCAGTGCGGCAATGATAGCCACAACAATAACCACAGACACGACCGCGACCGCAGAACCTTTTGATAGTTTCATATTCCTCCTTATATTTACATTACACCTAACGTTAGCCAACCTATCCCAGAGTCGGTTACTCGAAATATGCTGATGCGAGCAATCCAAAAGCCTGCTGGTATTCATCGCTCACAAACAAGTCTTCCGCGGACTGTAGACTATTGGTCACAGCGGCGCCTGCGTTAGTAGAGACGCTGATGAGTACTTTCTCGTCAGCGCTATTCACATCCGGGCTCGGAACAACAGCATTTTTTGATTCGTAAAAATTAGCATAGCTGTCAGTACAACTAGCCTTTTGCCCAACGGTCGTTAGTGGCTCATACTTCGTAAGCATCACAACCAACCGATATTCGGTCTCGGCCGCATCGGAATTTACATAACCTACAGCATAGAGGTTGTTTACCTCGATGTCGCTCTGACCAACCCATGAAGGCGTCAATTTTTCGGCTTTCAGCACGTATATTGGCCCAAAATCAGAAGGCTCGCACCACCCTCCTATTCCTTCATAAACACTCTCTATATTCAATTCCACAGCACCGCTCGGGCTCGTTATCGTTCCGGCATCATACACTTGCTCTACCGTCCTTACGACATCGCCCGAATCATCGGTAATTTGCTGCTGGATAGAAACCGTGTGCATGTCCGTATCCCACCCATCAGGATTGTTGAAACAAAGGCGCTCCTGAGTTAAGCAGACCGCCACGCTCTCAACTGCGGGAGCGTCATCTGTAGTGACATTGTCGTCAACCGCCTTGACGCTGCCACCCGTCGAGTAAAAATTTTTGTACGCAACGAATCCCAGCGCCCCAGCAAGCACTAGCACTATGCTCATGACAAGCACAATGTGCGAGAAACCTAGTCGTGATGCCATCCCCCAACCCCTCTATGCATTCATGGTTATTTCATCCGTGATTATCTACCAAAGCGTAAGCAAATACAACCTGCATTTGCTATAATGAATTCAAATGGAACCAAAACCAACAAGCAACCTCCCCGACGTCTGCGCTCCACGAGATATCATGCTACAAGCCGCCATGATTCGTCTCGGCGATATCGATGAAGAAATCCAAGCCGGCTACAACATTCTGCGCAAATATCACAAAACCGTCACTATCTTCGGCTCTGCACGCACGCCAGAAGATAACCCATATTACACACGCGCAGTCGAAGTGGCGGAAAAGCTCGCTGGTCGCGGCTACGCAGTTGTTTCGGGCGGCGGGTACGGCATCATGAGCGCCGCCAACCAGGGCGCACATACAGCTGTACAAAAAGGCGCAGGCAAAGTCGGCGGTGAATCGATCGCCTTCAATATCAAGCTTCCTCATGAACAGCACCTCAACCCGTACGCCACTGAGAGCTATGAATTCCAGCATTTTGCACCCCGCAAAATTGTCATGACACTCTATGCCGATGCCTACATCTACTTCCCTGGCGGGTTCGGCACCATGGACGAACTAACCGAGATTCTTACCCTCATTCAAACCGGCAAAACTCAGAAGGCGCCTGTCATTCTCGTGGGCAGTAAGTTCTGGAACAAGTTCGATGAATTCGTCAAAGAAGCAATGCTCGGCGAAGGAACTATTTCGGCTGGCGACGAAAACCTCTACACAATCACCGATAGCGTCGACGAAGTCATAAAACTCGTTACTGCAAACAAAACCTACTGTAGCCACTAAACCTACGCCTCGCAGTATAAAATAACGAGCCCTAGAGCTCGTTATTTTATACTACTGAAAACGTCAGACTATTCTGGCAGATCGGTTACTTTATAGTCACCCGGAGCTTTCTTGAGCCAGTCTTCGATCTGTGCACGAGTCTGGAGTCCAGCCTGTGCACCAAGTTGCTGAACCACATTCATGCTGTTGATTGGCGCCCACGTCAGTGCCGCTTCCATTGTTTCACCGAGTGCGAGAGCAGCAACAATCGTTGAAGCAAATGCGTCACCGGCACCCGTACGGTCAACTGGCGCAGCGATATCAGGATAGTTCGGAATCGTAACCACGCGACCGTCGAAGCTCGCATACGAACCGTTAGGGCCGTCCGTGACGACGACAATTTCTGGGCCAAGTTCATGTAGTTTCGCCATCAATTCACGCAAGTTTTCGTGGTCACCACCAGTGATGTCGGCCGCTTCTTCACGGTTGACGATAACAATCGTGGCGCGCTTGTAGAGTGGCGCGCACTTCTCGACTCCCCATTCGAAATGGAAGGTACCAGGCTGGAAAGCAAACTTCACCTCTGGCTGAGCCTCGAGATAGGCCAGCATATCCTCGTGCAACTGCCATGATGCGTCACTAATTAGCGACAGATAGACCCAGTCCGGACGAGACGCTGGCGCTTGCCACGCATAGTCGTACGATTCATTCTTGACGAGGATTGTGCGCTCAGCACCACGACGGAGTACATAGTACATATTCGATGCGACGCCGTCTGCGCTCACGATAGAACTGTGATCAATTCCCTCTCCATCGAGATACTCCCGCGTCTGGTGTGCAACCTTGTCATCGCCCATCCACGCGAGAAGACTAACTCGCACGCCAAGTCGCGCCGCAGATACGCCGGCATTCGGCGATGGACCAACGGCGCTGACGGTCGTTGCACTTTCATATGGCGGCTTACTACCAAATGGCATCTTGAGCCAGGCATTGCCATCATCGTCCTTTTCAACCGACGAATACTCCTCACTCAGCTGAATAAATACATCGGAAAATATATCGCCAATCGCATACATCGTTGGCTTTCGTTCTTCGCTATCAACTTCCATTGGTACGTGACCTTCGTCCCTTTCTGGCTGCAACCCCGCCTCTTCGACGAGTCGATGCACTATTTCATTGTCAGTCTTTTCATGCTCGGCGTAGCGGCGAATGATTTCCTGTCTGAGGTGACGACGAGCATGCTCGAGTTCGCGGTCAGCAAAATGCAGTTCATGATGAGCGTTTTCGATCACATCTTGCAAATTGAATGAGATCGGTTCGCCATCAACAATCAACAAAACATACGATGTCTTCGCAAGTACACGCTCAGCATCACCGCGACGAACCGCCGCATTGAGTGCCTGATACAGCTCGGTCGGCAATGTGTCACGCGGGTCGAGACCCAGCTCACGCATGGCTGTGTGTGCCTGTTCCGTCGTGTCAGCCAAGAGACGCATGTCGATGCCTTCATCGCCAACGCTGTGCTCAAGTTTCGCGAGATTGTACACGAACAATGGATGATTATGTCCGAGCAAATCAGCTAAGTGTGCCATTCGTTAGAGCTCCTTCTCCGAGATAGGCATATCATGGAGCACGACACCCTTATGGAGGATAGCCGTTTTGGCACCGATCTTTGTCACGACTGACGTAGAGTTGGCACTGGCAAAGATAATCGAATCCTTCAGACTCTTGCCCTGGGCATACTGACTCAAAAAGCCCGAGCCAAAGGCGTCACCAGCACCTGTGCGGTCGATGACTTTGACATCTTCGTACATACCGGCGCGCACAATCGTTATGCCGTCACTCGCCATCACGCCATCGGGACCATCGGTAACGATCGCTGTCGACACCAGGTTCAGACCATGACGAACGAGTTCTTCGAGGTCTTCGCCCTCAACGATTTGCTTCATCTCATCGCGGTTTACGAGCAGTACATCAACATCTTCGAGCAGCGTACGGAGTTTTTCTGGCTGCTTGAGCTCATCCTTACCGGGGTTGAACATAATCTTCATTCCCTGCTGTTTTGCTTCAGAAAAAATTTGGTCGAGCGTATCCATCTTGCCAGACATGCTCGAGATATAGAGCCAATCTGCGTCAACATTCTCAAAGTCATAGTCGTCGAAGGAGTAGTGCGTACTCGCACCACGATAGGTCAAAATTGTACGCTCACCATTAGGCGCAAGGAGCAAAACGGAGTAGCCAGTATTGTACTTCTTGGATGTGTGAACGCGAGAAGTGTCCACTCCTTCTTTGTCGAGATCAGCGAGCACTGCGCTTGCAGCAGGATCATCACCTACCGACCCCATGAATTCTGCAGACAAGCCCTGGCGCGCAAACGTCACCGCAGCATTGGTCGCACCACCACCGGTCGCAAAATCGATTTTGTTGACGTCGGCCTTAGAGCCAAGTGTCAATTCCATGAAGCTTTCGTGAGGATTTTTGGTCACTGCTTTGAATTCTTCGCTGTGGCTCAAGAAGACATCTTGTACAGCAGCACCGATTGAGAGGATTTTCGTCATGCTACCGAATTGCCTTTCCGGCACTGCCGAACGCGTGGATTTTCTCTTCGACGACAGCCTGCACTGCTTCGTAGACAGTCGGCATCAATTTGACGACAGCGTACTCAGTCGGGTTGTCGGCAAGCACCTGTTCGAGTGTCTTACGGAAGACATAGCGCATATCGCTGTTGATATTGATCTTGCTAACACCTTGCTTCGATGCTTCTTCGAAGTAGTGGAGCGGCGTGCCCGAACCGCCATGCAAGCTGATGTTGTGACCGTCAGGCAGCACTTCGTGAATACGCGTCAACAGCTCGATATCAAGTTCTTTCGGTACGGGATATTTACCATGGAGATTGCCGATCGCAGCAGCAAAGGTATCGATGCCGGTTGCTTCGATGAAACGCGTCGCACCCTCTGGAGTTGAAAAGGTCTTTTTGATCGTTTCGTAATCAATTGCTTCTTCGTGGACATTTGAGCTGCCGCCGAAATAGTGCGGTTCGCTCTCGACAAGCGCACCGGTGAACTTGGCATACTCAACAACCTCTTTGGTGTCGCGTACGATTTCCTCGTCACTTGCATCGTGATTCGCCTGGCTGATATCAATATGAATAAATTCAAACCCGGCGTCGATGGCACGTTTGCACGCTTCGACGGTTGGACTGTGATCAAGGTTGAGGTACATCTCAATGCCATACTCTTCAATATAGTTGTCGACCATATCACGGATATTCTCGAGGCCAATCGCCTCAACTTCGCCATGGCTCACCTCGACGAGCACTGGCGCCTTCAGCTTCTGCGCTGCACGACAAATCGCAATCAGCGTTTCTTGGTTGTCGATATTGAACGCGCCAACCGCAAAGTGCTGTTGTCGCGCACGCTGCATGAGGTGGCGAGCGTGAGTCGTACGGTCGCGTATTTCATTGATAGAAAGTGCCATATCTGTATGCCCCCTAATAGTCCTTATACTTATTTCCAGTATAGCATCTCGGTTTGCTAGGGAGAAGGTAGTTTAGAAGCCTTTTTTGTACTGTGGGCGGTTTGCAACGAATTCCTGGACGCGTGTCGCGATAGATCCGGCGTCAAAGCCGAAGTGTGCAAGCAATTCATCAGGCGAGCCTGACTCGCCAAAGCGGTCATTCATACCGATACGAAGCAGCGGTGCTGGCATATGATCGCCGAGGGTTTCTGCGATGAGACCACCAAAGCCGGCTGCAGCCTGCGCTTCTTCGACAGAGACCGCGCGGCCCGTCTTGGCAACGCTCGCGACAATCGTATCGACATCGAGTGGCTTGATGGTTGGCACGTGCACCACCTCAGCGCTAATGCCTAGCTCGCGAAGTTGCTTAGCAGCAATCAAGGCCTGAGCTGTCATCGTGCCAGTACTGATGATCGAGACGTCGTCGCCTTCGTGGAGTACGTATGCTTTGCCAATTTCAAACGGCGTATGTTCAGTCGAGAAAATTGGCGTCTTTTCGCGCGCGAGTCGAATATATCCAGGGTTTTTGTCGTCACGCGCCAGTGCCATCGTTGCCTTCTCGGCTTCGATTGCATCACCAGGATTGAGTACAACCATATGCGGCAATACACGCATCAAAGCGATATCTTCGAGCATCTGGTGTGTTGCACCATCAGGACCAACAGATACGCCTGCGTGTGCGCCGACGATCTTGACCGGCTGCTCATTGAGGCAGGCGGTCGTACGGATCTGCTCCCAGTTGCGGCCCGGGCTAAATGCCGCGTAGCTTGCAGTGAACGGAACTTTACCCATGCGCGCCATACCGCTCGCAACCGTTACGAGGTTTTGCTCAGCGACACCAATTTCGACAAAACGCTCTGGAAATGCGCCAGCAAAGTGGCTCATCTGGGTCGAGTCGGTCAAGTCAGCACACAGTGCAACGATACGTTCATCGAGTTCACCGGCCTTCTTGAGGCCACGGCCAAACCCCGCACGCGTCGGTTCCTTGGCGACGTCATCACTCGCATAATGTGGGTTCAGTGTGTAGTCGCTCATACACCCTCTCCTTCGTGTCGAATCTTGCCCTTGAGCGTGCGCAGTTCGTGCAGCGCTACCTTTGCCTGATCGTGATTCGGCGGCATGCCATGCCAACGATAGTCATATTCCATAAAATCAACACCCTTGCCCGGAACCGTGTGCATGATAACGACACTCGGGCGGTTGGTGATCGCCTTTGCCATATCGGCAGCGTCGATCAGACTTTCCATGTTGTGGCCGTCAACTTCCTGCACATGCCAGCCGAAGCTACGCCACTTGCCCGCCAAGTCTTCGAGCGGCATCACATCTTCAGTGCGACCGTCGATTTGGATATTATTACGATCGACGAATACCGTCAGTTGGCTGAGCTTATACTTGCCAGCAAACATCGCTGCTTCCCAGACATTGCCCTCATCGAGCTCACCATCACCGGTGATACAGTACACCCAGCGCTTTGGATTCTTGTCCATGTATTGCAGCGTATACGCAACGCCAGCCGCCTGACTCAATCCACTGCCGAGAGGCCCTGACGTGTTTTCGAGGCCAGGAAGCTTGGTGCGCTCAGGGTGACCCTGCAAGCGCGAGCCGAGTTTGCGAAGTGTTGTCAACTCGGACACATCGAAGTAGCCCCGCTCTGCCATCACCGCATATTGCACCGGCACCGTGTGTCCGTTGCTCAGGAAAAAGAAGTCACGCTCACTCCACTCCGGCTCTTCCGGACGAATATTCATGATAGTGAAGTACAATGCCGTCACGACATCGGCAAGACCGAGCGGTCCAGCAGAGTGTCCACTTCCGGCGGCCTCAAGCATGGTGATAATATCTTTGCGAACCGTATTCGCTTTTTGTTCTAGCTGTGTAATCGTCATGTGCCCACCCATATATAGTTCTATCTTACCACAAGCGTTTTGCTAAATGACCCGCTGACGGGCAATTTCATCCATCATTCGTTTGTAGACAGCGGCTGGATCGTCCGCTGAATTAATCGCACTTCCGGCATTGACGACATCGATGCCGCCCTGCGCCAGGCTGAAGACGTTATCGACATTCGCACCACCATCCCAGCCGATCTCGACACTCGGTCGGATCATGCGGATGAGGCGCACCTTTTCGAGCTGCATCAGGCTCGCTTTGCCACCATACTTGCCGAGTTCGCCAGAAAAGATCATCACATGGTCGGCTGCCTCGATCAGTGGCTGCACCGTCTTCGGCACCGTCGCTCGCTGCAAGGCAATCCCTACTTGAATTCCAGCTTGCTTGAGTTGCTGAATCGTTGGCGTCAGGTCCTCTTCGACTTCAGCGTGAAAAATCACCATGTTTGGGTGAAGTCGTATGAGCGCCTGAACGTATTCGCTCGGTCGCGCTACCATGGCGTGAATATCAACAACCCAGTTGTCTGGCCAATAGAGCTGGCCTACGGCAACCGTCAAGCTTGGCGCAAATTCGCCATCAGACAGATCGATATGAACCCGTTGAGCAAACGGATGAATCCGCTCCATGATCGAGCGGTACTCATCGAGATTATCCGTCAATATCGTTGGTGCGACGACGCTCATTTATCTAAAACTCATCCAATTCTGCATTACGTCGACGATAGCGCGCAGCGTTTGCGTACGGCGTTGTTAGCCAAGTGTCGAGAATATCCTGCCATACCCGGTCGTTATCATCGAGCACTCGCGCAGGCAAGCACAGCACATTACTGTCGTTGTCGTTACGTGTCATTTTGGCTTCGTAGCTGTCCCAGATGAGGCTAGCCCGGATACCACGGAAACGATTTGCTGCCATCGCCATACCCTGACCGCCACCACAAATCAAAATCGCACGAGGGTCATCTTTGTCATCTTCGCCAAGGACTTTCGTTGCTGCCATTTGAGCAAACTGCGGAAAATCATCATCTGGATCAATTTCACGCGCACCAACGTCAGCGACATCATAACCCCGCTTCGCGAGATATGCTTCAATTTTCTCTTTGAGGTGATACCCCTGATGGTCTGCGCCCAAGAATAATTTCATATCTATAAGTATAAGCACTTTGCGGATAGATGTAAACCACCCGTCATTTGACTATTTTATGCATAAGTGGTATAATGATAAGATAGGGCGAGTACCCCGAAGGTTACCCGCCATTCTTATCTGATACTACAGCCTACAGTTTCTTGGCAACGTCAGCGACGAGCTCGACGAGGCGGTTTGAGTAGCCCCATTCGTTGTCGTACCAGACGCAAACCTTGACTAGGTTACCACCAACAACGCGTGTCAATGGAAGGTCGACGGTACCAGAGTGACTGTTGCCGATGTAGTCACGACTGACGAGTGGCTCATCGGTTGCAGCCAAAATACCTTGGTAGAACGGATCAGCTGCAGCTTCCTTGAAGGTGTCGTTGATTTCTTCGACAGTTACGTCGCGTGACAACAGTGCAGTGACGTCACTGATAGAGACTACTGGTGTTGGTACACGCATCGAGATACCATCGAATTTACCTGCAAGACCTGGGAGGGCCTTGGTGACGGCGACAGCGGCACCGGTGCTGGTTGGCACGATGTTTTCTGCGGCGTTACGGCCTTCGCGTGGATCTTTCTTTGGTGCGTCCTGCAGCGCCTGGCTCGCAGTATAGCTGTGAACAGTTGTCAGCAGTGACTTTTCGACGCCAAACTTGCTATCGAGAATTGCCATGACGGCACCAAGGCTGTTGGTCGTACAGCTTGCGTTCGAAAGGACGGTTGTCGAACCTTCGACGGCTTCGTCATTGGCACCGAGCACGATAGTATCGACGCCCTCAGACTTGGTTGGACCACTGATGACAACGCGCTTCGCGCCAGCCTGAACGTGCTTCGATGCACCATCGATATCAGTGAAGAAGCCAGTTGATTCGATGACGATATCAACTTCGAGATCCGCCCATGGCAGTGCGGCTGGATCGCGTTCTGCGAGTACTTTGACTGGCCTGCCGTCGACGATAATACCGTTTTCGTCTGACGTGACATCATACTGGTACGTGCCGTAGTTACTGTCATTCTTGAGCAAGTAGGCGAGCGTTTTGTTGTCAGTCAGGTCGTTGATCGCAACGACTTCGAGATCCTCGCGCTCCCATGCAATTTTGAATGCTGCGCGGCCAATACGACCGAACCCATTGATAGCTACTCGTGCTTTTGTCATTCCCTCTCCCTCTTATGATTTAGCGTTAGCGCTTTAGGGCTAGTATACCGCTGGAGCGTTTGTTTTGTAAAGCTGATAGAATGGGGGGTATGGATAAGGCGAAACTCATCGATTGCGCCGCACCCCAATATGACGAGGTGCTGATACTTGAGCTCCTCCACGCAATCGAATTCGCCGAAGACGCCCACACCGGCCAAAAGCGTAAAAGCGGCGAGCCCTACATCATTCACCCGCTCGCTGTTGCCGGCATTCTCTGCGAATGGGGTATGGACATCGACACGGTCATCGCTGGCGTCTTGCACGACACCGTCGAAGATACGCCCGTCACCCTCGAGCAGATTGAAACGTACTTCGGCCACGATGTGGCATTTCTCGTCGACGGCGTCACCAAAGTGAGCCAAGCACGTGCTGGTATGCGCAGCCTCGACACCTATTTACCGGGGACCAAAGACAATCTCTCAAAGCTCATGATCTCGGTCGGCAAAGATGTTCGCGTCATCATCATCAAGCTCGCTGACCGCCTGCACAATATGCGCACCCTCGAACATATGCCTCGTGACAAACAAAAGAAAATCGCGCGCGAAACCATGGAAGTCTTCGCGCCACTCGCCGACCGTCTCAACATGGGTCGTGTCCGCGTCCAGCTCGAGGAGCTGAGTTTCCGCTATCTTGCGCCGAAGGATTTCAACCGCACCAAGACACTCATGGACAGCCGCATCAAAAAAAGTCAGCGCAAGCTCGGCAAGGTACGCAAAGAAGTTGCCGACCACCTCACGAAAGAAAAAATCGAATTTGAGATGGATGGTCGTGTCAAAAGCGTCTACAGCCTCTACAAAAAGCTTGACCGCTACCAAGGCGATATCGATCGCATCCACGACCTGATTGCACTACGCATCATCGTCGAAGACGTTTCGACCTGCTACCTCGTGCTTTCTGAGCTCCATACTATGTATACACCGCTCTATGATCGCATCAAGGACTACATCGCCAAGCCAAAATCAAACGGTTACCAGAGTCTTCACACGACTGTTGAGGCGGCAGACGGCCAGGTTGTAGAATTCCAAATTCGCACCCATGAAATGCACGACTACGCCGAGCGTGGATTCGCGGCGAGCTTCCACTACAACGAGTCGAAGCTGACTGACGCCTACCGCAAGGGCGCAATTGCCACGCTACCAGCCGATCTCTCCTGGATCTTCGAGCTTCAAGAAGCGGCTGCCAAGGCCAGTGAAGGCAAGTCATTTGATGCCGACAAGTTCCGCATGAAACTATTCAGCGACCGTATCTTTGTCTACTCGCCGAAGGGCGACATCTGGGACCTTCCTCGCGGCGCCTTCCCGCTCGACTACGCGTACCGCGTTCACTCCGACCTCGCCAGCCAAGCCAGCGGCTTCAAGGTCAATGGCGTCATGAAGCCATTTAGCTATCATCTCGAACATGGCGACACGGTTGAAATCCTCACCGCCAAAGGCGCCCACCCAAAACCTGAGTGGAAAGAGTTCATCGCGACCAGCCACGCACGCGAAAAACTCCGCCAGCAGCTTGCGCGTGATGGCGGAGTTCTCGGCCACATCACAAAGGCCGCGACCCAAATGATCGGCAAACGCTTGCGTAAGCGCTAAACGAGCAGTCCGGCCTTCTGTAACGTAGAAAATACTTCAGGATACGGGTCACGTATATCGAGCGCAAGCAGCTCTTCGACACTTACCCATTCATAGGCTTCGTGTTCCCAGCTGATCGTCACTTCTGGGTCATCACCGACCTCGGCCAAGAAAAGTGACCATACGACGTAATGATTGTGCGTCTCGTGGAAGAAAGAACGCGCATGCACTACTTGCAGCCGCGACGGATCAATCACGATGCCCGCCTCTTCTTGCAGCTCCCTCGCCGCACCTTCGTAGAGTGTCTCGCCCGCTTCAACCATGCCGCCAGGTATATCCGGTTTTTGCGAACGATCAGGACGCTCTGGCCACACGCCTCCGCGCAGGGTAAGGTACTTGCCATCAGAGCGACGTGCGAGCACCTTACCTACGTAATAGGCTTCGAATGCCATCTAGGCCTCGAATCGCTCCATGCACTGTCGGATGATCGCCTTGGCCTCTTCGGCGTCGCCCCAGCCAACAACCTTGGTACTGCCAGGCTTTTTGAGGTCTTTGTAGTGCGTGAAGTGGTGCTCGAGTTGCTTGACCTTCTGTGGAATATCTTCGAGAGATGTGATGCGGTCGTCGTCACGGTTGTCGTCTGGAACAACGACGATCTTGTCGTCAACTTCACCGTCGTCTTCAAATTTCATGACACCGATGACGCGCGCCTTGAGCCATACGCCTGTCGCCAGTGGTTCCGGGCAAAGAATCAGCGTGTCGAGTTCATCACCGTCTTCATCGAGAGTTCGTGGGATAAATCCATAGTTGCATGGCTTTGCGAAGATTTGTGGTTCGACACGATCGAGCATAAATGCCGCGTGCTCACGATCCCATTCAACCTTCAATCGGCTTCCTTCAGGAATCTCTACGACGGTGTTTACGACGCCGCCATCAACGTCACCAGGTGTCAGTACTTTATTAAAATCAGGCATATCGGCCTCCTCGTTTGGTTGTTTTCTATTATCTTTAGTATACCACCCGAGGTATACTAGTAACATCATGACATCGTACAAGCTTCTCACCTCTTCCGAGTACGCCAACGAGCTCGTCAAGTCTATCGACCATGCAGACAATCGTATCGACATGATTGCGCTTGTCATAAGAGAGGACGAAGAGACTGCTCCAATCATCGATGCGCTTGTCCGAGCCAGCAAACGCGGGGTTACCGTTACTATCGGTGTTGATATATATTTCACCTACAAAGAGCTCGGACTTCGCTCGTCACGCCGAGGGTACCTTCGCGACCAACTTCGCCGCATGCGCGCCACTCGCAAACGCCTGCGTAATGCCGGAGCCTCTGTGCACTGGCTCGGCCAATTCGGCGCCACACTTTTCTCCCGCCGTACCCACACCAAATGGTCCATCGTCGACGACACCGTCTATTCATTCGGAGGGGTGAATCTCTACGACGCTGGAATAACCAATATCGATTACATGTTCAAAACGACAGACGAGCGACTCGCCGAACGCATGCGTGCCGAACACGAACTCGTCATTAGCACCGACCGGGCCGGGAGGCCGTATCCAAGCCACTCATTTGGAGCTAAGGGGGGCGCAGTTCTCGTCGATGGCGGCCGCATGTTTGATTCGCTCATTTATCGTCGCGCCTGTAGCCTCGCTGAGCAAGCCGAACGCGTTGTATATGTATCGCAATATTGCCCGACGGGACGGCTCGCGCACATCCTCAAACGGAGTCAGTCCGAGATCTACTTCAATCGCTGGCAAAACGCCAACGACAAATTCAGCGCCATGCTCATCCGCATCAGTTCCTGGTTTCATGGCGTCGAGACATTGTATGAGCGCGACCACTATCTCCACGCAAAATTCATGCTATTCTACATGGTCGATGGATCGCGTATCGCAATCACTGGCTCGCATAATTTCATTGCGAGCAACGGCACCATGGGCACACGCGAAGTCGCCCTTGAAACTCGTGACTCCGGAATTATTACTCAACTCGAGAAATTCCTATCTCGTCACGTCAAGAGCGACTAAGTTGCTTTCGTTTTCTTAGGCTTTGCGTTTGAGTTCTTCGAGGTACTCACGAATACCCAGTGCCGCTGATGCACCTTCGCCAACCGCACTTGCGATTTGCATGGTTGCACCACTACGAACGTCGCCGCTTGCGAAGACACCCGGCATTGAGGTCATCAAGTGTTTATCGGTTTTGATCAACTTCTGCTCATCGAGCTCGATCGCGCTTGTTTCGAGGAAGCCAGTGTTCGGGCTAAGCCCGACAAAGACAAAGACCCCGTCAACATCGAGCGTTCGCTGTTCACCGTCGTGTGTGATTTTCACACCATAAACTTTGCCGTCGGTTGCCAGAATTTCATCAGTAGTTGTACCAAGATGAATTTCAATCTTGCCGGCGTCAACGAGTTCCTGTAGGTCACGCTGCAAAACTTCACTCGCCTTGACGGTCGAACGGACCAAGAGGTCAATTTTGTTCGTGAATCGAGTCAAGAAAATAGCTTCTTGTACAGCAGAGTTGCCGCCACCGACAACTGCAATGTGCTTGTCGCGATAAAATGCGCCGTCACAGGTTGCACAGTAGTGCACGCCACGGCCATAGTATTCGGCTTCACCAGGAACACCGATCTTGTTGTAGTCGCTTCCGGTTGCAATCAAGACGGCTTTGGCTTCGATATCCTTACCATCGACAACAATCGTCTTGGTGTCGCCATTATCACGGATTTCGGTCACTTCACCATAGGCAAATTCCGCACCGAAACGACGAGCCTGCGCCTCAAGCTGCGCCGCCAGTGTCATACCCTCTACCCCATCAGGGAACCCAGGATAGTTATCTACCATGTCGGTGATCGCTGCCATACCGCCGACTACCGCTTTTTCATACATGACCGTATCTATATCTTCGCGGGTAGTGTAGATTGCTGCAGTCATTGCGCTCGGACCAGCGCCGATCATGACAACGTCTCTAATTTTTGTTTCTTCTACCATTTCACTACTCCTTTCTATTGCAATAGTATTGATGGGACCTGTGGCGCAGGAATCGTTTCAGGCTGTTCAATCGCCATGACGACGAATTTGATTGGCGTGTTCGGTGGAATATCATCACCCGAACCAGATTCACCATAGGCAAGATCTGACGGAATCGTGATTTCACGTACACCGCCGATATTCATGCCGATAATACCGTCTTTCCAACCCTGAATGAGACCGGCGTTCGCCAATCCACTGATAGCCAAGGGACTTTTGAGTGCGTCATTCTCGATCGACTGGTCAAAGATAGTTCCCTCAGGATTCCATCCGATGTAGTATGCCGAAAATACCGTCGCATCATCGATCGTTGCGCCCGTGCCAACGAGTAGATCCTTCGTCTCGACACCGTCGCCAACAGCGTTCATGTCAAATGCTGCCACCTCGCCTGCATATTGACTGAATGTCGGATAGTACTGTGCCGATAGCGTCACTGCCTGCTCGTCAAGCTTTGTCTGATACGCAGCGCTATCTGCCTGATACTGCGCATACGCGTCCTGTTGTTGCTGTGCGGTTACCGCATCGTTCTGTGAACTCAAGACCATGACCAAAAATGATCCGAGTGTTCCTACAATCATCACCCCAGTA
Source organism: Candidatus Saccharimonadota bacterium (assembly GCA_003246575.1). GTDB lineage: Bacteria > Patescibacteriota > Saccharimonadia > Saccharimonadales > Saccharimonadaceae > SZUA-359. The sequence goes on along the minus strand of QJZZ01000002.1, from coordinate 28,749 downwards.
ATAATCAAGATGCCAATACGTCGGCCCTTTGATGTTGCCATACCTCTCCTTTTTTCTAATGCTTGTCTTAGTATAGCAGTTAGCGCCGGCGTTTCCTAGCGTATCGAGCCGGTGTCACACCACTAGGCGTGAAGTAATCCTCCTCCTTGATAGTCGCCGCAACCCATGGGCGAATCGCCTGTCCGATCGGCAGGATATCGCTATAGCCTACGAAGTCGGCCACGCGTCGGATGATTGCCGCAGGCCAACTATAAAAACGGAGTTTCTTGTACTCAAATGCCGCCCAGCGATCACCGACAGGAATCGCGCTTGCTGGCGCCACTGCCGTATAGGCTTTCATTGATTGTCCACGACGCTTACGACGAAGGTTGCCTGCGACGAACTTGGCATCGTGCAGAGCCGTTTGCGCAAGTCCCGTAAATGGCGTTGCTGCATTGTCGCCAATAACATAGATATCTTTATGCGCCTTCATGTGCTTATCGACGATGACGCGTCCATTCTTTGCCAGCTCGAAGATACCTGGGTGCGCCGCAAACAGCGGGTTATTCATCACGCCTGACGTCCAAATGACGGTGTGCGAAGCAATCGGACGTCCGCCAGCGATGATACTATCAGCCGTCTCCTCTTGCACCATACACCCGACCTGGACTTCAACACCGAGATTCTCGAGGCGCTTCTGGACCTTTCGACTGGTTGTTTCATGTGAGCGAGGCAGCACTCGCGGCGCAGCCTCGATGAGCCGAACCCTAGTGCGATGCGAACGGAGATTGTGAAATTTGGCCAAATCATTGAGATAAGTACCGAGCGCACCCGCCAGCTCGACGCCAGTCGGGCCACCGCCGATGACGACATAGTTGCGATCGAGCTTGCCTTCTTCGGCAATGTCCTTGTAAATGCGATGCTTGAGCTGATAGATTTGATCAGCCGACTTGATACCGTACGAGTATTGGTCGATACCAGGGATGCCGAAGTAGGTCGTCACTGTACCGACGCCGATGATGAGTGTCTCGTAGTCATAGCGCGTTTCGGTTACACCGAGGAGCTGCTTCTTCTCGGCATCAATACCAACTATCGTATCAAGCGTGACATGGATATTGTCGTACGAAGCAAAAATCTCACCGAGCGGCACCCATGATTCGAGATGACTATGTCCCGTTGCCGAGCTGTAGAGTGATGGGTAATACTGAAAATCTGGCTTATCTGTGATGACATGTACGTGCATGTGCGAGTCGCGCGCGAGTTCGAGTGCGGCCTTCACTCCGGCAAATCCTGATCCGACGATGGTAATATTCATAATATCTTTTTCGCTTATGATTTGTAATTCCTTTCAGTATAGCATTAGCAAAATAAAAATTTCTCCGTATCACATCGAGCAGATACGCCCTAATGACGAACAGGTCTGCTTTGACTCCTCGCGAGACTTCGCTAGAATGGAGATATGAAAGAATTATTTGACGAAATCAGCACGGCTGCGATGGATTGGCTTTCCGTCCATGGTCTCAAAATTGCGCTCATCCTCATCGGCGTCATTGCCCTGAAGTATATTGCACAAAAAGTCATCCGATCGATCGTACATGGTTCGATCAAATCCAGTTACCTCGCCACTGACCTCGACGCCGAGATCAAACGCGAAGACACGCTCGTCGGTGTCCTTAGCGGCGTCACCGAAGTACTCCTTTGGGCAACTGCAGTCATCATGATCATTGCTGAGTTCGGCATCGAAGTCGGCCCCGTCCTCGCCGCAGCCGGTATCGCTGGTGTTGCGCTTGGTTTCGGTAGCCAGTACCTCATCAAAGACGTCATCGCCGGATTCTTTATCATCATCGAAAACCAGTTCAGCGTTGGCGACGTCGTGCGCATGGATAGCACCTCTGGCCTCGTCGAAGAAATTACCCTTCGCAAGACAACGCTCCGCGACATGGACGGCATTGTTCACAATATCCCGAACGGTACTCCAGCTGTCATCTCAAACCTCACCAAAGACCTTTCGCGCGTCAACCTCGACATCAGCATCGGCTACGACGCCGAGCTCGAAAAGGTCATAGCTGTTATCGACAAAGTGGGTGCAGACCTCGCCGAAGATGAAGAGTGGCGAGAAGATATCCTGAAGGCGCCCCACTTCCTTCGTGTCAATGATTTCGCTGATTCGGCTATCGTCGTCAAGATAGTTGGCGACACTCGTCCTGCTCGACAATGGGCAGTCTCTGGCGAACTTCGTAAGCGCCTCAAGCTCGCCTTCGACAAAAACGGCATCGAAATTCCATTCCCTCAGCGCGTCATGCACGTACCCGCCGAGAAAAAGCCTACCAAGAAGTCTTGACGGATAAGCAACAGTATTGTTAAAATACTAAAATCTTCATCGCCCGATGGAGCCTCTGTGTCATCGCAGAACAATCGCTGCATTATACGCAGCAAGAGAAGGGGAAACTTTGACAGGCACCGGAGCGCAAGCTCTTCGAGCAACGCGCAAACTGGAGTTTCGCGCGTGTGACATCGATGACTACCTCACCAAGTTCGATAGTGGTGAGACCATGGTCATCTTCGTTGATGACCGTGTGCTCATCAACGAGGTGTGGCAGTCAGAGATGAACGTCATACTTGTGGCCGGCATCACCGCCGTCAACCAGATCGACGACACCGCATGGCTTGTCACGATCGACATCGTGGCTGCCCACGACCCCGACCTGCAGGAGCTCGCTCCTGTTCAGGTCACCCTCCGCGGCGACGGAACCGGCACCCTGCTGCTTCCCTAGCCCTACGCCCTCAGTCTACCCGTAGACGGCATGCTGCCTCCGGGGGACCGAGGGCAGTTTGCTTTATTTGAATCTTATCGAACGCACAGAACTGCGAGCGACTGGACTTCGCGGACTTTGACACCATGCGCTCGGGCCCATTCATCAGTCGCCTGTCGCGCTCCTGGCAGCGCTTGGTTGCCATAGTCGTCAACGACGATGACAGCACCAGGCAGTAACTTCGGCGTGATCAAACGCAGCGGATCGCGAACCGACTCGTAGTAATCCCCATCTAAGAACGCGAAGGTAATACCGTCTGGTACGTCACTTGGTTTCGTATCGCTGAACCAGCCTTTGTGTATCACCGGCAGTGCCAATCCAGCTTTTTGAAATTCACGCATGAACACCTTCTTGCTCGCGCTCAATTCACCTGCCTTGAATTGCACACCGAGCGGCGACTCGTCTCGCTCTGTTTTTTCGGGGAGACCTTCGAACGAATCATAGACATGGAATTCTCCTGCCGCACCAAGACTATTCATGATGCGCCGGATAAACAGACTCGTCGTGCCGACATAGCAGCCAAATTCTACGATAGCGCCCTCTTGCCGAGCGAGTCGCTGCGCCAATTCGTGTAGCACCACGCGCAACTCAGCAGTGTCCACCTGGTCGGATACGATGCCGTGTTGGTGAATGAGGTGGTCGATGTCACTCAGTGATGTCATTAGTACTATTCTACACTAGTCGAGAATATGGACAAACAGTCTATTTCGTTGTATTATACCATACGGTAGAGTTCATCCCCTAGTGAAAGGGACGCACATGTCCAAGATTGATGTCTTTGAGATCAAGCGACGGCTCGACAGCCTGCTGCAGGAGCTGTGGGCCGATCTCCGCACGCGTGAACAGATCAAGTCCGATTACGATACTGAGCTCGAGAGGCTCAACGCGAAGTACGGACGACGACGCACGCGCATCAACACGCGCATCGTGAAGCTGCGCAAGCGGCTCGCGTGGTTGGTCAAGACCTACCGCGAGCACTTGATGACGGCTAAGCTCAAGTCGTTCACCACCGAGCTGGGTGTGTTCGAGTTTCGCAACTCGACCACTCGCTTCAAGGTGACCGACGCCGCTGGTGCGCTCGCGGCCGCCCGTAAGCTGGGCGTCGTACGCAAGATCGCCAAGCTCAAGGTCAGCTGGACAATCGAACCGAAGAAGCTGGAGGAGTTTCTCCGGCAGCACGGCGAGTACATCAACGCGTTTGATGAATTTGTCGACCCAGGTGGCGACGTCACCGAGGTACTACGCGTTCGCCCCCAGTCTTACATCAAGGGATCGGACAGGCAGCTCAAGGACACCTCCGAGCAGCTCGACCCGCTGCCCAAGGAAGACTGATGTCTACCCCCTACCCCCGAAAGGAGAATCTCACCCGAGAGCCCCTTCGAGGGTTTCTCATAGCTCGACATCACTACACCGAGAGTATATAGTATATATAGCGTACAAGTCCGCACGTCCCGCGAGTCCCGCCCCTGAGGGACCACCTCGCGCCCGGCAACGCTACGATTTCGGGGGACTTTTATTAACAAAATAGGAGTTCTGCGATGTCAAAGATGTCAGCACAAGAACAACTAGAATGGTACGACCGCTCGCACAAAAACTGGCGAGCCTGGGGCAGCTGGTTCAGCTGGGGATCCCCTGTCGGTCTCGGCCTTTTCTTCATAGAAATCGCCGCCGCCCTCTGGATTATCGTCCAGACGTTCTAGCACGAATAACGCCCGGAGAGCCGGGCGTTATTTTATTACTGATGCTTTTTTATCTCAGTTTTCAAGAAGCACATGGCGACTGCACACGTACCACAATGATTGATAACCTCTGCTGCTCGCATCTTTTCTGATGCCACAAGACTCGGCAAAGTGTTCGGATTTCGACTCGTCTGAACGAGCAGCATCGTCTCACGCCTCGTATCGCCGTTCATACATGGAGCTCCCGGCTCAGGTCCGTCAGCCCAGGCAGCACGAGCCGCCTGCTCCATATTCGCAGCACGACCAACAAAAGGTATCGCTTTCTGAGGATTCCTCGGCAGAATCCAATCATCGTCTTCATCCCATGCTCGCACTGGTTTTTCCATACTCATAAAGATATATTCTAACATTTTAGCTGTCTGTAGTCAAATACATACAGCGTCGAAGTCGTACAGCATATTGATTTATATCATATTTTGTGCTATAATATATATCATGACTGAACGTACGTTCTCATCTATGACGACCGAAGAGTGGCACGAAGCTGCCGTAGCAAACGCCGAAGACTAACTTGCTCGTGCCGAGCAGACCCTTCAGGCGCGTATCGATATGCACGTTGCCGAGTACGAACGACGCTCCCGCTCACCTGAAGCTATCGCCACCGTCATCGAGATGGTGCGCCGAAATCATGAAAATCGCCAAGCCGTATTGCGAGCGTCGATAGGAAAACATGCCGATGCGATCGATATATCGCATCAATCGCAAACAAAAGTTACAGTAAATTAGTTCACTTATTCTGGCACGAATTTCATCGAGATAGAGTTCACACAGTAGCGGACGTTCTTGTCCGTGAGTTGCTCGCCCTCAAAGACATGGCCCAGGTGCCCGCTGCAATACGCACAAATGATCTTAGTGCATACGCCATTGGCATCGAACGTCCGCATCACTGCGCCAGACATCTTATCTAACAACCATCTAGTCATCCATCCGTTTACTCAATAGAAGTATTAGCGAGGCAAAGCGAGCGAGATGGTGAGCTTACCATCTTTCTGCGAAGCCGAAACAGCCCCCATCATAGTGTCTACAATGATGCGCTCCAGGTAGAGATCGAGTCGGGTGAACGATGGGTCGTCATCCGTCGCGAGTCGCCCCGAATCTTCTTCGCTTTCCCTTGAGTAGACACTAAAGATATCCTTGGCCGGCGTATCGTCGAGGGCTGGGCCAACGATACGGAGTGTCGTCCAATCCTTATCTTGCTTAGCCGTAATAGTAACGGTGCCATCTGGGTCTTCACGAACCATGCTTGCGAGCGCATTCTCAAGAAGCTCAGAAAGAAGGAGCGGGTCTTCGTTGAGCGTGAGGCTCTCAATCGCCTTTTTCTCGACATGAAGTTCGGATACATCTTGCGCCCTTGCGACACGGACAAGCGCGAGATCGATGGCTGCCGCTACGCCAATTGCCTGTTCGTGTGGCACTGCATCATAAACGGATTTGATGGTTGCGAAGCGTTCAGTAAGCCGTTCGAGGCGCTCCGTTCCTTCATCAAGGAACTTCTGCGAAACATTCCCTTCGACAGTTGAGGCGTATGCGACATTTGCCTTCAGCACTCTTACGCCAGTGGTGAGCTTGTCGCCGACTTCCGACGCGAATGCGGTCTTCGCGTTATTCAACACTTGCATGCGGTGTTCTGCTTCTTTCAGTTCCTGTGAACGTCGGATGCTGGCCGCGACAGCACGAGTGATAGAGTACAGAATGATCGACGCAAGAAGGGTGAGCACGACTTGCTGCGCGATGATCTGGCTCTCGATCGTTTGCTGCCCGAAGGACTGTGCGAGCCAGTTTGCCGCAACGGTAATAACAATTGACGCAACAATCGGCAGCCAGACGATCGGACGGGTGTACACGCGAACCTTTGTTTTTTCTTTTGACGGTGCCGATATCTCGGCAAGTTCCTTGTCCGAAGATAGCTGGGCTAGGATTGCTTCGGCGCTTGCGCTCAGGCTGGCGATGTTTGGTTGCAGGAGTCCACCGAGTCGCCGTACAGCTTCACTTTGCGCCGTCGTGATGAGCGACAAACTCGATGACAGCAGCGAGAGTGGCGTACGAAGGTGGTGTGATGCGAGTGCGAGGAATTGATCCTTATTGACCACGGCAGCGCGGCGCTTTGCGATTGCCGCCATGAGCCAGCGGGCCTGGCGCCATTCCTGGAGGAACTGGAACAGGAGTACTGCGGCAATAGCCATAATAACCGCAAAGGTGCTGGTCGTCACGACGATTGGCATTTCTGGTGAGCTGACAAGTGTCTTGAACCAGTTGCTACTAACGCTTCCACCGCCATTGTTGTTGTCGGTATTTCCGCCAACAGGAATCACGATTGGCTGCCCGTTGCCGCCATCATTTTCGTCTTCACCTGCCGGCTGTTCGGTGTTTGTGCCAGGGGTTGCGGTTGATGGTGTTTCAACAGTGACAACGCCTGGTGTTTCGGTACTATTCTCTTCGTCTGCAACAGCAATGACGTCGAGCGGAAGGCTAGCTTGCGCTAAGATTGAATCTCCTGATCGAAGTTCTGCAACGAAGGTGTACGCACCAGTTTCAAGAACGGAAGCCGGAAGCTGAATCGCGTAGAGACCTGCACTCGTCTGTGTCGCATATCCGAGAGATTGCAGCGTTGAAAGTGACCAACTTGCAACAGTTGTTGTGCTTTGCGCCGTAGTGTCGAGCGCTGAATATGAGCCGGTTGCGGAAGAAAGATCTTCCTGAATAGCAGAGAGGTAGGTCTGTGGTGCGTCTGCGCGACTGCCGCCATTCGTTGCGACGATCGTGAACGCTGTCGCTTCTTCTGTTGCATTACCGTCAAGCGATGCAACCCATGCCGAGACAGGAATGAGGCCATTCCACGCACCGACCAGCGAGCCACTAACCGCAGAAATACTCGTGGTAATTGCACTATCGCCTACTCGTGGTGAAAGGTGTGCTCCGGTGTGCGTCAGGTTCGAGACACCTTGGTAGCTAGTGTCGATGTTAGTGCCGGTCATGATCGTCCAGGCACTCGGCAGTGAGTCACGGCTTACACTCTTCAGGCTTTGTGCAGTCAATCTCTGGTAGCCAAGGATGTCGCCGTTGTTGTTTCGCGAGAAGAGGCGGTCGTTCTTTATGTAGTTGCCATCGTACTGCTGCGAGTAGATCTCTTGTTGAATCTGCAGGTCCATGTCGTTGACGGTGATAGCTGCTGTATCGTTTTCGATCAGCTCGTTGTCTGAACCTTCGAGCCAGTCGCTCGCAGTAATCGTATATTCACCCGACGTTGCATCGCGGTAGTATAGTGGTTCGGTCGTGAAGCTAAGTCCTTCTTCGACGGTCGTCACGATGCTCGAGCTCCAGCTCAGGCCGTCGGTCGAGAATTGACCAGTTGGCGAGCTTGAGGTCAGACGAACCGGCATGCCGCCAGCCGGCGCGTTGGTTGGAACGCCTGCTGCATCGCGAAGCTGTGCGGTAAAGGCTTCCGATACTTCATTGACGCGCGTCGACGTCGAGCCGCTGACTGGTGTAATGAACGCTACTGACGCAACCGGGTTAGTGTTGCCGGCGAGCACTTCAATATTAAACTGCGTGCCCGCAAATCCGTCACGACTTGTGACGCTGACTGACTTGAGTCCTGTCGTCTTGAACGCGATAGAGTTTGTGAAGGTATGGATGCCTTGGTCGGTTTCTGGAACAAAGGTGTAGCTCGAGCCAGGGATGAATGCGCCGGTGTCACTTGAGCTAAAGGTGATCGTGCCGTCATACCATGGGATTACGTAGTTGCCACTGTCCATCGCAAAGACCACGACCGAGCTTGCCGTACCCGCTTGCTGCGGCGTCGAGATGTTTGTGACGACAAAGTGGTCGAGGACCTGGAGTTCAACAGTGTGCGCCTGTGCTGCCGAGAGGACGAGGTCGCCAGGCTGAGGGTTCAAGATGTTCGCCGCAGAAAGGGTGTACTCACCCGGCTCAGTGTCGCGGTAGTAGAACGACGCTTCACTTTGGTCGGCAGGGATCGTCACGCTTGCGACCAACCATGGGCCGAGCTGGCTTGTCGCGAAGAGCCCTGTTGCGCTGTCGGTGCGGACACTAATGCGGGTGTCTTCGCTGACTGTTGTCGCGTAGCCGTACTGGTTTTGCACCTCAACAGTCATGACGTCGGATGGGTGGTATGCGGTCGTCGTCTGCGTTGGTGTGCTGAAGTTAAGTTGCACTGGGTCACCGGCCACAATTTCGATGTTTTGTGACGTTTCTGGATATTCAGCGGTTGTCGAGGTGAGTGCCACGGTACCCAGGTATTCGCTATCGGCATCATGGAAGAGGACGTCAACGCCAGATGATCCTGCTGGGATCGTAACTACAAGACTGCTTGTCCATGAGTCAACAAGGCCTGGTGTGAACTCACCGGTGACGAGGTCACTCGTCAAGGTGACGTCAATATCCGCGTCAGTCACAACGGCTGCGCCGTAGGCGTTTTGGGCTGTCAGAACACCAGCATAGATACCACCTCGATCAACTTGTGTCTGGTCCGATGCGATGCTGACGCCGACGATCTCTCCATCGATAATGTCGACTGCATGTTCCGCGACGAGTCCGCTGCCGCCAGCAACCGTACTCGCCGTTAATGTGACGGTATGAGCGACAGTGTCGGTATAGGTGAAGGTTGCACCGGTACTGTTTGCTGGAACGTAGATTGCGTAGGCCGTTGCACCGCCTGGGACTGTTACATTAGGACACGCTTCGGTTTCGTCGGTCGTGATCACGCCCGTGTCACTGTCACTTTGAATGTAAAGGCAAAGGCTGTCGCGTGTTGCGGTTGGGTTGCCAAACTCGTCAAGAATCGAGACGGTCATCTCCCCTTCTTGCTGGCGTTCAAGCATTGTAGGGCTTGCGCCGAAGCCAAGGCTGCCGAAGAGGCCAGTTGTGAGGTTGACGGTTGCCGTACCGGTCGCGAGACCGCTTGCTGAAGCAGAGAGTGTCTGCAAGCCAAAGGCGCCGGTTGCGTCTTTGTATTGAAGTCCGCTGACTGTCGTCTGGCCGTCGGCGAAGGTGACGTCGAGTGAACTGACCCAAGTGCCGCTCGCACTATCGTAGAAGCGCCCTGAAGCTGATGATGACGTCAGTGTCGCCGTCTTGCTACCAACACTATTCACCTTGAAGTCGTAGCTGTTTGCTAGCGACAGATCGAAGGTAACGATGTCGCCGCGAATGGTCGTGTACTTCGTCTTGTCGAACAAGGTCTTTGTCGTGATCGCGTTAGTTATCTCGACATCCTTGGTGGCGCGGATACCACCGGTTGCACCAGAGTTTGTCGCAACGCTCAGCTGCCGTGTTCCGGTCGTTACTTCCTTGTACGTGAAGGTTGCGGTCATTGCTTGTGGACCAACGTAGAGCGCGGTCGCACCATTTGCGTCAGTACAGCTGATCGACTCCGATACAACTGACTGCCCCGTGAGTGTTCCGGTGCCAATGTTTGCATCAATGTAAAGGCAGATGCCCGTCGTCTTTGACTTCGTAAATGGTACCGAGTTGCCAAGGTCGTCTCGAGCCTGAATGGTGTAAGTGCCCGTCTGGCCCTGCTCAAGTGTCGATGGTCCAGAGGTGATCAGGATCTCCGAGAAGTTACTGGTGTAGTACCATGACTTAACGCGAGTATTGTATATGCTCACTGGTTGCGTCGTTGCGTCAGCGGTCAGGTAGAGGTATGACGGAGAACGGACTTCGGCAGTCTGCTTGTAGTAGAAGGTTGCCGAACTTGTCTCGCCAGCGAGGATGTCGACGCTTGAGATGACATTTGTCGCCTCTTCGTCACTATAGAAGTCGCCCGTTGCCGAGTTGCTGTCGCCAAGTGCTACGGTTATGTCGCTTTCAATTGCGCCGGAAATCGTGATGTGCATTGGCGTGACACTTGATGATTGTGCACTAAAGTTACCGGTACTGAACGCAAGTGCGCGTGCAATGATCGTGACGCTCGCCGTGCCGTCGTCGACGCCCGCTGACGATGCGGTAAGCGTATCTGGATAGTTAAGGCTACTCGTACTACTTGGCTTGGTGGTTGTTGTCTGGCGATAGTACAGGGTGTCGCTCTGCGTTTCGTTCACAGGAACGACGGTCGAGTTGATCTGGCTGTACGTCGAGTCGTTGTAGCTGTAAAATGCGCCACTTGCATCGTTTGTTGAAAGGTTGGCGGTTGCATCAGAACCGGTGACATAGGTCACCTTTCCGTACGCATTGAGCGGGCGGACAAATAGCGCGCCGTATTCACCTGCGTCAAAGGTGTATGATGCCTTATCGAGGCCGAATGAGGCAACGACACCAGGAACAACGGTCACGTCTTGTGTTGCCGCAAGTGCTTCACCTGTCCTGTCGGTCGCCGTAACAGTGTAGACAGTATCCTCGGTGAGGGATCGGTCGTGCTTGAAGCTGAAGGTCGCGCTCGAGCCGCCTGCTGCAATGGTTCGCGAAGATGGCGTCAGGACATTATCTGAGCCGGTTGCCGTAAATCCGACAGATGTTGGGTTCTCGGCGGTAACGATGTTGCCGAAGCGATCATAGGTATTCACGACGATATTCGCTGATGTCTGCCCTGCCTCGATAGTCTGTGGCGCGCTTGAAACACCAAGACGATAGACAGGCTCGCGCACCACGAGGTTTTGGGTGCCATCAGCCAAGCCTGGTGCTTGTGCGGTCAAGACGCATGAGTCAACAGATGCTGCTGTGTCGATGTAGTACGCATATGTGGTACTGTTGCCTGTTGCGAGTGGTACCGAGGTGATTGTTGAGCCGGTTGGCGCACTTAAGAATGATCCGGTGACGCACGATGACGACAGGTTAATCGTGCGGTCCTCGAGGTTCTGCGCCGTGTTTTCGTAATCATCAATGACAGTAATTGCAATCGCTGCCGACGCCTTGTCTGGGTGAATAGTTTGTTCGGCGCTCGTGAAGGCAAGACCTGAAGCATCGCCCGCAACAACCGAGAGCTGCTCGTAACCCTTGCGAAGGCCACGGCTGACACCACTGTAGTCGTACGACGTCATTGCTGCTTGCATGCGGTGGTTCTCTGCGGTATAGGCGGTCACGTAGATGGTCGCAGTCGAGCTACCCGCAGGAATGACGACGGAAGTAATCGCCGCTCCACCTGGCGTGAGACTATAGACATCGTTGCCGTTCTTGCCACTAAAGGCAGTAAGGTTCGACAAGTTGACGCTCGAAAGTTGTACCGTTTGGTCGGTAGTTGCGATCGCTAGGCTACCATCACTCTTCTGGAGTTGGACGGTAATTTCGTCTGATGGAATGCCCGCAACAACACTCGCTGGTCCGCTTGTGAAGTCGACACTTTCTGCGATGTCACCGACGACGGTTTGAACGGTCTCGCCATCAAGAGTGTCTGGTGTTGATGCAGTGAGTGTCTGGTTGCCAAGCACACCTGCGTCAACAAGGTTGCCGGTTACCCCATCCATCTCACCAACCAGGTAGTAGAATTGCTGGGTTGTCGAGGCGCCAAGAGGAATGGTCACGGTCGTGACGTCCCAGGTGCCGGTCTGACTCGTCGCAAACGTTCCGGTCGGTTCTGTGTTGGTTAGGTCTACGCTGACGTCACCGAGCTCACTAGCGATAGCCACGTTACCGAACTCGTCGTAGGCGCTCACCACGAAGGCTTCGCTTGGTGTTGCTGCTTGTACAAGGTCGTCGGTTGGTGTTTGAGAGAAGCCAAGCTTGTAGAAGTCTGCCGCGAGAATTGAGAGTGTCGTTGTTTCGCTCGAGAATGATTCGGCGGTTGCCGAAAGGGTCTTCTCGCCGCTGACGGTCGATCGATAGAATAGCGGCGTGCTGCTTGTCTCGGCGTCAACAGTTGCGGTAGAGACTGGCGTGAATGGCGTTTCGGTCAGGGAGAACTCGCCGTCTTCGGTGTCGAGAGCGAATGTCGTGTCCTCAAGGACAACAACCTCTGTTGCGTCATCGGTTTGCGTTTCGAGTGTTGCAGGCACAACGGTGCCAGCAGTCGCCGTCGTGACCCCTTGGGTGTCAATGATCACCTGCGATGCGAAGCCTTCAATAATACGGATAGTCTGCGTTCCGTCAGCTAGTGTCCCGCCGTCGCTGGCGGTCATTGTGTCGCCAGCCGGAAGACTGACGGTACCGTCTTGGTAGTACAGGTCAACTGAGCTCTGGCCCGCAGGAATGACGAGAGCGTCAGTACCGTATGTGCCGTTCGATGATGTGCTCCACTCGGCAGTTGCGCTCGATGAGCTGAAATCGATGGTCGTGTTGCCCGCTACTGGTGCAGGGTTTTCGTATTGGTCGCGTGACTCAATAGTAATAACCTCGCTTGGCGTGTTCTTCGTAACCACCTGTTGGTCAGTTGCGAATGAAAGGTGGTCCGCAGCGTCCGGAGTGACGGTCACAGAAAGGCTGGTAAGGCTACTGTTTTGCCACGCGTTCCAGCCGCTGTGACACGTGTAATCTATAACGACGATGTCTTTACAGCTACGAGTCCACTGCGCTTGGTCGACGGCGTTAAGCTGCGCAACGCCCGCAAGCGTGTCGTTGTAGGTGGCAGTTACTTGACTCTGTCCAGCTGGAACAGTGACCGTGTGGCCAGTTCCGGTGTTTGTCGTGAAGCTGCTGCCTACGCCGTTTAGCGTTTCGGTTGCGTTGCCGTCCCAGGTTGAGGTCTCGGTGCGGAGTCCGCCGATGCCAATGTTGATGTTGCTTGATGCAAGTGCTGGGTTGCCCCACTTGTCGAGGAGTTGTACCGTGTAGTCGGTATCAGCACCTGCGGTAATTGAGGTTTCGTTTGACGGCGCAAAGCGAATCTTACCAGAGTAGACATCTGCGATAACAGGAATTGAGGCTGTGCCGTCTTCGTAACCAGTGGCGGTTGCCTGCACTGGCGCGCCTGCCGATACGGTGGTATGGAAGAAGTAGACGGCAACGGTCGTCGTACCTTCTGCGATGGTCTTTGATTGACTGCCGACCCATGGACCGGCAGTCGTCTGCGCAACACCACCCTCTGGTGCGTCGAGTGAAGAGATCGTGACATCGGTGTCGGCTGGCGCGGTTGCAATGTTACCAAATTGGTCCTTGAGGGATACGCTGATCGACGACGCCTTGTGGACGACTGCTTGAGCCGGTGTTGACGAGAACACGAGTCCTGTTGCCTCGCCTGCCGCAAGCTGGATTGTTGCTTGGGCACTGTCGTAGGTTTCGCCTGTTCGAACGTCGCTGGCGTTAAGCGTGAGACTGTCACCGGCACTTGCCTGGACGTAGACAGTAAGTTCGCGCTGGCCTTCAATAAGGTTAACGGTGAGTATTGCGCTTGGGCTTGAGCCGTCAGCGGTCAAACTGTAGTGGCCATACTGGGACGCCGTCATCTCAATCGTGACGTCAGCAGGCGCCGAGACCTTGTTGCCGCTTGCGTCCTGAAGCTCGACAGTAACAGGGATCCATTGTCCGGCTGCAGCATTCGTGACAGTGCTAATTCCAAGCTGTGACGGTGCGCCGACACCGACGATAAATTCCTGTGAAGCTACTTGCCAGCCGAAGTCATCGCCGGCGTTCTGGGCTGCAGTTAGGGTGTGTGTTCCGGCGGCAGTATCGCGGTAATAAACATTGATCGAGCTGGTGTTTGCAGGAATAGTGACAGCCAGTGGTGCGTCCGTCCAGTTAGTCTCGCCGTCGAGTGAATACTGGCCGGTTGCCGAGTCGCTTCGTACGTAGATGGTGGTGTCTGACGTTACTGGGATAATCGTACCGATACTGTCGCGGGTCTGAATAGTGATAATGCCGGAGTGGTCGTCGAGTGAGAAGCTCTGTTCTGGGGTGATGAACTGAAGCTTCGCGATCGTGCCTGCGGCTGGTGCACCAACAACAATGCCCTCTTGTGTACCGGTGACGGTCGACTCGTTCATGTCAGTTGCCGTGACTGACCATGTGCCCTGCGTGCCGAAGGTGATGCCATTCGTAAAGGTCTTGCGGCCGTGGTCCGCTGCGGTGAAGACGTAGTTCGCTGGAAGAATTGCAGCGCCATCGTCACTCGTGAAGCTCACGGTGCCCGTGTAATCTGATTGCGGTACATTCGTATAGTCAACAGCTTGAACGGTGACCGAGCTTGGTACGCCGACGTTTGTCGGGTTACTAATACCAGTCACGAGAATCTTGTACTGAGAATTGATAGTCATTGATTGTGATGCGAATTCACTCAGGGCGTCGGTCGCTGTGATAGTCGGCGTTCCTGTCGCAAGATCACGGTAGAAGAAGGTTGCGCTGCTCTGGCCCGCCGGAACAACCACTGAGTCGTAGGTCCAGCCAGATCCGGTGCCGCTCAGAGCGCGAGCAAAGTAGCCGGATGCCGAGTCGGTTGTGAGGTTCAATGTAACGTCGCTCGTCGAGGTAATTGGATCGCCGTTCTCGTCGCGCATTTCAATCGTGAACTCACCCGGCTCATTTGCCATGAGGGTTCGCGCGTCATTCGTGAAGGTGTATGACTCTGGAAGGTAGGTTAGCGCGTTCGCGAGCGTAACCTCACCACTGTAGCTACCGCCAACAGTCACCGATACAGCACCTGGAGTGTGCCCCGGTACGGTAGCCTGAAGTTGCGTCGAACTGATATAGGTAACGTTTGAAGCGAGGTTGCCGTCAACGATGACGTCGTACCAGCTACCGCCACCCGCCTTTGCGACGAATCCCGTACCGTTAATAGTAATGATGTCTCCGCCTGTCATCTTAGCGTACTGTGGGGTAATGCCGCTCAGTGTTGGTGATGGCAGCATGTAGGTGTAGCCCGCCACAAGGGTATTAGATTGACCGTAATCATCGAATACGACAACATCGTAGTCGCCAGGGTTTGCGCTTGCTGGTGTCAAAATCAGCAATGAAGTGCTTGAAATGTAGCTAACCGATGCGGTAGCGCCGCCAATGGTGACGTGTGTGTCTGCTGTGAAGTTTGTGCCGGTAACGTACGCCGATTCACCACCTGCAATTGAGCCGCTCGCGGGCGTAATAGCTGAAATGGTTGGACCATCAACGTATTCGTAGCCGTTTAAGAGTGTGTCGGTCTGACCGTCATAGTTTGTAATCGCCACGTGAACTAGGCCCGCGCCGCTCCCAGTAGGCGTCACGCCTGTGACTTCCGTATTTGACACGAGTTGAACACTAGCCAGCGCTTTTCCGTCGATTGTAAGCGTTGGAGGTGTGTCATAAATAGGCAGCACCAGTACAGGTGAAGTCACAGGTGAAGTCGTCGTTCCGTCTCCGAGCTGACCGTAATCATTACGGCCATAACTAAATATGTTTCCTTGATTGTCGATGATACTTGAGCTTGTTCCGCCTGCGGATATCGAGCCAACAGAGGATCCTCCGCTCGTGATAGGCGTTACATCCGTGAAGACAGGCGCCGCTTGGGTGGTTGCAGTTGCGCCGTTCCCGAGCTGCCCGTACTGATTATTTCCCCAGCCATATACTGCGCCACTGTCATCTATTACCCCCGAAGTCGATGCTCCGCTACTAATTGCCACGATAGTCTTTCCGGATATTGCACCGCCAGAATACACCGCAACGGGCGAATACCTATTCGACGTTGTGTTATCGCCAAGCTGTCCTTGAGCATTATACCCCCAGGAGTAGACATCGCCGTCTGTTGTTAGCGCGATAGCAAATAAGTATCCCCCAGATATGTCCGAGATTCGCTTGCCTAATAATGCACCGTTCATCGATATAGCCGCCGGGGTTGACTGCGCGTATGGCGCGGAAGCAATTAGCGTGCCATTACCTACACTGCCTTGAGCATTGTGCCCCCAGCCATAGGCCTTACCATCGCTGTCGATCGCGTAGCCGTTAGCGCCGCCTGCTGCAATACCTGTGATTGTTTTTCCCGCCAAAGCTCCACTACTTGATATGTTTACCGGTAGCTTTGGTGACACAACCGTGCCGTCTCCAAGCTGACCAGAACCGTTGTAGCCCCAAGTATAGACGGTACCGTCACTATCAAGCGCCACAGAGAAAGCCTCGCCGGCGGAAATGGCTGTAATGTTCTTGTTTGCCATGTCTCCAGTATTGATAAGGGTTGGCGTGGCTACATTAGCTGGCGTTGCGACCCCCAATAGTCTGCCGTTGCTGTTATAGCCCCAGCCGATGACTTGACCTTCGTCGGTGAGAGCTAATATAAAGCTACCGTACGTGGATGTAGATATATCTACAATCGTTTTGCTCGCCAAATCTCCGCGCGAAGATATATTGGTTGGCATGGTGACAGTATGCGTTGCCGTGTTATTGTCTCCAAGAACACCATATGAACCACGCCCCCATGTATACACTGACCCTGACTCATCTATTGCGGCACTGTAAAGATCACCGGTTATGACTTTTGTAAACTTTGTCTTGCCTTTAACGAAACCGGTGCCGGTTACTGTGACAGCTTGGCCGCCAGCGGTCGGACCACGGGTTGGATTAATGCTCGTGAGGGTTGGCGGCAGTTCAACGTAGGTAAAAGCTCCGCTAAGCGTGCTTGACTGGCCGAGTGTATCTGTGATCACCACATCATACACGCCAGCTGCGTTCGCTGGAGTTTGTATGGTGATGGCGGTGCTCGTAATGTTTGTGATCACAGCAGATTCACTACCAATTGTGACGATCGTACCCGAGCTGAAGTCGGTTCCAGAAATGACAACTGAGTCGCCGCCGGAGACAAATCCGGTAGACGGAGATATGCTGCCCGCCTCTGGCGGAAGAATGTACTGATAACTATTCGCCAGTGTTGCAATTTGACCATCGTAGAGTTCAGCATCGACATTGACAGTACCCTCCGCATGAGCCGGAGTGATACCAGATATTTGCGTACTAGATACGAGCTTCGTCTTAATCAACGGAGTGCCGCCAATTGTCACTCGAGGCGGTGTCTGGAGTGACTCAACGACTCGTGCTGGTATCACGCCATGTGTCCCGGATGGGGTGCCGTTAATAAGCTGTCCGTAGTTGTTGTAGCCCCAGGTAAAGAGCTCGCCCCTGCTATTTGTGACATAGCCGTTGTTGTTACCGCCACCAACTCCTGTGATGTATGCGCCATCCGATTCTGCAACCGACATGTCGGTAAGGAGTGGCGTCGGATTATTCGACGTTGTTCCGTCGCCAAGGTTTCCGTAATAGTTATTGCCCCAGCTGTAGACGTTTCCGCTCTCATCGAGAACTCGCATCGTGTAGCCGCCCGCATATATATCGCTAATCACTACACCCGATAGTGCGCCCGTCATTGTGACTGCGACAGGCGCCTGTGCCGTTGTATATGTTCCGTTCCCCATCGCCCCTGAAGCACCATACCCCCATGCATAGAGTTTACCGTCGTCGGCTAAGACCAATGCCGCCTGTATACCGCCTCGTATCTTCAGAATTTTCTTTCCAGATAGAGCACCACCGGCATAAACGGCAACAGGGGTAGACTGCGCATATGGCGAAGTTGGAACAACCGCATTGTTGCCCACCGATCCATAGTGGTTAAGACCCCAGCCGTACGCAAAACCATTAGAATCAATGGCGAATGCGGTTTGATATCCCGCTGAAATCTGAGTGATAGTTTTTCCGCTCAAACTTCCCATCGTCGAGATGTTGATAGGGCTTACAGAGTTTGTCGTCGTTCCGTTTCCTAGATTACCCGCACCATTATAGCCCCAGGTATATACGTTTCCGTTGCTATCAAGGGCCATTGAGTACAGATAGTTTGCGTCGATTGCGGTAATCGTTTTGCCCACCAAAGCACCGGTGTTTATAGTAGTCGGACTATATACGGCCGTCGCGTTGAGACCGTTTGCTGCACCATAAGTGTTTTGGCCCCATCCAATAAGTGTCCCGTCACTTGCAAGGGCAAGGAAGTGATTATAACCAGCTACGACATCAACGATGGTCTTTCCAGCCAGCGCCCCTACTTCGGATATGTCTCGTGGCTCCGTGATGGTCTGCGTTCCTGCCGTACCATCACCTAGCGCCGAGCCGTATCCCCATACGTATACGTGACCGTTTGTGTCGAGTGCAACGGCGGCCGAGTCGCCCATTTCTACTTTGCTATAGACAATATCAGAAGCAACAAAGTTCTCGCCGGTAACTGTTACCAGCTGGCCGCCCTCAATAGGCCCGGCATTTGGAGTAACACTACTCAAGACTGGAGGCAGCTCTACGTAAGTGAAGACTTTAGCTAAGTTAGACGTCTGACCGTAAGTATCGGTAACAGCGACGTCATATACTCCTGCGTGATTAGCGGGGGTTTGAACGGTAATAGTAGTAGGTGTAATATTCGTGACCGTTGCAGCGACACCTCCAACCGTGACTGTTGCTCCAGCCTGAAAGTCAGATCCGCTGATGGTTACCGTATCGCCACCCGTAACATAGCCCGTTGATGGCGCGACGCCAGATGTGGTTGGCCGCGCTATATATTCATATGCATCGGCAACGACATCGGTTTGATTATCATATAGCGTTACATCTGCATCGACAAGTCCAGGTGCGTGGGGTGTTGTCGTGCCGGTGATTGTTGTTCCCGATACAAGTTTCGTGTTTATGAGCGTAGACCCGCCGAGTGTAACGACCGGAGGGGTTGTGAAGATATCGTTAACTGGCATCATATTGGCCTGAACCGTAGCGTCTGTCACCCCTCGCCCGAGCTGCCCGTTCGTATTGTAGCCTCGCATATAGAGCTTACCTGTGGCGTCAACGAAGGCAGTATTCACTTGCTGCCCGCCGTCAAAGACGCTCCGCAGGCTCGCGCCTTGATCCATGCTCCGCGAAGGATCGATAGAATATGGAACATACGATGATCCTGCGATAATAGATCCACCAAACGCGTTGTTTTGGTTAGAGCCCCAGGCGTAGAGGTTACCGTCGTCGTCCATCGCGTGCACAGTATATTGACCCGCGCTTATCGACGTAATCGTCTTACCAGATAGTACACCGGCTGTGTAGACGAGCGTCGGACTATACGATGTCGTTGTCGTGTTGTTACCAAGTGTGTAGTATCCGTTATAGCCCCAGCTGTATAGGCTGCCGTCATCCATGAGTGCAATAGCATAAAGATAGCCGCCCTCTAGCTGTACTGCCTTTTTGGCTGCAGGCAGGCTAATTGCCACTGGCGTCGCCATTGAATACGGACTCCCTGTGGTGTAACTTCCGTTTCCGACAGTACCGTATTGGTTATGACCCCATGCGTATGCCTTGCCGTTAACATCTATAGCGTAAAAGTCGAAGTATCCGCCACTAATAGATGCGACTTTTACGCCATTAAGCACACCGCTAGTGCCTATATACGAAGGCGTGGTTGAGTTGGCGGTTGTTCCGTTTCCGAGCTGCCCATAAGTATTATTCCCCCAAGAATACAGCCTTCCAGTATCATCCAGCATGAGCGAAGATCCGCTACCACTTGTCATAGCTACCGCTATAATTTTACCACTTGCCATAGAGGTATTGACGAGCTTTGGCGTCAAAATTGTCCCTGTAGTCGCCCCGTCAGCCTGGCCATAATTGTTATAGCCCCAGCCGACTATTTGACCATCGCTTGTAAGAGCTAGTGCAGTATAGCCATTTGATGCAATATCCACAATAGTCTTGTCCGCGAGCGCTCCCTTATCCGAAAGATACGTTGGCTCGGTCGCTGTACCGGTGGCTGTCCCATTGCCGAGCTGTCCGTAATTGTTGGCACCCCATGCATATACGCGGCCGCCCTCGTCGAGCGCAAATGTCGTACCAAGTCCGGGAATAACCTTTTTATACCGCGCTTCGCTTCCCGCAAAGTTTTGGCCTGTTACGGTAACTGCTTGTCCGCCGTCTTCTGGTCCTTGCGAAGGGCTAACTGAACTAATCACAGGAGGCCACTCTATGTAGGTGAATGCGCCTGAAAGTGTCGTAGACTGACCGTATTCATCGGTCACGGTGACGTCATAATTACCCGCATGATTTGCCGGAGTTTGAATAGTGATAGCCGTATTGGTAACGTTGGTAACTGTTGCATCGGTATCGCCGACTTTGACCGATGCACCAGCACGGAAGTTATTACCGCCAATAACAGTTGTGTCACCACCAGTCACGTAGCCTATTGACGGAGTAACTATCAAAGGGTCTGGACGAGCAGCATATTCATAGGCGCCAATAAGGCTGTCCGTCTGACCATCATAAAGTTGGATACCAAGATCCACCGTGCCCATAGAGTGGCTCGTCGTCGTCGCAAGGGCTTTCGTGTCTGAGATAATCTCGATGTCAGTAAGCTCTACCCCATCAAGCGTAATGGAAGGCGGCATGGTAATCTGCTGAAGTATTTTTGTTGGGGTTATGATAGGGCTATCGTTGTTGCCAATTCCTAGATATGAAAGATTATTTTGCCCCCATAGATAGGGGTCATGTTTACTATTTATCACAAAAATTGCCGAGCTATTGCCGCCAACCTCGATAATTTTCGCGCCACCAATGCTGGCCATTGAAGTGTCTAGTTCAATAGGGCTCGAGACCGAAGCCGTTGATGCACCCATAGTCAGCTGTCCATAACCGTTATACCCCCAGCCGTAAACGCCCCCCTCCGAGTCCAGCACTAGGGCCGTGTAACCTCGTAAAGAAATAGAGGATACCGTTTTGCCCGCCAATGCACCGCTGGCACTCACAGACACCGGGATGGAAGAGCTCGTTGTAGTACCGTTCCCAAGCTGCCCATAACTATTAACACCCCAGGTATACAAACTACCTTCGTCGGTGATCACAAGCGCCGAATTAGAGCCGGCCGCTATATCTACCACTCGCTTGCCCGCAAGACCGCCCGATGCGTGCACTGCCGATGGCGTTGTCTGTCCATAAGGCGCCACTGATGCGGTCAGTCCGTTTCCGACTTGTCCATTCTGGTTGTTACCCCATCCATAGACCAATCCAGCAGAATCTACTGCAAATGAATTGTAGTTACCAGCTGCAATTTTTACAATCGAAGCACCGCTAAGATCGCCTGACTGAGTGATATCTATTGGTGTTCGAGAGTAAGCGATAGTGCCATCTCCAAGCTGTCCGTAGTTGTTATAGCCCCAGGTATAGACATGTCCATCCGCATCTAGCGCTATGGAGAAATCATAACCGGCGCTTATGGCTATGATTTTCTTACCCGCCATATCACCGCTGTTCACAAGAACTGGGCTGTAAATATAGGTGTCCGTACTGCCATTTCCGACGCCGCCGTACTGATTGTAGCCCCACCCGATAACTTCACCGTCGCTTGTAAGGGCCAGGGCGTGTCGATCCAGTATTGAAACATCAACAACCCTCTTGTTTGCGAGAGCCCCCATGTTTGATATATCGACCGGGGTTGATAATTGCTGTACACCAGCCACACCGTTACCAAGCCCCTGTCCGTACCCCCAAGAATATACGTGTCCACGCTCATCGATGCCCGCGCCAAAACTACCTATACTGACTTTGCTGTACTTAGTACTCCCCGGCACAAGCCCCGTTCCGGTGATGGACACTCGCTGCCCACCATCTTCTGGCCCAATTGCCGGCGCAATGCCACTAAGCATTGGCGGCAGCTCAACGTATGTCAGCGCACTCGTCAGCACACTCGTCTGACCAAATTCATCAGTAACAACAATAGTATACGTACCCGCAGGCTGGGCGGGAGTCTGGATTGTAATTTCACTTGAGGTAATGTTTGTTACTGTCGCCGAAACACCGCCAACCGTGACGGTTGCACCTGCCCTAAAATCAGCACCGCCGATAACGACCGTGTCACCACCCGATACATAGGCGGTAGACGGAGCAATGCCCACTACTGCCGGCTGCGTCATGTATTCATAGGCACTCGTAAGCACATCATTCTGTCCGTCGTATAGTGCGACGCCAAGATCAACAGATCCTGCCGAATGAGCTACTGTTGTCGCTGTCGCCTGCGTACTCGAAAGCATCGTTACATTAGTAAGATTGACTCCGCCCAACGTAAATGAGAGTGGCGTATCGGTTACGGGTGGAACTCTAGTTGGCGTGCGCAGCGGGTTAGTGGCAACACCCCGAATGAGCGTCCCTGCACCATTAAAGCCCCACGCATACAACTCATGTTTACTGTTGATAATGAAGCTGTTATTCGAGGTAACGTCACCCCCGCTCGCGATAATCCTTGCGCCATCGGTGGTCGCTTGCGGTATCGATACAACCGTTGGGCTTATGACATTTGCTGTTTGCTCGTTGCCTATGAGCGAGGAGCTACTGTTATACCCCCAACCGTACAGAACACCATCGGAATCGATCACGTGCGCAGTCCGCCCACTCATATCGATACTTGTAATTGTTTTTCCGAGAAGAACCCCACTCATAGTGACCGCGACGGGCGCCTGGTAGCTTATTGTAGTGCTGCCATTCCCTATCTCGCCATCCGTAGCGCGACCCCAAGAATAGAGTCGCCCGTCGTCGGCAAGCGCAAGTGTGCTATACATGCCTGGCGATATATCAATAATTTTCTTTCCAGAAAGCACACCGCCCATATATACATTAACCGGAATTTGAGAGTCAGTTGAGCCGCTATTACTCCCCAGCATCGTGTACGTTCCATTATATCCCCAGGTTGCAGCAGTCCCATCTGTTGCGATTGCATAGGCTCGGTCAAAGCCGGCTTCTACCTTACTCACGGTTTTAGTCGCCAAAACTCCATAGGTGGAAATGCTTATAGGGCTTGTTTGATTTGTCGTGCCATTATTGTTTCCAAGTCGGCCAAAAGCAGCATACCCCCACGTATGAACATGTCCTGCGCTATCAAGCGCAACAGCAAAGTACTGCCCTGCATCAATATCGACGATCTTCAACCCAATAAGGCTACCCCCCGAAACGAATGTCGGCGTATCTATATACGCGACTGTACTACCAACACCAACCGCTCCATAGGAACCGTTGTACCCCCATCCAATGACTTGACCCTCACTCGTCAAGGCGAACATCGTCGAGGAACCCGCAACGATATCAACAACTGTCTTACCTGCTAGCGCGCCAATATCAGAGATGTCTGTTGGTGTTGAAATTGATTGATTGCCGCTCACCCCATTGCCCAGTCCCTGGCCCGAACCCCATACATAAATCTTACCCTTAAAATCAAGAGCCATTACAGCCGTGGATGTCATGGCAACTTTTTTATACTTTATATCGTTCTCGACAAAGCCGGTGCCGGTAATGGTGACGTGCTGTCCACCCGCGGCAGGACCGATAGCTGGCGATATACTCGTTACGGTTGGTTCGGCCTCGCTGTACGTAAACCCGCCAGCCGATGTACCAGTCTGCAGATCTGTGTTTTTCACCACAACATCAACCGCGCCAGCATATAAGGCCGCAGGAACGGTTACGGTTATAGTAGTCTCATTGACGACTATGATATTCGATGCTTGATTACCATCAATATAGACAACTGCGCCCGGTGCGAAACCGGCACCGGTGATTATAATCGAGTCTCCGCCCCCAATATGGCCGCTTGATGGCAATACGGTGCTTATGGTCGGAGGCCCGATGTACTCATACGCGCTATCCATTGTTGCAGTCTGAGTGTCATATAGTTCCAGACTTGCGCCAACGACACCTGCTATATGAGAGGGTGTCACTCCAGTAATTTCTGTGCTCGACACCAAGCGTGTGTAGTCTATTTTAGCACCACCCAAGTAAACATTTGGTGCAGCAGCATAGACGGGCAGTACCTGTGCTGGTGTTGATTGAGCCGTAGCTGCGTTTCCGTTCGCAAGTTCGCCGTAGGTATTACTACCCCATGTAAACAGGTGCCCCTCACTGTTTATTGCAGTAGCGTGCGTCCCTCCAGGTACTGCCCCCGCGAGGCTTGAACCATCTGCGGTTATCATACTTGTGTTGATAAGGAGTGGTGTTGTATTTGCCCCAGTTGCCGCACCACCGCCAAGCACTCCTGAGTACCCCCAGCCCCAGCCATATAGCTGCCCATCACTTGCGATTGCAAGCACAGCAGCCGCGGAACTTTTTGTATCAAAACCTACAATAGTTTTGCCCGCAAGTTGCCCCGAATCGTAAACTGCGACTGGCGCTGATTGGGTGCCACTGCTGTTATTGCCGAGCTGGCCAAAGTTATTGTACCCCCATGAATACAAACGACCATCAGTAGCTAGTGCGACTGCGAAATTGCCACCTCCAGAAATCTTTTGAATCTGCTTTCCGGCTAGAACTCCGGCTGTATGAATTGGAACAGGCGTTGATTGTGCGTAGGGTGATGTTGCGATGGTTGCATTGTTGCCCACCGAGCCATACTGATTATGACCCCAGCCATATGCAGTGCCAGTATCGTCAATGGCATAGACGTTAACACTCCCCCCGGCTATCTGCGTGATATGTTTGCCGACTAACGCCCCCATGCTGCCGATGTAGACGGGAGTTGCCTTAGAGAGTGTCGTACCATCGCCGAGCTGTCCATTATTATTATATCCCCAGGTATATACCCGGCCGTTATCATCCAGGGCAACAGATGAATTGCCAGTTGCGGCGACCTGGGTTATATGCCTCTCTGTTAGCGCGCCGGTACTAATCAGAGTTGGAGTTGCGATGATTCCTGCGGTTGCCCCATCGGCTTGACCATTGCCGTTATAGCCCCAGCCGATAACCTGCCCATTACTTGTGAGCGCGAGAACATGGCTCCCCCCTGAAACAATATCCACTACGCTCTTCCCTGCCAGCGCGCCACTGGCACTAATGCTTGTTGGTTTCGCAACAGTGGCGGTGGCTGTACCATTTCCGAGTACACCGTTCGTGCCGTAACCCCATGAAAAGGTCTGCCCTTCACTGTCTATCGCCACAAATGCAGTTCCAACCTCAACAACTTTTTTATACTTCACATCACCCGCGACGAAACCAGAACCAGTTATTGTTATAGGCTGTCCCCCATTCGATGGCCCAAAAGCTGGTGATACACCAGTGATAGTCGGCTCATAGTTTTCGTAGGCGAAACCACTAGCAAGTACGCCCGTTTGTAGATCTGGGTTTTTAACGATAATATCGACAGATTCAGCGTGTCCAGCGGCAGGGATGGTAACCGTAAGTGTCGTATCGCTCACAAACGTCGCACTAACGACCTGACTACCAAAATAAACAACTGCCCCATCTGCAAAGAATTGTCCTGAGACGGTTACACTATCTCCCCCTGAAACATACCCGGATGACGGGGTAACCGAGTTAACGATAGGCGCCTCACCCGCCGCATGCGCCGGCATTTGGGTGGCAAAAACAGACAGGAACATTGCAATAAGCGCCGCAACAACAAGGCGCAGCATTGGCCAGTGTCGCATTCCTCCTGTCTGTTCTCTCATGTGCCCCGTTATCCCTATTTCTCTTCAATTAATTGGTGTGTTGTGCCCGTGGCGAGCAAAGCGTCACAGCTATTTGTCGCTGTTGAGTCGGTCGAGATTAGCCTGTGCGGCTGCGTTCTCACTGTCGTCTTCAAGAATCGCTTCGTACTGTTGACGAGCGGCATCCTTTTGGCCGGCCTCTTCGTAAGCAATGCCGAGAAGCAGGCGAAGTTGTGCGTTATCCGGAAGTGCTTTCAGGGCCTTCTCGTAGGTCGCAATAGCCGCATCAGAATCGCCCTTGTTGTAAAGCTGGACGTTCGCCAAGTTAACGTAGGTATTAATACTTTCGTCGTTCAGCTTGATTGAAGTTTCGTATGCTTCGATAGCGTCGTCATACTTACCGAGATCACGGTAGACGTTGCCAAGGTTGTTGTAGGCGATGGCGTCTTGGTCGTTGAGCTTGACGGTCTCTTCGTATTGCTTGCGTGCGCCGCCAAGATCACCGGTTGCATACAGAGCCACAGCATAGTTCTTGTGGGCGCTTGGGTCGTCAGGATTGTCGCTAACGGCCTTCTTGAGTTCGGGCAGCTTTTCTTCGTATGCCTTCTGCACTTCACTCGACGTTGATACTTCGGTCTCCTGTTGGCTGTCTAGATACCACCAGACGCCACCGGCTACGCCAAGCACAATAATGACAGCAACAATGCTGCTAATAATCTTATGTTTTTTGATAAAACTACCGATCTTGGACGACTTCATCGACGCCCTAGCGGCGCCTTTACGAAAAAGATACTTTTTCACACTTGGTTTCGCGCTCTGCTCCCCGTGAACGGTAGCAATAGGATTTTCTCGCATATTTCTCCTTTGCATTAACATTATTGTACAAAAAACATAAGCATGTGTCTACGTGGGCGCTACATAAAATAAAGTAATATGCGCAACATACCAACCAGTCAATGTGGGATGTGACTATATCAAATTGTTACAGCGCAAGATTTGACCTAGCGCAATCGACTGCCAGATGGGAGTGTGGACTAGGATTAAGCGCGAGGATGTTTGAGCGGTATTTCATTCGTCC
Organism: Candidatus Saccharimonadota bacterium; assembly: GCA_003246575.1. Classification (GTDB taxonomy): domain Bacteria; phylum Patescibacteriota; class Saccharimonadia; order Saccharimonadales; family Saccharimonadaceae; genus SZUA-359. The sequence continues at coordinate 1,892 of QJZZ01000002.1, read as the reverse complement.
CACCTTGCATCGTAGACCCCGCAAAGAACAGGTTCGCGTCCGTCGACTCCGTTCGGCTAGGTGAGTGGCGACTGCGACTCGACGAGTATTTCTCCTGTCCATGGCAGTTCCGTGCCCTTGTCGAGGATTACGTGCTTTTCTTCGTCGGTTAGATCATTCATTGCCCGATCCCCTTTCGAATCTCTTTAAAATCTCTAGGTACGAATCCTGCATATCATGCGGAATGTTCGGATGTACGAGCGGGCTGATTTTGCCACTGTTTGCGATGATCTTGCTTACCTCATCAAAATAGAAGCCATCCAGTGTCGCCACGAATAGATAGGATGGATTCCACGACTGGTGCATACGCTCCGCGGTTGCTTTGATTTCGTCAAAATCGAGTCTCCAACGATACTTCACTTCTACCAAACGCACTTCTTTTGTCTGTTGATTGATGATGGCAAAATCAGGCGCCGTTCGGAGTGTTTCGATCACTGGGTCATCATGTCCATGGTTGTATTGCAACAAATCCGGCACGATCTTCTCGTATCCGAACTCTAGTACCGTAAACACTCCGGCATCTCGCAGCATCTGCGAGAAGACTGTTTCTGCTATCCGACCTTTGACTAAGTTTTGCGTAAACTTCAGCGTATTCATATGCCCACCTATTTTTCTTTACTCTACCTCGTAATAATCACTATCAAGTCGTTTAATCGCGTACGTCTTTTCAATCGTAACACCTAGATTGTATTGAATCATCAAACCAGCCAACGTATAGCCATCGATGAGCACGATAGACTTCTGTGTTCGACTCATATCTTCTTCAGCCTGCACATAGAACGACGACGTGGTGATGAAGACGCCTTTCGAAATATTGTGAATCGATAGTGCACCAACAAAATTCTGCAATTCTTTACGATTCACACGATTATCTGCTGCATAGCGTTTAGCTTGGGCATATATTTTACTTATACCGAGGGCATCTTCGTTGACAATAGCATCGATACCACCATCATTTGAGCGTTTTGTCACTTGGGCTTCGCCATATCCCATGGTCTGCAGTAGGTCAGCAACGATCTTCTCGAAATAAAATGCATCGACATTGCGTAAGGCCGTTAGGACTTCTTCGCGCAATATACTATTATGCTCAGCCAACGCATTTGCCATACGCTCGCTAGGAGTCTGATCAGATACTTCTAGGTGGTCGGAATCACTCGCTGGAGAATTATCAGATTTTCGCACCTTGAAATCTTGAAACTCAACAAACTGCGACAGATACTCATTATCAATTTTTTCGCCACTGCTTAATGCCGCTTTTCCACGCTTTGTCAGTTTGTACCTACCACGCTTCGAAGAGTCCAACAGTCCTGCCTGCTTCAGGTACGAGTGTGCCCAGCCCACGCGACCATATATCATTGGCTGCCCACTGCTCGTACGAACAAAGTTTTCCGGGTTCAAATTCAAGAGTTTTACGATATGCTGAATGGCACTAAACCTATCATGCTCCTGACCATCATCATAATATTCCAATACTGGCCGCATCAGCTGTTGATAGTTTGGTAGCTCATTCATATTCTTTATTAGATCACGCAAGAGTAGGAACGGTCAAATATAAGTATGCCTACGCACTACATGTCCCATCTCTCATCTACGAGTATTACAAATCAATCGATAAACCTTCGATAATCATCACGTAACGTAGACGTAGACATCGCGATTGCGCCGTTGTCAATCTAGCCATACCTAAGCTCAAGACTATTTTTTACCAACCTCCATCCTGTGAGTCTTTTCTTCAGCTCAAGATAAAAGATATCATCATGTTTTCGACTTATCTTATGACAAAGCTCATGTACACACACGTAGTGAATCGCTTCGCGAGGAGCTTCTATGAGGCGCGGGTTCAGCAATATTCG